>NZ_CP116339.1:0-343333 GCF_028198165.1 Pseudoxanthomonas sp. JBR18
GTGTTCTGCTCGCCTTCCCCGGGATTTTGATTGCCGGTCTCGGCTGAGTTTTCAGTCGTCATCGTCGTTGCCCTCTGCTGCGGTGAGCTGCTGCTGCAGCTGTTTCAGTGCCTTGTTCGCTTCGGCGCGCATCTGCGGCTCGCGCTCCGGGCAGTTGTCGCGGATGGCGCGCAGCCACCACTGCGCCGCCTCCTGCCGGCCGATGGCGCGCGCCTGGGCCATGGCGTTGGTGTTGAAGGGCGAGCCGTCGATGTTCATGGCCTGCACGAAGGACCAGACCAAGCGCCGGGCGGCCGGCTGTTCGAGCACCGCGCGCACGTCGTCCTGCAACTGGCGGAACTGCGCGTCCTCCAGCAGCTTGGCCGTGCGTTCGGCTGCATCGTTGCGGCTTAGCGGATGCGTCACTGGGCGCCTCCAGCAAGCGCGGTGCTCAGCGTCTGCGCGATCGATCCTTCCTGCGGCACGGCGTCACTGGCCGCCTTGACCGCCTGAGCACCGTCCTTGAGCGCCGGCGCCATCTGGGCCAGCTGCGCCATCCGCTCCCGCTGCGCGCGCGCCTCGCGGATGCCGGCCACCGCGTCGTCGGAGCGGATCATCGACGCCGGGACATCGATCCCGCGCGTGTAGACATCGACGGTCTGATCCGCGTCCAGCTTGTCCAGCACGTCCGGGCTGCCGGTGGCCTGCGCCAGATTTCCGATGAACATGACGGCGCGCTCGATCGTGCCATTGGTGTTTGCCCGCTGCGCCTGGGCAAGGATCGAGGTGTATTCGATCTTCAGCGGGATGTTGTTCAGCGCCTCGGGCGCCTCCGGGATGCGGCCGGCGCGCTCCAGCAGCCGGTAGACGCGCACCACGACCGGGTCCAGCACCTCGTCGGTCAGCGACTCCAGCGTCGGCCCGAGCACTGCGGCCTTTTCCTCGCGGCGCTGCGCGATCTCGTAGGCGGTGCGGCCGGTCTGATCGCCGAGCTGTTGCAGCATCAGGAACAGGTTGTAGAAAAACGCGTTCTCGATGCGGGTTTCGATCGTGGCGATCTCCTCGCGCACCTGCTGCAGGGCGGCGTAACTCGGCTGATACAGCACCTCGGCCTTCGCGCCATGGGCATCGTCTGGCAGGTAGGTCTTGGCGCCCGGGGCCAGGCTTGCGCCTTTGTTGCGCAGCGACTCGGGCAGCGACAGCGGCGGCTTGCCCAGCAGGTCGATCAGCCGAAGCTTTTCGCCCTCCAGGTACTGGAGCTGCTTGATGTCGCCCAAGCAGTCCAGCGCTGGCGAGGCCGAGTAGATGTCCTCGGCAACCGGGTTCCACCGCGCCACCACGAACGGCGCCTCGTAATGCCCACCGATGTCCAGGATGCCGTGGCCATCGCCCTGCTGGCCCACGATCCAGACCACCTCGCGGTAGGGCCGGAACTTCGGCGCCTGCAGGCCCAGCGGTCCCATGCCAGGGCGGGCGTCGGGGTTCGCCTCGATCAGCGACTCCACGGTGAACTTCTGGTCGCCGTTCTGCTTCAGGGCGTGGCGCACCGCCACGGGCAGCTTGTCCTCGCCATAGCGGTCCTTGAGCTGGCGCGCGGTCTTCTGGTAGCAGCGCCAGAGGCTGTCCACGCGGCCCTGATCGTCCAGGCCGATGGCATAGGTGCCGGCAGTCAGCGAATAGAACCGCACCACCTCGTCATTGTCCTGGAGCACCAGCATGGGCGCGACGCCGAACATGCCGT
Organism: Pseudoxanthomonas sp. JBR18; assembly: GCF_028198165.1. Classification (NCBI taxonomy): domain Bacteria; kingdom Pseudomonadati; phylum Pseudomonadota; class Gammaproteobacteria; order Lysobacterales; family Lysobacteraceae; genus Pseudoxanthomonas; species Pseudoxanthomonas sp. JBR18. Next base: position 1,721 of record NZ_CP116339.1, read on the forward strand.
CCTCGGTGTAGACCACCGGCATGGCCTTGTAGAAGTTCGACTTGGCCAGGGTGTCGCGGATCAGCTGGGCCACCTCGTCGAGCCACACGCGCACACCGAACAGCTCCGACAGCTGCGCATCCGGGGTGGCCAGCTTGAACCAGGGCTGCGCCTTGCTGGTCATGTGCGAGGTCATGCCCGCGGTCATCACCCGCAGCACCTCGGTCGCCTTGCTGTTGATGATCTTCGTGCGGTTCCGCTTGCACGGCTTGCCGTCCTTCTCTTGGAAGCGGCCGCGTGCCGGGTCGATGTATTCGGAGATCTGGCGCCAGTCAGGAAGCCAATCGTTCAGCTCATCGCGCATCGCCGTCTTGCGGCGATCACAGTGCTGCCGCAGTTCGGTGAGCTCGGTCATCGCTTACTGCCCCAGTGCGGTCTTGGCCGACGTGGTCGGCGGCGCGCCGGTGTTGCCGGCGAGGATGGTGGACTGCCGGCCGGAGCGGACACGCTGGCGCTGGCGCTCGCGGTCACGCTCGGCGACAGCGGCGTCATCGATGGTGACCGGGCTGACGACGGGCGCGGCGGCCACGGGCTTCACCTTGGGCTTGCTGCTGCACATGGTCAGGCGCTCCGGACGCGATTGAACTCGCCGGCCAGGAAGGCATCGCGGTCTCCCGCCAGGTCAGCCAGGGCCGCGTCCACAATCACCGGCGGGCCCGGATTGCCAGGGTCTGTCACGGCGTACATATCGGCGTCGCCGATCTTCACTCGCTGGATTTCCATCGGTTTCACCTCATCGGGTTGTAGGGGCCATCGGCATTGCCGGCGGCGTAGTTGTCTTGATCGCGGATGGCCATCGGCGTGCCGTCCGGGAAGCGAGGCTTTGCCTGGACCGGGTAGGCGAACGAAATCACCAGCGCATCGGCCCGGTTCGGCGAGGGCTGCCCGCGCTTCTTCATGTCCTTCTTGCTCTCGATCTGGATCTTCCCGTCCAGGCGGGCGACGGTTTCCGGGGCCGTCAGCTCGTCGCGCAGCTGCGGATCCTCCTCGATCGCCGCGCCTTCCTTGAGCCAGTCACGGGTCAGCTTCCACATCTCGGCGCGCTTGTTCAGGCAACCCCGGTCGCCGGCATCAGCCGCGAACCAGACCAGGCGCCAGTCGCGCTGCCAGGTCGTGCCGACCGACTTGATGCCCGTGCCGTAGCCGGCGTCGATGAACACCGCATCGGCTTTGTGCTCGTCCTCAAGCTGCGCCAGGATCGTGGCCACCAGCACGTCGTTGTCGTTCTTTCCCATGGTCCGCAGCACGCGGAACATCAGGCCCTGCCGCAGGCCGAACACCAGCTCGTCGTCGCCCTCCCAGGCCGGGTCCAGCGTCAGGATCTTCGGCGCGAAGTTGTACTGTTCCGGCCGCAGGTGCCGCCCGTAGGCCGCATCCACGTCCTTCTCGGAGATGAACTGCTTGGCCGACATCGACGGGAACAGGCCGCGGATACGGACCTTGACCCGGTCCGAGTCCTCGCCGTACTCGTCCACCATGGCCTGCATTTCGACCAAGTTGGTGCCTTCCACCGTCCGGGTGTCGATCTGCTCGCAGTCCCAGCGCCGGGCGTGCTTGCGGAAGCACTCGCGGAACTCGCCGGTGTTGCGGGTCGGGTTGCCGAACGCGGCCCAGATGATCTCTGTGTCCTTGTCCGTAAGCGCACCCTCGGCCACCTCCCACACCTTGTCGGCGATGGCGGACGCCTCGTCGAAGATCAGCAGCAGCCGCTTGCCTTCGTTGTGCAGGCCGGCGAACGCCTCGGTGTTGCTCTCCGACCAGGGCACCGCGTCGATGCGCCAGGTCTTGTCGTGCCCGGGCGCCTTGCTGATCAGCGCCGTGGCCGTCAGCGTCGACCAGTGCTGCGTCAAGCTCATCTCGTGCCACTTGGACACCTCGGCCCAGGTCTTGGTCCTGAGCTGGTTGTCGGTGTTGGCCGTGACGACCCCGCGCGTGTCCTCGAAGGTGTCGAAAGCCCACTTGATGAGCATCGCCACCAGCGCGGACTTGCCGATACCGTGGCCGGACGCCCGGGCCATGCGGATCACCTCGCCCGCATCGGCAGCTCCCGCGCGCAGCTTCTCGCCGACCCTGGCCAGGAACTTGCGCTGCCACTTGCGCAGCGTCTTGCCCTCCAGGGCCGTGCCCTTCTCCCCCCAGGGGAAGACGAACAGCACGTAGCCCAGCGGGTCCAGTTGGAACGAGGCGACCGCCTCGATCAGCTCCTGCTCGGGATCAGCCGCCAGCTGTGCGTTCACGTGCCGCCTTGAGCCGGTCAGCCAGGTTGCCAACCACGTCGTGGTCCACGGCGAGACGCTGGCCATAGCGCTTGGACGCCAACTTCTCCATGCGCCAGCGCTTGTTGGTCAGGACGACGTTTGCCGCCTTCGGATCCAGTGCGCCCGACAGCACGTCCGCCTCTATCTCACCCATCTGGTCGTGGTGCACCTCTGCCTGATCCTCGCGCGCGCGCGCGCACTTGGCGGCGAAACTGGCATCCACCTCCATCCACCGCTCTACGGTTCGGCGGTCTGGCATGCCGTCACGCATGCACACCTGCCGGAGGCTTTCCCCCTCCGCGATGGCGTCACAGATGGCGTCGGCCAGCTCAGGCGTGTACAGGCTCGGCCGTCCGCCCTTGGACTTGGGCGCCTGGTCCTTGGCCTGCCTGGTCACGGTTTCACTCCTTCCCGGCTGAAGCGGGCGGCCTCGTATCGGTCGATAGCCTCGTTCCGCTCGGACTGGGCGAGCTCGACGGCTCGTACAATTCGCGCCGCACTTGCTCGGCGTAGTCGGTCTTCTTCACCAGCTTCTGCGGCAGCGGCTGCATCACTGGACAGACGGGCGGTGGCGTCTTTGGCTGCCCAAAGCTGCCGCAGCCGGCCGAGCTCAGCATCACGACCAGCAAGAGCAGCCGTGAGACGCGCTTCGTAGTCCGCATTGATCTTCTCCTCGCGCGCGTCGGCGCTGTCTGAGGCCACCTGGGTGGCTTGGGCCTGCTGGTGTTCCTGGATACGGGTATCCGCCTGGGCTTGGGCCTGGGCGGTGGCGGCCTGCCCCTGCTGGGTGGCCACGTCCCGCTCTGCCCTGTCGCCGCGCCAGGCCCAGCCGGCGCCGAACATGGCGACCGACCAGGCGGCCGCGAGCAGCAGCTTGATCATCGTGGTGTTCATCGCTGGTCCTCACGGGGAATCCCGCAGCGGGCGCAGTAGCAGCCGTCGCCGGGCATTGGCCCCCATTCGTAGGCGTGGAGGTCGTGGCGGCACAGCAGACCGCCCAGCCACGCGACGGTGGTCTTCAGGATCCGCCTCATGCCGCAGCCGCCATTTCGTGGATCCGGTGCATCGCCCAGTTGTAGGCGAGCTGGTCTGTGATCTTGACCCTGGTGACCTTCTGCCCGTTGCGCACGACCTGCACCACCTCAGTGCTTTCCACCAGCATGGCCACGGCCAGCAGGGCGCTGCGGGTGGCCGGGTCGCGCTCGCGGATGATCTCCATCGCATCGGCGACCATCGTCCGCAGGGCGTCCAGCAGTCCCGCTGTCGGGCGCGCGTTGCGCGTGTCGATCAGCGTGAGGGCCTTCTGCAGGCCTGACAGGGCGTCTTTGTGCGACTTACTGGTCACAGCGCCGGTTCTCCAGGGCGGCAATCCGCCTTTCCAATGAATCGATTTCCCGGTTCCGCGACGGCGTGGCCCGGTCGATGGCCGTCTGCTGCTGGGCGAGCTGCACCTTGACGGCCAGGAAGCCACCGCCGGCGACCAGCGCCAGGCTCCAGATCAGCCCGATGTGCGCGTGCCACCACGGCTTCGATGGCTCGCGGCGGCGCGGGGTCATCGCTCAGCCCTCGGTTGCTTCCACATGCGAGCGACGTATCCGGCAAGCACCAAGATGCGGATGCCCCACTTCGCCCCGTCCGGGATCGCCGCATAGCGGTCGGACTCGGCCAGGACGTTGTAGATGTCCGGGAACGCGCCCAGCACCGCCAGCACCATGACCGACCAGTAGCGCCAGGGACGCTTCCACGCCGGCACCAGCTTGTCGTCGAGCTTGGCCTTCAGCTTTCGCATAGCGCACGCTCCGCGGCGCGGCGCCGCACCAGGCCGCGCAGCTTCTGGCCCTTGGCGTAGACCCACCGGTCCAACTGGGCGCAGGCTCCGGCCAGGTCGCCCGCGTTTGCCTTGCGCTGCAGGGTCGAGCCGCAGACCACGCTGGGGCCGAGGTTGTAGGCCGCCGAGGTGAACGCGACGGCCTGGTTCTGGTTCAGCGGCACAGAGATGCACAGACGCACCTGGCTGTAGGCGCGGCCTATGTCACTCATCAGCCAGACGTCGCACTCGGCCGCGGTGTAGGTCTTGCCTGCCTGGATGTCCGGGCCGGTATGCCCGTCGCATGCGGTCAGCACGCCCACAGCATCGCGGTACGGCTTGAACTCGCGGCCTTCCCACGGCTGCACGAAGAGCGCCGCGGCAGCCAGGACGGCGGCCGTAATCGCCCCGCCGACGGCGGTCTTTTTGCCGGTCGGCTTCTTCGTGGTCATGGGTGACTCGCATAGGTGCCCGTCCGCGCTACGGCATGCGCAGATGCTTGGTCCGTCGAGGGATGCGGGCGTGGAAGGATGGCGGTTACGGTTCCGCCGCCCCGAAGGGCCGTCAGCTCACTGAGAGCTTGTAGGGCGCCCGGCCTGGGCGGGGAGACCCAGCCGGGCTTCGGCGCTACCGGGGGATTCGGCAGGCCGGAAACAGAAAGACCCCGGCTTTTGGCCGAGGTCAGTATTTCAGCGTGCCTAGGTTTTCAGGCTTTTAGTCTAGACTCAAGCGGCAGAAGCCTGTCCTTGAAGGGCGCCAGCGATATAGGCCTTCGCCTGGGCCAGGTGGTCGTAGTAGCTGGCCCTGCTGAGCTGGATCCCGATGGCGCGGAGATTACGGAACCGGACCTCAAGCGGGGCATTCGGCAGAAAATAATCGCAGCGCAGCACCCTGCCCTGCTTGAACCAGCCTTCAGCCTCCATCCTGTTGACGGCCTTTTCGACCTCATCCGCCGCAGACCTGATCGGGACCGGGACATAGCCGCGGCTGCTCGGGATGAATCCCTGGTGCTCGATGATGGTCTGGAGCATTGTCCGGCTATGCCAGCCGACGTGCTCGTATTTCCCGCCGCCGTACTCATCCGCCCAGCCTTTAAGGCGCGCCTCAAGTTCATTGCGCTGCATCACTTGTCCCCCTCTCGTGTCCTGCGTTTGATCTCGTGCCGCAACAGCGCGGCCTTGCGTTGCAATTGCGATGCTTTCTCGCGGTACGGGTGCGCGCGGTCCTTGCGAACGAACTTACGCTGCAGGCGATCGGCCTCGGCCTGGGTCGCGCGCTCCAAGACCTTCAGCTGCTCGACGTAGGTGTCAGGCCGCGGCACCAGGGCCTCCCGTGATCCTCACGACCACCTGGCCTCCCTTGCGGGACTCGTCTTTCACGAATGGATGGCTCACGAAGCGCTTGTCATCGATCCCCAGCGCGTCAGCGATCCCGTCGCGGTACGCTTTGCACCGGGCCAGCATGTTGTCGTCGTCGGGCAGGCGCTTGGTCGGTGGGTAGAAGTCCCACCACAGGTGCAGGCGACCCTCTGGCAGCGCCAGAAGCGGCCACCCAGCGTGCCGGGCGATCATCGCCGCCTCGAACCGGGAAAGTTTGGTGGCCTTGGCTTTCTTTGACCAGTGCGCGCGGCCATTTGGCGAAAGATCCTTGCTTGGCCACGGGAGGATCAGCTGGCTCACTCGACCGGCTCCAGATCCGTGTTCCCCTTCATCACCCCCGTGCAGTCGATGACCTCCAGGCCCTCGGGTGCTGGTGCTGGACAGCCCTCGACCTCCAGCAGCGCCAGGCGGATCGACTCGGGGACGACCCAGCGGGGGTCAGGCTCGCGCGCGATGTTGGCGGGGTTCATGCGCGCCACCTCACTCGCCCCATGCCCCAAGGACCGTAGGCCATCCACATGCGTCCGAACTTGTCCTCATACAGGCCGACCGGTAGTCCGACGACGCGGTCGATGAACAGGCAGGGTTCGACCATGCGCATCGGACGACCGCCGGTCATCTTGGCTATGATTTGATTCATCTTGTCCTCGCTCACGACATGATGTAAGCGGCGCAGCGCCTACAAAACCGCTTGCTGCCCAGAAGTGGAAGACAGCAAGTAGCCCCAAGGACACCGCATACGCAGCAAGGGCGCTCGCGCTGGATACGCTTCGCCTTTCCAAGTTGGAACATCGCGATTAGCCATCCGATTGGGTCAGTCACGCCAGCTCCTTAGCCGCTCGGGCATCAACGACCAGCACGCCCATTGAGGCCGCGCGGTCTAGGGTTTGGAAAACGTGCCGCCACTGGGCGCCTTGTCGCGCCTCCCATGCCGGCCAGTCGGAATGCAGCTCGGTGTGGCAGTCCGGGCATAGGGGCATGCAGGCCAGGTCGCTGTGCTTGCTGCTGCCATACCGGTCGGCGATGCAGTGATGGGCGTGCACCCTGCCCTGCACCCCGCAGCCGCAGCACGGCAACGACCTCACCCAGCCCAGGTAGGCCTCGCTGCGCAGCTTCGGCAGCCTCATCAGGTCGCGGATCATGCGGCCTCCCGGAAATCTCGCGGGTTGAAGCCCTGCCCCAGCAGGACAACGTCCGACCATCGGACAGGCTTGCAGCGCAGCCCCTGGTCTTCTGGCCTATCGCCGATGTCGAGGCCGAGATTGATCGCCTCGGCCGCCTGAGTTTTCGACAGGTCCAAGCTTGACCGGCCCAGCATCACCAGCCCCGGCTGTCCCTGCCCCGTGTTGATCCCTGGCACGAAACGGAAGCCAAGCACCGTGCCGGCGAGCGTGTGGCGCCAGTCGTCCTTATCCAGCCGGTGGCCGTGCCAGTTGATCTGTTCCAAGTCGCCGCAGACAGCGTTTAGCATCTTCTGCTGCTTGCGGGTCATGGGCTCGGCTCCGGCAAGTTGCCAGTCGCACGGTTCTACATTCACGCCACACCCCCTTCAGCCCGGGCCGGAGGGTCGATGGGAGGCATCCAGTGCGTAGGTTCACTAGGGTGGTCACACAGCACATTCGCGTCAGTTGAGAACCACCCCGTCTCCCCCCAGTGATTCTTACTGGCATCACCCATCCAGCGACCCTCCTCGGAGTGGCTTCCTGCGTATCCGAGGATGATGTAGCTCCCATCCTTCGGCGCCGTCTCGATTGGCTGCCACTGGCTCATGCGCTTTTCGTCCTTGTGATGAGCGGAGTCGCCACGGAGTCCGCGTGGATAGTGGTGTAGACCACGGTCTTCCGAAGACCTAGCTTTTCCAGCACCTCTTCGCTTGGGTTGTCCTTCTCGCCGCTCGCAAGCCTGCTTAGGTATCCAACATCTATACCCAGTGAATTGGCGTAGGCGCGCAGTGATCCACTTACCGCAGCCCTCAAGGCGATGTGCTCTTCCAGCGTCGTGGTTATTCCTGGCTTCTCGCTCATCGGGACTTCTCCAGCTCGGCTAGGAGAGCGTCGGCGAAAACTACCGCGCGCCTCGCTTTCTCTCCTTCCCCCAAGTTGCATTCCTGGGGGGAAGGGTTTGCACATAAGCCCTGCATCGCCATCGCAGCTATCAGCTCGAGTTTGCTTAGGCCTCCCTCACGGAAATCTCCACCGCTGCAAACTGGCATGGCCCGCTCTTCTCCGATCTTCATGCAATCCCCCTCTTTGTAAATGCCATCGCCGCCTCAGCACTCGGGCACACCGCCACCAGCCGCGCGGCGCGGAACAGGCGGTAGCACGGCCCATCAATGAACCACCCCTTGGCGATCAGCCACGGCGGGCACGACATCGTGTCGGTGCTTGTGCGGGTCCAGGTCATGCGACCTCCTTCAACTGCTGAGCGAAGGCTTCGGCCGCCTGGATCTTCTGTCCGATCCAGCGGATCACCGGCACCGCGAACGAGTTGCCCAGCATCTTGTAGCGCGGGCCGTCGGCCATCGGCTTGCCCTTGGCGTTCGGGATCAGCGTGTGGTTGTCCGGCGCGCCCTGCAGGCGCTCGCACTCGATGGGAGTCAGACGGCGGACCTGCGCGCCGGCGTGCACGGCCGGCGTCTGGCCTACCGAAAGTGTGGGCGTAGTGCCTAGGTGCGGGTCGTAGCCAAGCGTGGTTTGCACGCCGCCGCCTTGGTGCGCGAAGGCCACCGGCACCAGCGGCGTGCCGCGCCCCGTTCCGTCCTCGCTGGCGTCGAACCCATCGGCGCGCAGGGTGTGAGCCACTTCCTGTACCAGGAACGTCTCGGATTCAAAGTCCATCCTGCCGCTGGCGCTGGCGCATGCGTTGCGTGCCGTCGCCACATCAATCGGGCCGGATGTGTTGTTTCCCCCGAACGCCTTGATCAGGTGTCCTGCAGCGGCTTCATCTGGTCCGATGCGCCATCCGCCACCTGGCGAAGTGCCAACGAGAGCGCCAACGGCAGATCCCGCCCCCGCTTCTCGGCGCGGCGCAGAATCCCGCTGCACGCCCTGGGGCTCAAAAAGTACCTGGAAGGGATCGAACCCGTCTCGAGCACTTGCGACAACGAACACACGGCGGCGTCGTTGGGCCAGGCCGAAGTATTGGGCGTCGAGTACACGCCAGGCGAGAGTTCGCCTTGGGCCAACGACAACACCAGCGTCCGGCCACCGATCCCCTGGCGGGATAAGCGCACATTCTTCCCCAGCCAACTCACCAAGGAAACATCCGAAGGCGTTGTCCCCCGTCGAAAGGACGCCGGGGACGTTCTCCCACACGGCGATGCATTCTTGCTCGCTTCGAGCGCGTCGAACATCGTCAATTGCATTGACTATCTCGCAGTAGGTGAGGGCAAGGTTTCCTCGGGAATCGGCAAGTGAGCGGCGGGCGCCAGCCACGCTGAACGACTGACACGGCGTCCCCGCGATGAACACTTCGGTCGCCTCGACCACCCCGGCCCGCACCCGCTCGGGGATGGTCGTCATGTCTCCGAGGTTTGGCACCTCGGGCAGGCGGTAGGCCAGCAGCGCGCATGGTGCCGGGTCAAGTTCCGCGACCCACGCAGTCGTCCACCCCAGCGGGGCCCACGCCAGATGCGCTGCCTCCATGCCGCTACAGGCGCTTCCGTACCTCATTGGGTGCGCTCCAAGTAGTCGAGCGCGGCCAAGTAGTGAGGCCAGCGATCAAGGGAGTGCAGCTTCACGTTGCACGGGTGGCAAAGCAGGCCGCGCACTTTCCCGCTTTCGTGGTCGTGATCCACGCACTCGCGGTTCATGGGTTGCCGGCAGATGCCGCATACGCCGCCCTGGCGCTCGCGCATGGCGTCCACGTCGGCAGGCGTGAGTCCATAGCGGGTCTTGAGCCCCCACTTTGCCCGTTGCTCGGGGCTTCCCTTGCGCTCCCGCTTGCGGGTGTTCATGCACGCTTTGCACCAGCCATGCAGGCCATTGGGTCTGCTGGCGCGCTTGGACATGGCATCGCGCGGCTTCTCGACTTGGCAGCGCGAGCAGCGGAACAGCGCGGTCATTGCGCAGCCTCCATGCCGGAGAAGAGGGAGAGGTAGTTCACGCCGCCAACTCCCGCAACTGCCGCAGCGCCAGCCGGTCAAGGTGCCGGATCGTCGCGCCGCGGGTGCGCCCCATGGCCTCGTCGATCATGCAGCGGGCCACGTCCTCGTCCACGCCCCCAGCGGCCGCGATCTCGGCGGCGTTGAAGCCCTCCTGCAGGAGGTGCCAGACGGTTGCGGCGTTCATGCGTCCGGCCCCGCTGAGGCGAGCTTGCCGCTCTGGAGGGGCTCACCAGCGCCAGGCACGCGGCGAAGGGTGCGAGCGATTTCGTCCATTGCGCGCTTGGCTCGCTCTGGATCCGCCCTGATCGTCTGCTTCGTCAGCGCCAGCTGCTCACGGGGCGGCATGGCTTCCAGGAAGTGCAGCGGCGCCGGCCAGCTCGTCCGGGTCCGCGCCAGGGTCGAGAAGGCGGCGCGGAACCGCGGCGCGTCCAGGCGCTCATCAAACACGCGCTGATGCATGATCGCCTCGCACCACATCGCCGCCGTGCCTTCGACCATGTCAAAGGCCGGTGTCCGTTCAAGGCTCAGGCAGAGCAGGCGGCTCAGGCCGTCCATGATTTCGTTGTGGATCCACGTTTCCATGCTTCATTCCTTGGAGTTTCTGGATTGCTGCGAGGGTCTTACTGGGGGGCTGAGCAGCTGGCGGTCCAGCGCGCCCATGCGGCATAGCGAAGTCGGCATGCAGCCCTGCCCAGCCCTTCTCCGCGCAGAACTTCACAGCGTCGGCCACGGACATGCCCGCCTTTTCCGCAGCACGCCGGAAGCCTTTCGCAGCCGTCTCTGTCAGCGGGAGCTTCTTGGCCTTCCGGGCAGCCACCCAGTCCCGCAGGTGCCCTGGATCGACATCGGGGAACAGGTCGGATGGACTTGGCGCGCTCGGCGCGACCCGTTTTTGCTTTTGCTCTTCTTGGTGATTGGTGTCTGGTGTCTGGTGAGCTTTCGGTTGGGTTTCCAAATCGAAAGCCGGTAAAAAGGGTTGGGTTTCTTTGGGTTTCTTCGGGGGGCGCCCGCCCTTCTTCCCGTTCTCCCGGGCGGCATCAACCTTTGCCCGGTATCGCTCGATTTCCTCGTCGGCGCGCTTGTTGTGCCAGCCGTCGTCTTCCAGGTGGAAAAACTCATCGAGCACCACACCCACGGCTGCCACCTCATCCGGCGATCGCGCCCCGCACAGGCGCGCAACCTGGGCGACATCACCAGGAAGCGGAGTCTCTTGGAGGTAGTAGCGACGGAGCATGCGGCTGAACAGCGCGTCCTCGATCAAGGACAGGTGCGCCGTGGCTGCCGCGTAGTCGCCGATGTGGTGCTCGTAGTAATTAATGGCGGCATCCTCCGATATGGAGGCGCGCCTTAGCCGCCATGCAAGCGGTAGCCCTCAATGCAGCCGGCCGGGGAAGATGCGCCCAGGTGCGGCCAGCGGCTATGTGGGCGATGGTCTGGCGAGAGACACCAAGATCCGCAGCGATCGCGTCAGACTTCATACCCGATGCGATCATTTCAATCGCCTTGCACGCATCAGCCTCGGTCAGCTTCGCCATGCCATGGCGCTGGCCTCGGTTGTGGTGCCCATCCCGGTAGATCGTCTTCCTGCAGCTGTAGTCAGGCACAGGAATGTGCTTCCAGGTGTACCCATGCACAGCGGCATGCATGTTCGCGGGGTTGATTGGCCAGCGAATCAGCAGCTCGGAGTACTGCACGCCCTTTGCGTACAGATCTCGGATTTCAGCAACATCGGCGGCGGTCAATCGCGAGCCATGTACTTGCTCGCCACGGACACGCCGGCCGTGCCGCTCCTTGTCAGCCTCGTTTTCAGCAGGTGTGCCGTAGGCGAGGTTGTTTACGGATGGGTTCTGCGGGTTGCCATCAAGGTGACGGCAAACGTAGCCCTCAGGGCGTGGGCCCAGGAACGCATCAGCAACCAGGGAATGAACGCTCTTAGTGAGCGTATCGCCTAGGCGACATAACGAGACAGCCGGGTATCCGGTGCTCTTGATGCTCCAAACAAGAAGGCGTGGGGTGCCACCGCGACAGGAAACAATTTGCCCCGCATCCGTAACGAAATAGCCAGGGAATCCTGACACCGGGCGGCAGAACTGATCGGCGCTCATGCTGCTACTCCTTACGACACAGGCCACCAGGTGACGGCCTGATTCCCCGTCACGCGGCATTTGCGCGCCGGGCCCTTCTTCAGGGCCGCGCACTCAGGCAGTCGCCGCGCAACCTGATGCCGCTCCAGCGGACACAGACGCGACAGCTCGAAGCTGGTCAGCCCCGGATTCTTGGTGACTGCCTCGATGACCAGCGAGCGCTGGTGAGCGCTCTTGCCGGACTTCACCATGTGCTCGGCGGCGTCCCAGCTGGTCGCTGGATCTGTTGCGCGTGCGGGTAGATGGTTCATCGGTCCTTCCTCACAGGCCGGGCATGCGCCGGCACCGTCTTCTCGTTTCGGTTGCGGTCGGAGTTGAGCCAGCCGGGCGCGTGGACGCGCCAGGGGTGCGGCTTGGGGGTCGGCTTGGTCATGCGACCTCCCCCATCGCGATCGCGGCGATCTCGCCGATGCGGTCGTTCTCGCAGCGCACGCCGGAGGCCTCGCGCATGGCGCGGTGCATGGCGAGGTACTGCTGGACCAGCAGCGTGCCGGTGGCGTTGCAGAAGGCCCGCACGCGGCCACCAGGGATGCCCTCGCGGACCCACTTGGACAGTGCCTGCTTGCTCACCCCCACCCGGGCCGCGATCTCCTTCTGCGACAGCTTGGAGATGCGGATCGAGACCAGCACCGCGTCGCGCTCGCTGTTGCACAGGCGTAGCACGTCGAACGGCGCGTTCTTCGGGGATGGCACGGCCTCGATCCTTGCGGGGAGAAGGCCGGTCAACTGCTGTCTACCTACGTCCACTACGGTCAACCTTGTCGAAAATGGGAAAAAAGAGGCCTGCCCAACAAGGACAAGCCCGATGGATTTAGTGCGTCACGCCTCGCCCAACGTCACCGCGCTGGTGCGCATCGCAGGCAACTGGTTTTCCGTGCGATGGGTGCGCGGCAAGCTGGTCATGCGGAAGCTGCGCAGTGGCACCGGCCGCTTCCAGTGATCGCCACGCTTTCTTGGCCAGCCGCAGGTCACCGCGCGCCACTGCTCGCCGGAACCTGGCGTACTGCGGCAGCGTCTCTGGCGTGAGGTCGCAGACCCACCGCATACCTGGGCGTCTGATCGGCTCGTCCATCTCAGGCCGCCTCGCTGCTGTCCGCAGGCCAGAGGTCGGGACGCAAGTCACCGCGTTGCACGGCTCCCTCGGTCGCGCGTTCGATCTCCACGACGCGTTCGGCCGGGATCGTGGCGCCCTTCTCCCATTGGGAGACGAGGCCCTGGGTCGCGGCAACGCCGCGTTCTGTCAGGTAGGCGGCAAGGGCCGACTGGGACAGGCCATGGGTCTTACGGAAGGAAAGGATGTCCATGGGGACGAGAGTATTAGCGCCCCTATTCTTTCAGTCAATAGCGCCCCTCATGGCAGCCGACGAACGGTGTCATTAGCGTTCCTCATCATGGAGAACACCCGGAAATCGAAGCCGACGGACGAAGACGTCGCTGCGGCCGCCAAGCTGAAAGCGGTCTGGCAGGCGAAGGCGCGCGGACTGGGCCTGACGCAAGACTCTGCCGCGGCCGAGTTGAACATCACGCAGGGCGCAGTGTCCCAGTACCTGGGCGGCAAGATCCCTATGAACTACCTCACCCTGCACGGCTTCTGCCGCCTGCTGGGCATCGAGGCCTCGTCTATCCGCACTGACTTGCCCGAGCAGCAGCTGGGCATCGAGCCTGACACCAGCGACTGGGCCGACGTCGAAGGCTTCCAGGCCAACATCGCACTGGGCGACGGCGCGGCCAATGAGGAATGGCAGGAGGCGCACAAGTTGAAGTTCCGCGCGTCCAGCCTGCGCCGGCAGGGCCTGTTCCCAGGCAACCTCCAGGTGTTCTACGGCCGCGGCGATTCCATGGAGCCACGCATCCACGACGGCGACGCGATCCTGGTCGACCGCAGTGACACGCGCCCGGTGGACGACGGCATCTTCATGCTGGAAAACGAGGACGGCGCCTACGCCAAGCGCCTGAGCAAGATCGACGGCCGATGGTTCGTCACCAGCGACAACGGGCACGACCCGAAGTGGCGCAAGCCGGTGGCATTAGAGGGGCGCAAGCCCTTCAAGATCCTGGGTCGCGTGCGTTGGGTGGGGAGTTGGGTTAAGTGAAAACCAGCTTTGAAAACATGGTCGAACAACTCCCTAAGGCAGAGCAAATCGTCGCGTGGGTTGCGCTTGAAAAGTACGCAACTGGCGATGTCGGTGGATCCATATCAACACTCAAAGACAGCCGCATCCCTTCCGAAGCGGGCCTGATCCTTTATCAGGCCATCAAGGACCATGCGGCGACCAAGCCTCATGGCTACACATCATCTAGCGAGAAGGAATTTGCGCGCAGGGTGGCGATCATCGTCGCGGGAGCCTGGCTTCTGCTTTGGGTGTGGCGGGCATTCTCTGGAATGCTCTACGGGTTCGAGCATGAGCTTACCGCCCCGTTTCCGGGGCGATTCCAGAACGACCAAAATGAGATCCTGATCCGCTTAGCTATAGGGCTCGCGGGCATCCCTTTGTCCTTCGTCGCGAAGCGCGCTTGGCTCTGGATTCAAAGCGCCCGCGCTTGAGGCGTTGGCGAGCTGCGCAATGAGCAGCCTCAGTCTCATTTCTGATTGTTGATCGGCGACAGAGTTTGCCTACCGTCCGTCGGCAATTTGCAATTTAATTAGCGCCCCTATTGACTGGGGACATAAGCGCCCCTAATCTTATCCCCGTCGGCCCACACCGGGCCATCCGAAGGACGGGGCAATGAACTGGACCGCAGACTTCCACGGCGTTAGCCACCTGAAGGGCACAAAGCCCGGCTTTCAGGTGACGACCACGTTCCGTGGCAACGGCTTCTCGGAATGCGCTATCTGGAAGCCGGGCACCGGCCTGGATGCGGATGTCACCACGCACGACAGCATCACCAAGGCCAAAGCCCATGGCGAGCGTCAGGCCGAACTGCTCAACGCAGTGGAGGCCTGACCATGGACCAGACCTACCACACCGAGCAGATCACCCCGCACTTGTTCGTGTGCGTTTACGGGGACGACTTCGCGACTGCGACGCTGCACGACACGTTTCTGGACGCCTTCGAGCGGGCGACCTACCTCAACGCGCTGCGCGGCACCTTTGATGTGGTGGGGGGCTGAGGGATGGCGACCGCATACGACAATTGGCTGGAAGGCGCCTGCGGCGTTGACGACGATGCCGAGGCGATTGGTGATCTGATCGCCAACTTCGCCGCCGACCCGGAGAAAGTTGCCGAGGCCGACGAGCTGGCGGACGGCGAACAGTCCGGCGAGCACTACAGCGAACTGGAACGGGCGATGGCGGATCTGGACGGCGTTGAGCCGGCCGATTTGCTTGGCTCGGAAGTCCTGACACGCCTGTACCGGCTGGCGAAGGTCCACGGCGCGGCGCGGCGCGAGAAGCTACAGGAACTGGCAGAGGCCGCGTTCGAAACCCACCGCGAAGAATCGGCCGAGATGCGCGCAGAGATGCGCCGGGACAGTCGGCAGGAGTGGGCGGCATGAGCGTCTGCATCTTGGCGCCAGGCGCACTAACGAGTCATGGCTATGGCCGATTCAAATCATCTGGTGTTGTCCATGCCGCACATCGGGCTGCCTATGAATCGGCTCATGGGCCGATCCCGGCGGGGATGGTGGTTGATCACCTTTGCCGAAACAGGGCCTGCGTGAACGTTGATCACCTCGAGCTTGTTACCCCTCGTGAAAACACTTTGCGAGGCGTTGGCATCACTGCAAAAGCTGCCCGTGCCACGCATTGCCCCGCTGGGCACGGCTACGACGAATCAAACACATACGTCACTCCCAAAGGCCATCGCGATTGCCGCGAATGCAGGAGGGCCGCAGGGAGGCGCAGGAACGCCCGCGCCGCGTTGCGCAAGGCCACCGGAGAGCAGGCATGAGCACCTACCAGATTACTGTCAGCTTCACTCCGTTGTGCCCGTCGTGCGGCAAGGAGTGCTTCGCTGGGTTCGCCGAGTCTCGTCCGAGCCCTGGCCCGCTCGAGCATGACAGTCCCGAAGAACGTTGCGCTCAGCGGGTTTTCGTAACGCCATGCCCCGACTGCTTCGTGTTCCAGCCGAAGGGTGCTCCTTCCCAGTTGACCCCAGCCCAGCAAGCGCAGGAGGCCAACCTCCGTGGATAAGCCCTACGCCCGCGCCTACCGGATCGCCAACTGGGTCTGTTCTGCCTGCTGGTGGATGGTCATCGGGTTCTGCATTGGGGCGGCGGTATGACCCTCCGCCGCGCCGAGCGCATCGCCTTCTGGGCTGTCCTGGTCCTGGGCCTATACGCAGTGCCGCACATCGCGCAGCACGTCGTCACTTACGTGCTGACGCACACCACCACTGATCTGCCGGCCTGGCCGGCGAGGAACTGAGCAGTGAACAACATCATCAACATCGAGCATGAGATTTACAGCACCAAAGATGCATTCATGTCGGTGCTGGCTGATCGTTCGATCAGTTTCGATCGGGAAGCAGAGTTCGCCATCCAGCTGCTTTATGGCAACGACTACGCGATGAAAATCGCGATGGCAAACAAGCAGTCCGTCATCAATGCGGTGGTGAACATCGCCGCCATCGGCATCAGCCTCAACCCAGCGAAGAAGCAAGCATATCTGGTGCCGCGCGACGGCAAGATCTGCCTGGATATCAGCTACATGGGGTTGATGGATTTAGCCATCGAATCAGGCTCCATCCGCTGGGGTCAGGCTGAGCTGGTGTACAGCAATGACACCTTCATGCTCAACGGCGTGGACAGGGAGCCTGTGCACAAGCGCGACCCGTTCAGCCGTGACCGTGGCGAGGTCGTTGGCGCGTATGCGGTGGTCAAGACGCCCGAAGGCGACTACCTGACCGAGTGCATGAGCCGCGATGAGATCGACGGGATCATGAGCCGCTCACAGTCTGTGCGCTCCGGAAAGGCGTCCCCCTGGAAAACCGACTGGGGCGAGATGGCAAAAAAGACGGTGGTGAAACGAGGCTACAAATACTGGCCGAAGACCGACCGCCTGGACCAAGCAATTCATCACCTGAACACCGATGCGGGCGAAGGCCTCGCTATCCTCGAACACAAGAAGGAGCCAGCACGTGCGGCGCTGCCGGCACCCGTGGATAGCCCGGAGCGAGACGCCCTGTATGCGCGGCTAAGCGACATCGCAGAAGGTGGCACCGAAGCCTACGCCAAAGAGTGGAAGGCGCTCACTCCCGAGCAGCGGAAGATGATCGGCGGCCCGGCCCACGAGGGCCTGAAGGACAAGGCCGAGCTGGCTGATGCGGAGGTGGCCGAGTGATCGTCATCAACTGCGAGCAGGGCAGCCCCGAGTGGCATTGCGCCAGGGCTGGGGTGATCACCGCCAGCATGTTCGGCGTCGCTCGCAAGCGCGTGGGCGTGCTGGATGAGCGGCAGGCGCTCTATGTGCAGGCACGGCAGTCCGGCATGCCGGAGAAGGAGGCGATGGCACTGGCCGGCTACAAGGTCGCGCCACGCTCGGACATCATCACCCGCGCGCTTCGTGGCGAGCAGGTTGGCGACTGGAGCGAGGAGGCGAAGAACTACGCATTCCGCCTGGCAGTGGAGCGCCTCAACGGCGAGCCGCTGGATGAAGGTTTCGAGACCTACGCCATGCGCCGCGGCCATGAGCTGGAACCCATGGCCAGGGCCGAGCACGAGATGCAGTCTGGCCTGATCGTGCAGCGCGCCGGGTTCGTCAAGACGGACGACGGCCTGTTCGGTGCTTCCGCTGACGGCCTGATCGGCGACGACGAGGGCGCCGAGTACAAGTGCTTCATCGCGCCGGATCGTTTGCGCACCTTCCACATCGACAACGACGCCAGCGAGCTGTTCGAGCAGGTGCAGGGCTGCATGTGGATCACCGGGCGACAGCGCTGGCACGTGGGTCTGTACTGCCCCGCCCTGGTCCATTGCAACCGACACCTCTGGTGGAAAGTCTTCGAGCGCGACGACGCTTTCATTGAGGCCATGGAGCGCGACCTGCGCGCGTTCGCCGAGATGGTCGGCGCGTTCCAGGTGCAGCTCGAGCAGCCCATGGCCGCCTAACGACTACGGAGAGGAATGCGCAGGCTGATGCGCAGCTACGGTCGGCCCAGCTTGTACCGCCAACCCATTTCGAGGCGTGCCACTGCCGATACCCAGCGCGGATCGGTAAGGAACAAGAAAGCACCTGGGTAAGCCGGAGATCAGCACCGGCCCTCTCCACCCATTCCAACGCCAGCCGGCGGCGCCTGTGCCGGCACCTATCCACCGGAGCGATGGCATGCGACCCGAGCAGCAGACCGACATTTTCAGGGACGACCCGCGCGCGATGGCCGAAGTCTGGAGCCAGGCCGCAGAGACATCCCGGCAGCAGTTCCCCGACGACACCGCGCGATACGCGCACTACATCCACGAGGCCGAGCGCCCGGAGGCGATCCCGCGATGACACCGAACTCCAGCTACAACCAGTCCGCGCATATCCGCGATGTCATCAAGGCCAGCCCGGAGCCGATGAGCTTCGGCGAGATCGCTGCGGCGGCCGGCGTCGCCACGCTTGGCCTGGGCACCTCACTGAATCGTATGGTCGAGCGCGGCCACCTGATCCGCACCGGCAAGCTCGGATCGTTCCGCTACCAGATCGGGACTGGCGAGATCCGCTATGTGCGCTGCCAGACCGAGGAAGAGCGCCGAGAGCGCTACCTGTTCTGCCAGCAGCGGCGCCGGGACAGGCGTCGGCTTGAGAACGGCGGCCGGACGCTGGAGCAACGCCGTGCTGAGGCGGCCGAGAGAAAGGCGACCAAGGCGATCCGGGTGGCAGAGAACCGTGCCAAGCGTGAAGCAGCACATGCGCTGAAGCTGGCCGAGCAGGAGGCCCGCAGGATGAGGCGTGAGGCGAAGGAAGCCGCTCGACTCGAGGCTCAGCGGAAGGCCGAGCAGCGCCGTCTTGCACGGCTGGCGCCGAAGCCCGTTCCCAAGCCGCGAGCCCTGCCCCGCCTGGACGTGGCCAAGAGCAAGCCGGCCCCGGCTCCGCGCCCGACCTACACGTCCGAGGACTTCATCGCGGCCGGTGGCGTGATCGAGATCTTGCCGGGATTTCAGCGCATCGCCCCGCGCAATTCAATCAACCATTCACGAGGTGCAGCATGACGTCCGAACAAGAACAGTTGCCCCGCCTGATCGGCACCGGCCGAGACGCCGGCAACGCCAAGGCCGTGGTGCTATACCTGACCGAGCCGGCTACCGATGACCAGATACGCGCGATCCACGAATTGGTGAAAGCCGGAAGCGCCGCCGTCTCCCAGCCCGCCGGCGTGCCGCCTGGGATGCTGCTGGTGGACCGGGGTGCCATGCAGATGGCGATCAATGTACTAACGCGTGCCGGTAAAGCCGAAGTCGTGCAGGCGTTGGAGGATGCTTGCCGGGACGCCACGTCACCGCCAGCCGCGCAGCAGGATGGGTACAAGGAGATGTTTGAAGCCGCCGTACGTGCGCTTGCAGAAATCGACCAGCTGCTTGGCGTCGGAGACGACGCTTGCGGCGACCCTCAAATAACGGTGTCTGCGCTTAAGGACTTCATTTCGAGTAGGAATGATTGGATCGACGCGCAATACGCCGCTGAACCTCAATACCCAACCCCGCCAGCCGCGCAGCAGGGGAGCGCGGAGGCGGTGGCTTACATAGACCCTCGCCATTTGGCTCTTATCCGTAATGGATCCGGCTTCTTCTCCAACACGCTACGGACTCCGAACAATCCGGGCAAAGGAACTGTCCCGCTGTACCTCCACCCCGCCCCCACCGACCCGGCTGTGCTGCGGGATGCTGATCTGATCGAGGAAATGCGCGAGGCCACCACGGCGCGCGGCCTGGGCGCTGGCTATCTCACCGAGCTGATCGGACGGGCGCTGAACTCACTGACGGCACAGGCAAAGGGGGAGTGATGGCTGAGCTTCCGTCAGTTCTCGATCCTTGCTGCGGCACACGAATGATGTGGTTCGACCGCCAGGACCAGCGCGGTCTGTTTGGTGACCAGCGCCGCGAGACGATCACCGTCGTCGACCGAACTCACAAAGCGGATGGTACGCGAGTGCTGTCGATCGCCCCCGACACGCGCATGGATTTCCGCGCCATGCCCTTCGCCAGTGATTCGTTTCCGCTTGTGGTGTTCGATCCGCCACACCTGGTCCGCGCAGGAAAGGAAAGCTGGCTGGCCGGGAAGTACGGCAGGCTGGGGAAGGATTGGCGAGAGGATCTGCGCCGCGGCTTCTCGGAGTGCTTTCGCGTCCTGAAGCCGGAAGGGGTGTTGATCTTCAAATGGTCTGAGGTGCAGGTTGCCACGAAGGAGGTTCTGGCGTTGACCGAGGCGAGGCCTCTTTTTGGCCATCCATCCGGGAAGCGAGGCGGCACGCATTGGGTCACCTTCATGAAGCCTGCGCAGGAGGTCCGGGGATGAGCGCCGCCGAAGACCTCCGGCTTGACGGCGACTGGCTGACCGAGAAGGAGGCTGCGGCCTATTGCCGCGTGTCCTGGAGCCAGTTCAAGGAGCACGCCATGCTGCTCGGCGTGGTGCCGCGCCGATTCATGGGGAAGAAGCTGTACGAGAAAGCGGCCCTCTATCGGGCCATCTACGAGTCCGAGCAATGGCAAAGGTCACCATCTACTGGCGCAGCGGCGTCGCCTACCTCAACTGGCGCCAGGCCGGTGAGCGTTTCCGGGCCTCGATCGGGCGGGTCACCGAGCGAGAGGCTGAGCAGGTTCGAGCAGCGAAGGAAGCAGAGCTGACCCATGGGGTACGCATCCTGGCCAGGCTGCCAGCGGTGCGCCCCTACCTGGAGAGCTACCTGGACTGGTACGAGGCCGAGCACCCGACCACGATCGGCAAGGCGCGCAGCGAGATGCGCCGCTTCATCGGCCAGTTCGGCCACCGCCCGATCGACACGATCAAGCCCTTCGAGATCGAGCAGTACAAGCGCCGCCGGCTGATGGACGACAAGGCCGCGCCGGAGACGGTCGGCAAGGAGATCCGCCGGCTGCAGGCGGCCTTTCGACGCGGCGTAGGCTGGCAGCAGCTGGACGTGAACCCGCTGGAGGGGATCAAGGCGCCACGAGGCGTGCGCAGCGTGGCAGTGCGCTTCTACGACCGGGCGGCTATGCGCCGGCTGTACCGTGCCAACCCCGCGCGCGCGCCACTGTGGCTGTTCCTGGCCCACACTGGGCTGCGCCGCGGCGAGGTGATTGGACTGCAGCACAGCGCCGTGGCGGCTGGCCGGCTGTACGTGGAAAGCGAGCCTGACGATACGGGCGCCGGGCGTACCAAGTCCGGGCGCTGGCGCGAGGTGCCTCTGAACCGCTACGCCGCCTGGGCCCTGCGCCGCCTGCCAGATCCTCTGGTGGACGTGCATAAGGACACGGTCAGCGACTGGTTCGCGAGGGACGCCAAGAAGGCCGGCATCGGCGGAAGCCTGCACAGGCTGCGCCACACCTTCTGCGCGCACATGGTGATGGCCGGGGTTCCGCTGCGCCGCGTCCAGCTGCTGGCCGGGCACGCGGACTACGCGACGACCGAGAAGTACTATGCCCACCTGACGCCAGAGGGCGACGACGGCGCGGTGCGGAAGCTGAGGTTCTAGACTGTGACCACTGTGACCAAAGAGTGGCTTTTCACGGCTTGATATGGCTTTGCGACCTTCCTAAGCCATTGATCGTGGTGACCCCGAGTGGATTCGAACCACTGACCTTCCCCTTAGGAGGGGGACGCTCTATCCAGCTGAGCTACGGGGCCGGCCGCGCCATTGTAGCCGCATGCGCCGGGCGCACGGCAGCACGAAGCCGCCGCCCACATCGCCTTAGCACGTGCGTGCTAACGTCTCGGCTGGCCTGGGGATCGCCCATGATCGTCTGGCCAATTGGGGGAGAACACGGGGTGTCTGTTCCTTGCAGGCCGGCGCCCGCAGCGCGGCAGATGTCGCGCGCCAAGACCTCTTCCACGACAGGAGCCGCAGCGCCGTCATGTGTCCGAGCAAGGTTGCCCAAGGCGACGAACGCGGCTGGATCGTCCCCATCGGCGGTGCCGAGAACAAGGACGGCGACCCGCGCATCCTGGCGCGCTTCGTGGCGCTGGCCGGCGGCCCGCGCGCCGAGATCCTGGTCATTCCCACCGCCAGCCAGCTGCGTGATGCGGGATCGCGCTACGGGCAGTTGTTCGGGGAACTGGGCGCGCAGCGGGTGGAAGTCGTGGATTTCCAGACCCGCCACGACGGGCATGATCCCGAGCGGCTGGCACGCATCGAGCGGGCCAGCGCGATCTTCTTCACCGGCGGCAACCAGCTGCGGCTGTCCTCCGTGCTGGGCGGCACGCCGGCCGCGCAGCTGATCCGGGCGCGCAACGCCGCCGGGATCACCGTGGGCGGGAGCAGCGCCGGGGCGGCGATCCTGTCCGAGCACATGATCGCCTACGGTGGCGAAGGCGCCTGCCCGCGTGCGGACAGCGTGCATCTGGCCCCGGGGCTGGGGCTGACCAACCGTTTCCTGATCGACCAGCATTTCCGCCAGCGCGACCGCCTGGGCCGGCTGCTGGCGGCACTGGCCTACAACCCGTTCGCCGTCGGCATCGGCCTGGACGAGGACACCGCCGCCTTCATCGGCCCGGACAACACGCTGGAGGTGGAGGGCTCGGGCTCGGTCACGGTGGTCGATGCGGGCGCGCTGGGGTTTTCGTCCATGGCCGATGCCGGCGGACGCGATCCGGTGTGCATGCTCGGCCTGACCCTGCACGTGCTCATCGCCGGAGCGACCTTCGACCTGGCCACGCGCACGGCATCGCCCGGTGCGCTGCTGGCGGATCGAACGTGAGCCAAGGCCGGTTGACGCGATTGCGAGACACCCTGCCGCGCCTGGGCACGTGTGGCGAGAGGAACAAGGAGAGCGCTGATGTTGATAAGCAGCCGAATGACGAAGCGGCACCGCGCGCGCCCAGTCGCGCTCCTTGGACTTGCCGTGCCCCCGCTCTGTCGCGTTGACAGGCCCTAGGCCATGCGCATCCTGGAACGCGCGGTCTACGTCGGCCCGTCGCTGTATGCGCACTTCCCGGTCATCCGTCTGGTGGTGGACCTGGAGGCGCTGGCGGACTGGTCGAGCGCGCGCCTGGGCGAGGAATTCGTCACGGGCGTGCTGGCCGCGCTGCCCGGCCTTGGCGGACATGGCGATGGCCACGAGGAACGTGGCGACCTGGCCCAGCGCATGCGTGCCGGTGACGGCGTCGGGCTGGGCGAGATCCTGGCGGCGGCGGCCGTCGAACTGCAGCGGATCGCGGGCGAAGACGTAGCCTTCTTCCGCAGCCGTGCCATCGCGGGCACTTCGCCCCCCCTGCACGAAGTGATCTACGCCTACGCGCAGCGTGAGGAGGGCCTGGCCGCCGCTGCGCTGGCGCTGAAGTTGCTGGCCGGGCAGGTCCCCGAGGCACTGCGCGGCAGCGAGCCGGTCGCCGCTGACTGGCAGTGGGACACCGCGCGGATCGACTTCATCCGTTACGCCCAGCGGCGCGCGTTCGGCCCGTCGACCGCTGCCCTGGTCAAGGCCGCCGAAGTGCGCGGCATCCCCTGGCTGCGGCTCAACGCCCAGTCGCTGATCCAGTTCGGCCACGGGCGCTACCAGCAGCGCATCCAGGCCACGATCACCGGCCGCACCTCGCACATCGCCGTCCAGCTGGCCAGCGACAAGGAAGAAACCAACACCCTGCTCGCCGGCCTCGGCCTGCCGGTCCCGCGGCAGGTGCTGGTCACCAACGCGCAGGGGGCGGTGCGGGCGGCACGCCAACTTGGCGGCGCGGTGGTGACCAAGCCCTACAACGGCAACCACGGCCGCGGGATCAGCATCGACCTGCACACGCCGGAACAGGTCATCGCCGGCTTCGAGGCCGCGCGCCTGCATTCGCGCTCGGTGATCGTGGAGACCTTCATCGCCGGCGACGACCATCGCCTGCTGGTGGTCAATGGCGAACTGATCGCCGCCACCCGACGCACGCCCGGCCATGTGGTCGGCGACGGCGTAGCCGACATCGCCGAGCTGGTGGACCGGGTCAACGCCGACCCGCGCCGCGGCATCGGCCACGAGAAGGTGCTCACCCAACTGGAACTGGACGAGCAGGCCGACCTGATGCTCGAGCGCCTGGGCTACCACCACTTCACCGTGCCCGCCGCTGGCGAGGTGGTCTATCTGCGTTCGACCGCTAACCTGTCCACCGGCGGCACCGCCACCGACGTGACCGACCTGATCCATCCGGACAACCGCGACATGGCCGTGCGCGCGGTCAGTGCGATCGGCCTGGACGTGGCCGGCGTGGACTTCATCAGCCCGGACATCGGTGAGAGCTACGCGAAGGTGGGCGGGGCGATCTGCGAGGTCAATGCCGCCCCGGGCCTGCGCATGCACGTGGCGCCCAGCGAAGGGCAGCCGCGCGACGTGGGCGGGCCAGTGCTGGACATGCTGTTCCCACCCGGCAGCCCGGCGCGCGTGCCGATCGCGGCGATCACCGGCACCAACGGCAAGACCACCACCGCACGCATGCTGGCGCACATCGCCAAGATGGCCGGACGCACGCCGGGCATGACCACCACCGACGGGGTCTACATCGACGGGCGACGCACCGTGGAAGGCGACATGACCGGCCCGGTCGCCGCGCGCATGGTGCTCGGCGATCCGCAGATCGACATCGCCATCCTGGAGACCGCGCGCGGCGGCCTGCTGCGCGCCGGCCTGGCCGTGCCGGAGGTCAATGTCGGCGCCGTGCTCAACGTGGCATCCGACCACCTGGGGCGGCAAGGCATCGACACCCTGCCCCAGCTGGCGCAGCTCAAGCGCATCGTGGTGGAGGTGGCCCGCGACTGCGCCGTGCTCAACGCCGATGACCCCAACGTGATCCGCATGTCCGCCCACACCGATGCGCGCGCGGTCTGCTACGTCACCACCAATCCCTCGCACGCGCTGGTCCGCGCGCACATCCGCGCCGGCGGCCGCGCCTGCGCGCTGGAGGCCGGCGTCAACGGCCAGATGATCACCCTCTACGACGGCGGTCGGCACATCCCGCTGATGTGGACCCACCTGATCCCGGCCACGCTGGAAGGCCGGGCCACGCACAACGTGTCCAACGCGATGTTCGCCGCGTCCCTGGCCCACGCGCTGGGGTTGAAGCTGGATGCCATCCGCCAGGGGCTGCGCACCTTCGACACGACCTTCTTCCAGGCGCCGGGGCGGATGAACCTGTTCTCCGAGCACCCGTTCAAGGTGTTGATGGACTACGCCCACAACGCGCACGCCGCCAGCGCGATCGCCGCTCTGGCCGGGCGCATGGACGTGAGCGGGCGGCGCATCGTGGTCCTCACCGGACCGGGTGACCGCCGCGACGCGGACCTGGTGGAGATCGCCCGCGCGGTGGCCGGGCGCTTCGACCATTACATCGTGCGCCGCGACGACGCGCTGCGCGGGCGCGGACCGGAGGACGTGCCGCGCATCCTGGCCGAGGCACTGCGCGAGGCCGGCGTGCCCGCCTCGGCCATCGAGGTCATCCCCGACGAGCAACAGGCGGTGGACGCGGCCCTGCGCCTGGGCCGCGCCGGCGACCTGGTCGTGGTGTTCGCCGATGCGCTGGCGCGCACCTGGAAGCAGATCACCAAGTTCCGCCCGGCCGGCGCGCCCGAGGCGCACCACACCGTTGCGGTCGGCCGTGACCCCACGCACGACGCTGGCCTGGAGCCGGAAGCCCTGCCCGACGGCGTGGTCCGCGATGCACGCGGGCTGGTGTTCGCGCGACCGCCCGGGGCGGACGGGTGAGCATGTCCGGGCTTCCGTTCCACGAATCGCGCCGGCTCACCGGCTGCAACGTGTATTTCGCAGGCCCCGGCACCGCGCTGGAATCCGCGCCGGGGCTCCCCCTGGACGACGCCGCGCCGCGCCGCTGGCGCGCCCTGGTGCGGCAGATGCGCCGTGCGCTGGGCTGGCCGGACGATGCACTGCACGTGCGCCGCCACGCCAGCGGCGTAACCCTGGCCTTCGCTGCACCGCTGGATCAGCTGTACACCGCCACCGTCCTCAACGAGTGGGCCTGGTGGCAGGCCTCCGGCTGCGCGGCCATCCCCTTCCACGCGCCGGGACATCCCGCCACCTGGGACATCACCGCCGCCCTGCCGAGCCTGCGCGCGGCGGCCGTCGCCGAGGCCATGCCGGCCCTGGTGGCGCTCAAGGCCGAGGCCGATGCGCACGCGCTCCCCTTTCTGCTGGACGACGACGAATTGACCCTGGGCAGCGGTCGCGGCAGCCGCAGCTGGTTCCTGGATGAGCTGCCGACGCCGGCTGAAGTGCCCTGGGCGCGCCTGCACGACATCCCGACCGCACTGGTTACCGGATCCAACGGCAAGACCACCACCGTGCGCCTGTTGGCCGCGCTGTGCGCCGCGCGCGGCTGGCGCTGCGCCTACAGCTGCACCGATGGGGTGTTCATCGAAGGCCATGCGCTGGATACCGGCGACTTTTCCGGCCCCACCGGCGCACGCATGGCCCTGCGCCAGGCCGGTGCCCAGGCCGCCGTGCTGGAAACCGCGCGCGGCGGCCTGCTGCGCCGCGGCCTGGCCACCTGCCGGGCCAGTGTGGCGGTGGTGACCAATGTGGCGACCGATCACTTCGGCGAGTACGGCATCCACGGGCTGGACGACCTGGCCACGGTGAAGCTGACCGTGGCCCGGGCGATCGGTGCCGGCGGGCGCCTGGTGCTCAATGCCGACGACCCACGGCTGCGCGCGCAGGCCGAGGCCTTGTCCTGTCCGCTGGCATGGCACTCGCAAGATTTCGAACACCCGTTGCTGCGTGCCCAGCGCGCGCGGGGCGAGCCGGCCTGCGGGCTGCGCGACGGACATCTGTGGC
The DNA here is from genome assembly GCF_028198165.1 of Pseudoxanthomonas sp. JBR18. NCBI lineage: Bacteria > Pseudomonadati > Pseudomonadota > Gammaproteobacteria > Lysobacterales > Lysobacteraceae > Pseudoxanthomonas > Pseudoxanthomonas sp. JBR18. The sequence goes on from NZ_CP116339.1 coordinate 28,349, forward strand.
TGTCGCTGGCCGGCGTCGACCACGACCTGGGCGCGACGGCCGACATGCCCCTGAGCCTGGGCGACCGTGCCGGCTACAACCTGGACAACCTGGCCTCGGCGGCCCTCGCCGCGGCCGCGCTGGGCATCCGCCCGGACGCCATCGCGGTGACCTTGATGCACTTCGGCAACGATCCGCACGACAATCCGGGCCGCCTGCAGCACTGGACCTTCGGCCGGACCCAGGTCTATCTGGACTATGCGCACAACCCCGACGGCCTGCATGGATTGCTCGACGCCGTGGGCGCCGGCGAGCGCGAAGGGCGCCTGGCCGTGGTGCTGGGCCATGCCGGCAACCGCGAGGACGCCGACCTGCGCGCGGTCGCCGCGACGGCCGCGGCCTACCGGCCCGAGTTGGTGGTGCTCAAGGACATCGCCGGCTACGAACGCGGCCGTGCCAGCAGCGAGGTGGCCGGCATCATGCGCGCGCAGCTGCTGGCCGACGGCATCGCGCCCTCGGCCATTGCCCAGCACCTGAATGAGGTGGACGCCGCGCTTGCGCCCCTGATGTGGGCGCGCGATGGCGACCTGCTGGTCCTGCCCGTGCACGAGCTGGCGGCCCGCGAACGCGTGGTCGCCCTGCTGGATGCGCTGGCCCAGCAGGGCTGGCGTCCCGGCCAGCCGGTGCCCCGCGCCGCCCCGTAAGGGGTCGTCGGCCCGCTGCGACACGCCGTGGCGCCTGGGCCTGCATACGAACCAGCGCGCGGGAGGCGGCTGGCGCGCCCTGTTAAAATCACCGGCCGCGCCGCGTTCCCCCACGTGCGGCCACTTCTTTCGCATCAAACACGGAGTCTCCATGTCATCTGACCTGCTCAAGGCCCTGGGCCTTGGCCCGACCAATTCCGGCACCTACCTCGGCCAGGGGGAATGGTCGACCACGACCGACGCCGGCGTGCTGGAATCGGTCAACCCGACCACCAACGCCGTCATCGCCACGGTCCATGCCACCGGCAAGTCCGACTACGACACGGTGATCGAACGCGCCCAGGCCGCCTTCAAGACCTGGCGCACCACCCCGGCGCCGCGCCGCGGCGAAGCCGTGCGCCTGTGCGGCGAGGCGCTGCGCGCCAACAAGGATCTGCTCGGCTCGCTGGTCGCCCTGGAAATGGGCAAGTCCAAGCCCGAGGGCGATGGCGAGGTGCAGGAGATGATCGACATCGCCGACTTCGCCGTGGGCCAGAGCCGCATGCTCTACGGCTACACCATGCATTCCGAGCGCCCCGGCCACCGCATGTACGAGCAGTACCACCCGATCGGCCTGGTCGGCATCATCAGCGCGTTCAACTTCCCGGTCGCGGTGTGGGCGTGGAACGCCTTCCTGGCCGCCATCTGCGGCGACATTTGCATCTGGAAGCCGTCCAACAAGACCCCGCTGACCGCGTTGGCCACGCAGAAGATCTGCAACGCCGCGCTCAAGGACGCCGGCTTCCCGGACTTGTTCTTCCTGGTCAACGATGCCGGCATCGAACTGTCCCAGCAGTTGGTCGACGACACCCGCGTGCCGCTGATCAGCTTCACCGGCTCGACCCAGGTCGGCCGCATCGTCGGTGAGCGCGTGGCCCGCCGCATGGGCCGCAGCCTGCTGGAACTGGGCGGCAACAACGCCATCATCCTGGACGAGACCGCCGACCTGAAGCTGGCCGTGCCGGGCATCGTGTTCGGCGCGGTCGGCACCGCCGGCCAGCGTTGCACCACCACCCGCCGCCTGATCGTGCACACCTCGATCTACGACACCGTACTGTCCACCTTGGTCAAGGCGTACAAGCAGGTTGAAGGCAAGATCGGCGACCCGCTGGACGCGGCCAACCTGATGGGCCCGCTCAACAGCAAGGACGCAGTCGATGCGTTCCTGAAGTCCGTGGAAGCAGCCAAGGCCGCCGGTGGCACCGTGGAGACCGGGGGCATGGCGCTGCCACGCGAAGGCAACTTCGTGCTGCCGACGATCATCTCCGGCCTGAAGAACACCGACGCCATCGTCCAGCACGAGACCTTCGCCCCGATCCTGTACGTGATGCCCTACGAGACGCTGGACGAGGCGCTGGACATGCAGAACGGCGTGCCGCAGGGCCTGTCCTCGGCGATCTTCACCAACAACCTCAAGTCCGCCGAGAAGTTCCTGTCCGCAGCCGGCAGCGACTGCGGCATCGCCAACGTCAACATCGGCACCTCCGGTGCGGAGATCGGCGGCGCGTTCGGCGGCGAGAAGGACACTGGCGGCGGGCGCGAATCCGGCTCTGACGCGTGGAAGGCCTACATGCGCCGCCAGACCAACACGATCAACTACTCCGATTCGCTGCCGCTGGCCCAGGGCATCAAGTTCGATCTGTAAACCGCAGGTCCGGCCACCCAGGGCCGGACCCTGCATCGCAACGGCGCCGCATCCCGGCGCCGTTGTCGTCTCTGCGGACAACGACGACGCACTGACGCCGGGCTTGCACCTGAGCGACCGGCGCCTGGACGCCGGGCTGTTAAAATCCCGGTGCTGTCCCGCGCCCCGCGCGCTGGTTGCCGTCCATCTCTGCCCGCTGGCGGGCAGGCGATGTTTCCCCCGACTGAGCACTGCCAGGATCCCCGTGACGCTCGAATCCACCGAACGCTTCACCACCCGCGTGGCCGATTACGTGCGCTACCGACCGGACTATCCAGCGGCACTGCTGGACTGGCTGCACGGCGAGCTGGGCGTGTCGGCCGATGCGCCGGTCGCCGATATCGGAGCCGGCACCGGCATCTCCAGCAAGCTGTTCCTGGATGGCGGCCATCCGGTGACCGCCGTCGAACCCAACGCCGCGATGCGCGCGGCCGCTGTGGAGTGGCTGGGCGGCGAGGAACGCTTTTCGGCCGTGGCCGGCACCGCCGAAGCCACCACGCTGGCCGATGCCAGCGTCGGTCTGGTCACCGCCGCGCAGGCCTTCCACTGGTTCGACCACGACGCCGTCAAGGCAGAGTGGTCGCGCATCCTGCAACCCGGCGGACTGGCGGTCATCTTCTGGAACTCGCGGCGGCTGACCGGCACGCCGTTCCTGGAAGGCTACGAGCGGCTGCTGCTGGACTACGGCCTGGACTACACCAGCGTGGCCGAGCGCTACAACGACGATGCGTCGATGGCCGCCTGGTTCGGCGAGGGCTTGCGCGGCAGCGCGCGCTTCGACCACGGCCAGCGGCTGGACTTCGATGCGCTGCGCGGACGACTGCTGTCCTCCTCCTATGCCCCGCAGTCGGATCATCCCCGGCATGCGCCGATGCTGGCAGCGCTGCGCGCGCTGTTCGATGCCACCGCGGTCGATGGCGCGGTGTCCTTCGACTACGACACGCGCGTGTTTGCCGGTACGCTTGCCAACGCTTCCTGAGGATCCCCCGATGAATACCCCCGTCCGCTCCACCAGCAGTCTGGCCGTGGTCTCGCTGGTCTTCGGCATCCTGGGCTGGACCCTGATCCCGGTCATCGGCGCCATCGTCGCGGTCATTACCGGGCACATGGCCCGCGCCGAGATCCGGCGCAGCGCCGGCCTGCTGGAAGGCGACGGCCTGGCGGTGGCCGGGCTGGTGCTGGGCTGGCTGTCCATCGCCCTGGGCGTGGCCGCGCTGGTGATCTTCCTGCTGTTCTTCGGCGGCGTTGCCGCGCTGGCCATCTTCAACTCCTGACCCATGTACGGACTCGCCCGCCCCTTCCTGTTCGCCCTGGATGCCGAGCGTGCGCACGGCGCCGGGCTGCGCGCCATCGAGGCCGCCTACCGCAGCGGCACCTCCGCGCTGCTGACGCGTCGGCCCGCGCCGCTGGTGACCAAGGCCTTTGGCCTGGCGTTCCCCAACCCGGTCGGCTTGGCCGCGGGACTGGACAAGAACGGCGCGCATATCGATGCGCTGCTGGCACTGGGTTTCGGCTTCGTCGAGGTCGGCACGGTGACTCCGCGCCCGCAGCCGGGCAATCCCAAGCCGCGGATGTTCCGCCTGCCGCAACAGCGGGCGGTGATCAACCGTCTGGGCTTCAACAACGGCGGCGTGGACGCGCTGATCGCCAACGTGCAGCGTGCGCGCCGCCAGGGCGGACTGCTGGGCATCAACATCGGCAAGAACAAGGACACGCCCAACGAATCGGCCGCCGACGACTACCTGTTCTGCCTGGAACGGGTGTATCCGCTGGCCGACTACATCACCGTCAACATCTCCTCGCCCAACACCGCCGGCCTGCGCGAGCTGCAGGAAGAACAGGCCCTGCGCCAGCTGATCGGCACCCTGCGCGAGGCCCAGGAGCGCCTGGGCGCCCAGCACGGTAAGCGCGTGCCGATGCTGGTCAAGGTCGCCCCGGACCTGTCCGACGCCGACATCGACGCGGTCTGCCGGGTCCTGGCCGATCTGTCGGTGGATGGGGTGATCGCCACCAACACCACCGTGGCCCGCAACCTGATCCACACCCATCCGCACGCCGCGCAGGCCGGCGGCCTGTCCGGCGCGCCGCTCATGGGCCAGGCCACGCTGGTCCTGCGGCGCATGCGCGCGCGCCTGCCCGACACCATCCCGCTGATCGGCGTGGGCGGGATCACGTCCGGTGCCGATGCGGTCGCCAAGGTCTCCGCCGGCGCCGCCCTGACCCAGCTCTACACCGGCCTGGTGTACCGCGGCCCGGCCCTGGTGCACGACTGCGTGGAAGCCATCCGCCGCCGCCGCGAGCATCCCAGCGGCGGCCCGGTGGCCCCGTTATGAGCGCCCCCTGGCGTCTGACCGAACACGCCCCGCTCCGCTCCCGCAACACGCTTGGCATCGATGCGCAGGCGCGCTGGCTGCTGGAGGTCGCTCAGCTGTCCGCCCTGCCCGCCGCACTGGCCCTGCCAGAGCTGAGCGAGCAGCCGCTGCTGCCGATCGGCGCGGGCAGCAACCTGCTGCTGGCCGGCGATCTGGACGGGGTGGCCCTGGCCTTCACCGCGCGCCAGGTCGCCATCGTCCAGGAAGACGCCGACCAAGTGCTGGTCCGCGCCGAAGCCGGCCTGGACTGGCACATGCTGGTGCTGTGGACGCTGGAGCACGGCCTGTGCGGGCTGGAGAACCTGGCCCTGATTCCCGGCACCGTCGGCGCCAGCCCGATCCAGAACATCGGCGCCTATGGCGTGGAGGTCGGCGAGCGCATCGACAGCGTGGAGGCCTGGGACACCCGCGCCAGCGACTTCTGCCGGCTTTCGCGTGCCGAATGCGCCTTCGGCTATCGCGACAGTGTGTTCAAGCGCCAGCCCGGGCGCTGGATCATCACCGCGGTGACCTACACCCTGAGCCGCACCGCGCATCTGCAGCTGGATTACGCCGGCCTGCGCGCCGAGCTGGCCGACATGGAGATCGCCGACCCCACCGCACGCGAAGTGGCCGAAGCGGTCATCCACATCCGCCGCCGCAAGCTGCCCGACCCGGCGCTGCTGGGCAACGCGGGGAGCTTCTTCAAGAATCCGATCGTGCCGGCGTCCGTGGCCGAGCGACTGGAAGCCGAACACCCGGGCCTGCCGGCATTCAACGGGGATGCCGCCGACACGCGCAAGCTCTCGGCCGCCTGGCTGATCGAGCAGGCCGGCTGGAAGGGCCATCGCCAGGGCGATGCCGGCGTTTCGCCCGACCACGCCCTGGTGCTGGTCAACCACGGCCAGGCCAGCGGTGCACAGCTGCTCGCGCTGGCACGGGACATCGCCGCCTCGGTGCATGAACGCTTCGGGGTGGACATCGAGCCGGAGCCGCGCATCGTGGGACAGACGTGGTGATGGCGCCGGTCCAGGCCGCACCGCTGCGCGCGGCCCTGCTGATGCTGGCCAGCACGCTGTCCTTCGGCCTGATGGCCATCAGCATCCGCCTGGCTTCGGCCACGGTGGAGACCACCGAGATCGCCTTCTTCCGCAATGCCTTCGGCCTGCTGGCGCTGCTGCCTGTGATCCTGCGCCCGGGCAAGCCGCTGCCGCGTACCGCGCACCTGCCGCGCTACCTGGTCCGCACCGTGATCGGGCTGTGCTCGATGCTGTGCGGGTTCTGGTCGATCGGCCACCTGCCGTTGTCCCAGGCGGTCTCGCTGTCCTATTCCACGCCGCTGTTCGTGACCATTGCCGCGGTCTTCTGGCTGCGCGAGAAGGTCCACGTGCGCCGCTGGATGGCCGTGGCCGCCGGCTTCACCGGCGTGCTGGTGATCGTGCGCCCGTGGTCGGAGGCTTTCAGCCCCGGCCTGCTGGTGGCCGTGGCCGCCGCGGTGATCAGCGCCATCGTGGCCATCCAGATCAAGCAGCTCTCGCGCATCGATGCGCCGGACACAGTGGTGTTCTACACCTACCTGTTCTGGGTGCCGATGTCGCTGGTGCCGGCGCTGTTCCAGTGGCACTGGCCGCAAGGCATGACCTGGCTGTGGCTGGTGGGCTGCGGCATCTTCGGCACCGGCGGCCAGCTGCTGTGGACGCGTGCGCTCAGGCTGGGCGAGGTCTCGGCCCTGCAGCCGATCAGCTTCATGCAGCTGCCGGTGGTGATCGTGCTGGGCTGGTGGCTGTTCGGCGAGACCCTGGACCTGTCCACGGCCGTCGGCGCGGGCATTATCCTGGCCTCCACCGCCTACATCGCCCACCGCGAGGCGGTGCTGGCAAGGCGCGCGGCGACCCATGCCCCATCCGAAGGCGCCAAGCCCGGCGAATAATCCCTCTCGACCCTGGGTGTCACCTCTCTTGCAAGGTTCACTCGACGCACTCTCGATGGCCCTGGCCGAACGTGACCTGGGCACCCATGACCACAGCGACCGGGTCGGGCAGCTCAGCCTCGCGCTGGGCCAGGCCTGCGGCCTGACCTCCGCGGAGCTGAAGCAGCTGGCACTGGCCGCGCGCTTCCACGACATCGGCAAGATCGGCATCCCGGACCGCGTCCTGCTCAAGCCCGGCGTGCTGGATGCCGGGGAACGCGCGCTGATGTCCGAGCACTGCGAACGCGGCGCACGGATCTTCCTGTCAACCGAGCGTCAGGACGCGGCATGCATCGCCGCGATCATCCGCGGCCATCACGAAGCCTGGGACGGCAGTGGCTACCCGGACCAACTGGCCGGCGAAGCCATCCCGCTGCTGGCCCGCATCGTGCGCGTGGCCGACAGCTACGACGCGATGATCTCGGCGCGCCCGTATCAGCGGCCACGTGCGCATGCCCAGGTCATGCACATCCTGCAGCAGGAGCGCGAGCGCAAGTTGGACCCGGCGATCTTCGACCACTTCACGCGGCTGATCGCACACCACCCGTGGCGCAGCCCATGACCGGCATGCAGCGAACGATCGCCAGGCGACTGCGGCGGCCGGCGCTGACCGGCGCCGGCAGGCTCCTGGGGGCGTGGCTATTGGCAGCCAGCCTGCTCCTGCCCATCGCGCCAATCGTGGCCACGGTGCGGATCCCGCCCTACACCCCAAACGTCGTCGACCCTGCGCACGCGCTGTCCGCGGCGGACACCACGCGCGTGAACGCGGCCCTTCAACAATTGCGCGCGGAGCGCCACATTTGGGGCGCGGTCTACATCCTGCCCTCGCTGGACGGCGAGTCGATCGAATCGCTGTCCGAACGCGCCTTCCGGCAGTGGGGCCTGGGCCAGCGTGAGGCCGACAACGGACTGCTGCTGGTGCTGGCCCTGCGCGAGCATCGCTCGCGCTTCGAGGTCGGCTACGGACTGGAAGGGGCCTTGCCGGACATCGCCGCCAAGCACGCGCTGGACGAGGCGCTGGCGCCGAAGATGCGCCAGGGCGACACCGCCGGCGCCATCGTCGATGCCTTCGCGTTCATGGGCAAGGCAGCCGCCCAGGACCCGGCCACGCTTGATGCACTGGCACGCACCGGCGCGACCGATGGGCATGGCAATGACATGCACTGGGCGCGTGGCTTGGTCGCCTGGATAGGGACAGCGGCGCTGATCTGGCTGCTGCCCCCACTGCGTCGGCGGAGGATGCGGCAGCAGCGCGCACGCCTGATGGCGCAGCACCCGGAGCTGGCCGGCGAATCCGAACAGGTCGCGCATACGCCACGCAAGCGCGGTGGCCTGCGCGGTGGCTGGGTGCTACGCGGCTTCCTCACGATCAACCCGGGCGTGTTCGTGGCGATGTTCTCCGCGCTGTTCCTGGCCGGGTTCGTGATCGCGCTGCTGGTGGAACTGGCAGTGGCCGGCCTGGTGCTGTGGCGATCCGGACGGCGCTATCGCTCGGCGCAGGATTTCCGCGCCTTCCTCGACCACCAGGCCCGTACCCGCGAGGCACTCATCAAGCGCGGTCATGTCGCCCGCACCGAGACCGGGGACTACGCCTACACGCCGGCCTACTACGCCAGCCAGGCATCGTCGTCCTCATCTTCTTCATCGTCATCCTCGTCCGGCGGCGGCAGCTCGGGCGGCGGCGGCGCCAGTTCGAGTTGGTAGGCGAGAAAGGGAAGCAGCTGCGGCACAATGGCGCCATGAAGACCATCGGCATGATCGGCGGCATGAGCTGGGAATCCACCCTGCCCTACTACCGCCTCGTCAACGAAACCGTCCGCGACACCCTGGGCGGCCTGCACTCGGCACGGGTGCTGCTGCACAGCGTGGATTTCCACCAGATCGAGGCCTTGCAGCATGCCGGCGACTGGGACGCGGCCGGCGAGGCGATGGCTGAGGCCGCACGCGCGCTGCACGCCGGCGGCGCGGACTTCATCGTCTTGTGCACCAACACCATGCACAAGGTCGCCGACGCGATCACCGGCGCCACGCCCTTGCCGCTGCTGCACATCGCCGATGCCACTGCCGATGCACTGGCCGCTGCCGGCATCGCCCGCGTGGGCCTGCTGGGGACGCGCTTCACCATGGAGCAGGACTTCTACCGCGCGCGGCTGCAGGCGCGCGGCTTCGAGGTTCTGGTGCCTGAAGAAGAAGACCGCGGACAAGTCCACCGGATCATCTACGACGAACTCTGTCAGGGCGTGATCCGCGACGACGCGCGCGCGACCTACCGCCAGGTCATGGCCCGGCTGGCCGCGGCCGGTGCGCAGGGCATCATCCTGGGTTGCACTGAGATCTCGCTGCTGGTGGACCAGACCGACGCGGATGTGCCGCTGTTCGACACCACCACCCTGCACGCACGCGCCGCGGCGCTGCACGCGCTGGCCGCTTAGGCCCGGATCAATCCGGCTGCGGTGTCTCCGGCGTCTTCCACGGCCGCCGGTGGCCACGGAACACGGCCGCATACACGCCGACCGTCCAGGCGATCGCGGCGGTCCAGCCGCCCAGGATGTCCGAGGGGTAATGCACGCCCAGGTAGATCCGCGAGAGCCCGACCAACAGCGCGAACAGCGCGGTGATGATCAAGACCGGCCAGCGTCCGCGCGTGCCCCAGGTCAGCAGCACCAGCACGGTGACCAGGGTCATCGAGCCCATCGCGTGCCCGCTGGGAAAGCTGAAGGTGTCTTCCGGCGAGATCGATTCCCATAGCGTAGGCCGGGCGCGGCCAAAGGCCTGCTTGGTCGCCAGGTTGAGCAGCGCTGAGCCGACCACGGCCACGCCGACGAAGGTCGCCTCGCGCCAACGACGCAGCGCCAGCAGCACGATGAGCAGCACGCTGTTGAAGACGATCACGCCCTGGTAGCCGGCCCAGGTGATCTTGAGGAACGCCTGGTCCAGCCACGGCCCGGACGCGGCCTGGGCGTGCAGCAGCAAGGGCGTGTCGAAGACGAAGCTCTCCGATTCGTGGACCTCTTCGCCCAGTTCGGCAAAGCCCCACATCGGCAGGCCGATGGCCACGAACAGCAGCCCCATGCGCCAGCCAATGCGGCGCAGGGTGTGGCCGATGAGCCGCCCCCCTTCGGCGAAGACCTTAAACAGCACTACGCGCGTAGTGCGTGTCGACGTATTGGTCGATCAGCGCGACGAATTCATGGGCGATGTTCTCGCCACGCAGGGTGACGGTTTTTTCGCCATCGACGAACACCGGTGCCGACGGGGCCTCGCCCGTGCCCGGCAGCGAGATACCGATGTTGGCGTGGCGCGACTCGCCCGGGCCGTTGACCACGCAGCCCATCACCGCCAGGGTCATGTGCTCGGCGCCGGGGCGGGTGATCTTCCATTCGGGCATCTTGCCGCGCACATGCTCCTGCACGACCTTGGCCAGCTCCTGGAAGAACTCCGAGGTGGTGCGCCCGCAGCCGGGGCAGGCGGTGACCATCGGGGTGAAGGCGCGCAGGCCGGTGGTCTGCAGCAGTTCCTGGGCGACGATGACCTCCTGCGTGCGCGAGGCGCCCGGCTCGGGGGTCAGCGAGATGCGGATGGTGTCGCCGATGCCTTCCTGCAGCAGCACGGCCAGCGCCGCCGAGGACGCCACGATGCCCTTGGAGCCGATGCCGGCCTCGGTCAGGCCCAGATGCAGGGCGAACTCGCTGCGGCGCGCCAGGTCGCGATAGACCGCGATCAGCTCCTGAACCCCGGAGACCTTGGCCGAGAGCACGATGCGATCGGCCGGCAAACCGATCTCCACCGCCCGATGCGCCGAATCCAGCGCCGAACGGATCAGGGCCTCGCGCAGCACCGCGGTGGCCTCCCACGGCTGGGCGCGCTGGGCGTTCTCGTCCATCAGCGCGGCGGCCAGCGACTGGTCCAGCGAACCCCAGTTGGCGCCGATGCGCACCGGCTTGTCGTACTGGATCGCGAACTCGATCAGCTGGGCGAACTGGGTGTCGCGCTTCTTGCCGAAGCCGACATTGCCCGGATTGATGCGGTACTTGGCCAGGGCCTGCGCGCACGCTGGCTCATTGGTGAGCAGTTGGTGGCCGTTGTAGTGGAAGTCGCCGATGATCGGGACCTCGATGCCCATCATCGCCAGCTTGTCGACGATGCGCGGCACCGCGGCGGCCGACTCGGGATTGTTGACCGTGACCCGGACCATTTCCGAGCCGGCGCGCCACAGATCGGCGACCTGCTTGACGGTGCCGGTCACGTCGGCCGTGTCGGTATTGGTCATGGACTGCACCACCACCGGCGCCCCGCCCCCCAGCCGGACCTTGCCCACCTGCACACCGTGGGTGTGACGGCGGGGTTGGGCACCGGCGGTCACGGGCGTGGATTCGGAGGCGGGCGATTGGGTTGGAATGGCGTTCATGGACAACATTTTAGCCCCTGGCAGGTGTGGGAGCCGCCACGGCGGCGATGGCGCCTGAACATGAAGGCCTCTCGCCGCCATGGCGGCTCCCACACCTGCGCGCCGCTACACTGGCGCGCTGATGAACGACCTGCCCGCCCGCGATGTCCTCACCCCCTCCCAGCTCAATACCCTGGCCCGCGACCTGCTGGAAGGCAGCTTCCCGGCGATCTGGGTCGAGGCCGAGCTGGGCAATGTCACCCGTCCCGCCTCCGGGCACCTGTATTTCACCCTGAAGGACGCGCGGGCGCAGGTGCGCTGCGCGATGTTCAAGCCCAAGAGCAGCTGGCTGAAGTTCGTCCCGCGCGAAGGCCTGCGCGTGCTGGCGCGCGGACGGGTGACGCTGTACGAGGCACGCGGCGAGTACCAGCTGGTCCTGGATCACATGGAGGAAGCCGGTGAAGGCGCACTACGCCGGGCCTTCGAGCAGCTCAAGGCAAGGCTGCAGACCGAGGGCTTGTTCGATCCGGAACGCAAGCGGCCGCTGCCGGCCTTCCCGCGCCGGTTGGCGGTGATCACCTCGCCCAGCGGCGCGGCGGTGCGCGATGTGATCAGCGTGTTGGGCCGGCGCTTTCCGCTGCTCGAGGTCGACGTGCTGCCCACCCAGGTGCAGGGCGCGACCGCCGCCGCGCAGATCACCGCGCTGGTGCGCGCAGCCGGCAACAGCGGCCGCTACGACGCGGTCCTGGTGACCCGCGGCGGCGGCTCCATCGAGGACCTGTGGGCGTTCAACGACGAGGCGCTGGTCCGCGCGGTGGCCGACTGCGCCGTGCCGGTGGTCTCGGCCGTGGGCCACGAGACCGACTTCACCCTCTGCGACTTCGCCGCCGACCTGCGCGCGCCCACCCCATCGGCCGCGGCCGAACTGCTGGTGCCCTCAATCGCCGACCTGGGCACGCGCCTGCGCGGCCTGGGACGGCGTCTGCACACCCTGCATGCGCATCGCATGGACCGCGTGCACCAACGCGTGGATCGCGCGTGGCTGCGCCTGCAGGCGCAGGGTCCCCAAGCGCGTCTGCAGCTGATGCGCCGACGTCACGCCGAAGCATTGCGCCATCTGCAGGCGCAGTGGCAGGTGCAGTTGGATCGCCGCCAGGCACGGCTGCGCCACGCCGACAGCGTGCTGCGTGCGCATTCGCCGCAGCGCCGCCTGGCCGCATTGGCCGAACGCCTGGCCGCGCTGCAACCGCGTCCGCGGGCCGCCATCGCCCGCCAGCTGCAGCGCGACACGCTGCGGCTGGGTGGGCTGGTGCGTTCGCTCGAAGCGGTCAGCCCGCTGGCGACCGTGGCGCGCGGCTACGCGCTGGTGACCAAGGACGACGGCACGCTGGTGCGTTCGACCACACAGGTCGCCGTCGGCGACCGGTTGAACGCGCGCCTGACCGACGGCCAGCTCACCGTGCAGGTCCTGCCGCCGCGGGACTGACCGATCAGGGCCGGCGTCCTGCCACGGCCGGCCTTTCAGCCGCCGGTTTCACCTCCACTCCCGCAAGCACCCGCGCACGCGCGTGCCTCAAGCGCGCAGCGCCGCCTGGCCCGAGACCATCGGCCAGGGGCAGGCACGTGGTGTTGTCGTCAGCAAGGACGAACGCGAACCACGCCGGCAATTCACCCCGACGGCGGTTGGCCCGCGCTGTCATTGCGCGAGAAGTTGGCGCGCAGGCGCTCGACCATCGCCGGGATGTTGTGGTCGAAATGATGGCCGCCGCGGGTCTTGGCCACGCGAATGCCTTGCGCGGCCAGCGTCGGGCACAGGGTGTCCCTTTCGTCCTCGCCATAGACGCACAGCAACTCGCCGGGCGGCAGTTTCGCCAGCTCCGGCGCGACCGGCACATCGTCGGAGGACGGCGTGCCCAGCCAGTCGCCCACCGACACGCGGAACGACGCCGCATGCCCCAGGCCCAGCAGCGAAATCGAGCGCACGCTGGCGCGGGTGGCCGGCGGCAGGCGGTTGTAGAGGAAGGGCATGGCGTCGGCGCCGAACGAGTAGCCGATCAATTCCACTTCATCTGCATGCCAGCGCTGGCGGTATTCATCGATCACCGCGGCCAGGTCGGCAGCGGTCTGATCGGGTGTCCGCCGCGACCAGAAGTAGCGCAGGCTGTCCCAACCCACCACCGAAACCCCCTGCGCGCGCAACCCGTTGCACACGCCCTTGTCCAGACTGCGCCAGCCACCATCGCCGGACATGAAGATCGCCAGGCGATGGCTGCCGACCGCCGGCAGCTCGATCAGTGGCAGTCCGCGAAACGCCGGCTGCGGCCGCGGCAGGTGCGCCACCACCATATCGGCCACCGACTGCTCCCCGACCCGTTCCAGCACGAAGCCCTGCTCGGCCGAAGACGGCGCCACCGCGCAACCCGCAGGCGCCGCCGATGCGGGCCCGTTCAACACCGCGCCAGCCACGGTCTGCGGCAGCGCATTGGCCACCGCCAGTCGCGCCAACGCACTGCCCTGCGCATCGGCGCCGACCAGCATCGGGGCGAAGTAGGCATCCGCACCGCTCTGACGCATCAGCCGCCGGCCCACGCGCTCGACATCGTTGGCGACCAGCGCGCAGTGCTGCGGGTCGACGTGCGTCAGCACTTGGCGGGCCGGCACCAGCGCCACCAACAGACCACGATCGGCCAGCGACTGAGCCAGCTGCGCGGCCGTTCCGTGGGAGCGCACACGTTCGGCCACCACCACCACCACGCCACGCGGCTTGCCGGCCGGCTGGAAGGTCAGCGCCATGCCGAACGGCTTGCCCAGATGGTCACGGCGCAGGTGCGCGGCCACGGCCGCACCGGCGGCAAGGCTCAGCAACAGGACCAGCAGCGTCCAACGGGCCCAGGGGCGGATACGCATCGCGGTTCCTGACGGAAGGAAAAGGTGGCGCAGCCTAGCGCCAGGTTGCGGCCAACGCGCACACCGGCCTTGCTCCCGTTTCGCCGCGGTTGAGCTGGCCTGGGCCGCACACGAGGCACCGGTGCAAACCCCGTTGCGGCTGCCCGCGCGTTTGCAGGTCTGTCCATCCCAGGAAGCCACCGACATGCTCCGCACGCCTCGCACCTGTCTGTCCCTGCTGACCGCCGCCACGTTGGTGGCTTGCTCCTCCGCGCCCCTGTCGCCCTCCGCCCGCAACGATATTCCAGCGGCCGAAGCCGCCAAGCTCGCCACTTACCCGGCTCAACGCGACCAGGCCTTCCAGCTGACCGCGCCCGTGGCGCCACCCGCCCCGCCTGCGCCAGCACTGCAGCGCGCCGCCCCCATGGCGATGTACGAAATGCTGATGCCCGCCCCCGCGCCGCCCCCGATCAATACCGAGCGCTATGCGCGCCACGACGACAACCCGGTCCAGCGGACCGCCGAGCAGCCGGTCTCGACCTTCTCCATCGACGTCGATACCGGCAGCTACAGCAACGTGCGGCGCATGGTCCAGCAGGGCCAGCGGCCGCCGGCCGACGCGGTGCGCACCGAGGAATTCATCAATTACTTCGACTACCACCTGCCCGCGCCCGCCAGCCGCCACACGCCGTTCAAGGTCACCACCGAACTGGCGCCCGCGCCATGGAATGCCCAACGCCAGGTGCTGATGATCGGCATCAAGGGCTACGAGTTGCCCAAACGGGACCTGCCGCCGTCCAACCTAGTGTTCCTGATCGATACCTCCGGGTCGATGGAGGCGCCGGACAAGCTGCCGCTGCTCAAGCGCTCGCTGGCACTGCTGGTGCCGCAGTTGCGCGCGCAGGACCGGGTGTCGATCGTGGTCTACGCCGGATCGGCCGGGCTGGTGCTACCGCCAACGCCGGGCAACCAGCACGACACGATCCTGGCCGCGCTGGATCGGCTGGAGGCCGGCGGCAGCACCAACGGCGGCGACGGCATCCGCCTGGCCTATGCGATGGCGCGGCAGGCCTTCATCGCCGGTGGCAGCAATCGGGTCCTGCTGGCCACCGATGGCGACTTCAACGTCGGCACCGTCGACCAGCGCGCACTGGAGACGCTGGTCGGTGATGCGCGCAAGTCCGGCGTGGCGCTGAGCACCCTGGGTTTCGGCCAGGGCAATTACAACGACGCACTGGCCGAACGCCTGGCCGATGTCGGCGATGGCCAGCACGCCTACATCGATTCGGAGAAGGAGGCCCGCAAGGTCCTGGTGCAGCAGATGCAGGGCACGCTGCTGACCATCGCCCGCGATGTGAAGATCCAGGTCGAGTTCAACCCGGCCGCGGTCGCGGAGTACCGCCTGATCGGTTACGAGAACCGCCTGCTGCGACGCGAGGATTTCGCCAACGACCGCGTCGATGCCGGCGATATCGGCGTTGGCCACGAGGTTACCGCGCTTTACGAGCTGACCCCGGTCGCCTCGGAGGCCGCGCGCCTGCCGGCGTTGCGCTACGGAACCGCGCCAGCCCCCGCGGGCGACGCGCGCGAGATCGCCGACCTGCGCCTGCGCTACAAGCTGCCCAGGGCCACGCAGAGCACGCTGATCGACACCCCGATCCTGGCCACCTCGGCCACCACACGCCCCAGTGATGCCCTGCGCTTCGCCAGCGCGGTGGCCGGCTATGCCGACCTGTTGCGCGGGGGTGGCGGCCTGGACGGCTGGGATTGGGAGCAGGTGCGGGCCACCGCCAACGCGGCACGCGGCAAGGACCCGGACGGCCTGCGCGGCGAATTTCTTGCCCTGATCGATCAGGCCCAGGCGTTGACCGTGCCCGCCGCGGCGATGGTCCAGACCGGTATGGACTGACCCGCACCGGCCGGACATGCCCCTGCGTCGCCGACGGGCAAGGCGCGCGCGGACGAGGCGCCGATGCGAGTGGATGTGATCTTCTAGCGCGGCAGCGGCAGCGTCAGCCCAGCGCCTGGCCAAGCACCGGACCCGGCCGCCCCAGGAAGTAACCCTGGGCGTGGTCGCATTCCAACTCGCGCAGCGCCTGCAACTGCGCGGCCGTCTCCACCCCCTCGGCGATGCTCTCGATGCCCAGGGTATTGCCCAGCGCCAGGATCGCCCGGACCAGGCCCAGGCTTTCCTCACTGTGCGCGCTCCCCAGCCCGGCAATGAAGCTGCGGTCGATCTTCAACGCCGAGATGGGGAACCGCTGCAGATAGGACAGCGCAGAGAAACCGGTCCCGAAATCGTCCAATTGGGCGAGCACGCCGTGCGTGCGCAGCAACTGCAACATGCGCAGCGTGCGCGGCGCATCGTCCAGGAGCGCCATCTCGGTGATCTCCACGCGCAGCTGCGCGGGATTGGCACCGGCATCGCGCAACAGCGCCAGCAGGCGCTCGGCGAAATCCGGAGCCCGGAAGTGGCGCGGCGAGACATTGACCGAGACGTAGCCGTCCATGCCTTGCGCGATCCGCCGGGCGACCTGTTCGTACAGCAGCCAGTCGACGTGCTCGATCAGGCCACTCTCTTCCCCAAGCGAAATGAACGAGGCCGGCAGCAGCAGGCCGCGGCGCTCGTGGTGCCAGCGCAACAAGGCCTCGTGACCGATCACCTTCCCGTCGCTGATGCGCACGATGGGCTGGAAGTGCGGCACGAAGTCGCCCGACTTGATGGCCCGACGCAAATCCGCCTCCAGGTCCAGGCTCTGCATCGCCGCCTCGCGCATGGCCTGGTCGAACACCGCGCTGCGGTCGCGCCCCTCGGCCTTGGCCCGGTACATCGCCGCGTCGGCGTCGCGCAGCAACTCCTCGCCACTCTGGTAGCTGGCGTGCCAGGCGGCGATGCCCACACTGGCGGCCGGAAACAGCTCACGCCCGGCCACCCACATGGGCCGGTTCAGCGTGGTCAGCAGGCGCGCGGCGAAGTCCACCGCTTCCTGCGGATCGACGCGGTAGCCGATGACCATCGCAAACTCGTCGCCTCCCAGCCGCGCGACCAGATCACCCTCGCGGACCTGCGAGGTGATGCGGCGCGCCACCTCGATCAGCATTTCATCGCCGGCCGCATGGCCGATCGAGTCGTTGACCAGCTTGAAGCGGTCCAGGTCCATGAACAGCACCGCGAACTCGTTGCCCGGCTCGGCGTGGGCGCGCGCGATCGCCGCGGCCAGGCTGTCCAGCAGGAAGGCACGGTTGGGCAGGCCGGTCAGGGCATCGTGGGTGGCCTGGTAGGTCAGGCGCTGTTCGGCGCGCAGGCGTTCGCCCATCTGCGCCATCAGCTTGGCGTTGGCTTCGGCCAGTTCGAAGGTGCGCTCCTCGACCCGGCGCTCCAGTTCCAGATGGGCCGCGCGCAGCGACTCGCGCGCACGCTGACGGACCAGGCCATTGCCGATGTGGTGGGCCACGAAGGACAGCAGGTTCTGGTCATGCGCGCTGTAGCGCACCTCGGGCGAGTAACTCTGCACCACCACGCAGCCGCGCACCTCGCCACTGCTCTGCAGCAGCGGCACGCCCAGCCAGCTGTGCGCCGGCGGGCCATGCTGGACCACCGCGCCGCTGCGGCTGAGCGCGGCCACCAGCTCCGGATCGGCCAACAGCGCCCTGGCACTGTTGATGACATATTCGGTCAGCCCGTTGCTGGCCTTCCGCGACTGGCGCATCGGATCGCGCTCGTCGATGGAGTACGGGAAGTGCAGCGTCTTGCCGTCCTCGTCCAGCAGCGCGATGTAGAAGTTGCGCGCCACGATCAGTTCGTCCACCACCCAGTGGACCGCTTCGTAGAACTGCTCCAGCGTCGGGGAGGTATTGGCCAGATCGGTGATGCGGAACAGGGCGCCCTGCAGCTTCTCGGCGCGCTTGCGCTCGACGATTTCGGCCTGCAGTTCGCGGTTGGCCAACTGCAGCTCCCGGGTGCGCTCCTGGATCCTGGCCTCCAGCTCCTCGTGCGCATGGCGACGGTCCATCGCGGTCAGGATGTGCTGGGCCACATAGGACAGCAGCGCACGATCCTCGTCGGTATAGCTGGCCGGGGTGTCGTAGCTCTGCACCACGATCGCCCCGCACACGCGGTCGTCGCGACGCATCGGCACGCCCAGCCAATCCTGGCTGTCCGGTCCATGGCTGGGATCGGGCGGCACCGACAGACCGATCCGCTGGCGCACGGCCACCGAGGGCCCCCGCAGCGGTTGTCCATGGCGCAGCAGCGCCACGGTCATGCTGCTCTGCATTTCCTCCTCGCTGAACTCGCGGTCCGGATCGGCCACGTAGGGATCGATCAGATCGGCGAAATACAGGAACCGCAGCGTGCGCCGCACATCGTCGTAGAGGACGATGTAGCAGTTTTCCGCATACATCAGGGTGCCGACCACCGCGTGGATGCGGCGCAGCATGTCGTGCATCTCCAGATCGGCACTGGCGACATCGGCGATTTCGTACAGGGCCTGTTGCAGACGCTTGGACTTTTCCAGCGACAGCACCCGGGCACGCGAGCGGGCCGTCTCCAGCGACGAGGCCACCAGGGCCTTGGCCGCTTCCAGCCAGGCCGGGGCCTGGGCCGGCGCGAGCGGCTGACCCAGGCTGGCGGCCACGGCCATGCGCGCGTTGCCCTGTGGATTGGACCAGGCATGCAGCAGCAGGGTCGGATCGCCGTCTGCACGGGCGGCGTTGTTGTCCCAGAGGGACTGCTCGGCCGCCCGCCGCAAGCCGGGAGTGGCCCCGGCGGTCGCCGTGCTGCCCGCCCCCACCGCCCAGTCGCGCCAGTAGGCCACCACCTGCGAGCCGGCCGGCAACAGGCCGCACAGCACCTGCGCCAGGGCGTCAGTCGCCACAGCGTCGACACCGGTCTGCGCTTGGGCAGTGGCGGTCTGGCCAGACATCAAGATTCCCCATGTTCGCTTGGCGCCCACACGGGCGCACAGGTCGATACATCCCGGCACTGGACGGCCCGTTCAATGCAGTGACCCCGAAGCGGATGGCCGGACGTTGAACCCTCCGTGTTCCATGCCCCCCGCCCCAGGTCGTCAGTATACGCAAGGCGTGAACGCCGCCAGCAGCAGCAAGAACTTCCGTCACGAGCACCGCCAGGCTTTGAGACGCCGGCCACACAACGTACGCTTGCCGACGTGAACGACGCCGCCGAGCCCGCCGACGACGCCCTGATGCTGGCCTATGCCGCCGGCGACATCCGCGCTTTCGAGATGCTCTACGCCCGCCATCGCGGCCCGCTGTACCGGTTCCTGCTGCGCCAGCTGCGCAATGGCGCGCTGGCCGACGAGCTGTTCCAGGATGTGTGGCAACGGGTCGTGGGCGCGCGGGCGAGCTGGCAACCGGAGGCAGCGTTCTCGACCTGGCTGTTCCGCATCGCCCACAACCGGCTCAACGACCATTGGCGGGCCCAGCGCCATCGCCCGGCCGCCCCGGACGATGCCGACGCCCGGACCGCCCAGTTGGCCGATCCGGACACGCCCGAGCGACAGCTGTCCGCCCTGGAACAGCGTCGTGTGCTGCAGCGCGCCCTGGATGCGCTGCCAGAAGAACAACGCGAGGTACTGCTGTTGCGCCTGGAACAGGAACTGACCCTGGATCAGATCGGCCAGATCACCGGCGTCGGCCGGGAAACCGTCAAGTCACGGCTGCGCTATGCCATGGACAAGCTGCGTGCGGGGATCGGGCCATGAACACGCCAGGCGATCGGCTGACGCCGGAAGAGCGCGCCCTGGCCGACCGGCTGGCCGGCGAGCACGCCAACGCCGGCCCCGGACCCGACCTGGATGCACGCATCCTGGCAGCCGCGCGCGCGGCCCTCGAAGCGCCGTCGGCACCATCGCCAGTCGCGGCCCTCCCATCCGGCCACCGCGCCGGCCGCACCTCCAGCCGGCGTCCGCGCCGGCGCTGGACCGTCGGCGCGGGGATCACCGCCTCGCTGCTGCTGGCGGTCACCATCGCCTGGCAGTTGCGCCCACAGCAAACGGCCCATGTGCTGTATGAGGGCGCCTCGGCGCCTGCGACGCCACCTCCCGAACCGGCCGCCGCCGTGCAGCAGCGCAAGCAAACCCCCGCCCAGCCCGCAGCCGATGCGTCCCCGCCGGCGCCCGCGGTCCGCGCGCCGGCTGAGGACGCCGCCCCGGTTCCGGCGTCTCCGGAAATGGCGCCGACGCCCGAACCCGCGCTGCCGCAGGCGGTCGCGCCCCCGCCCCCCGCGCCGAAGCAGCGCGCTGTCCCGCGTGCCCCGTCCAAACCCCAGACACCGTCCTCGCTGGAGCGGGCGGGCGCCCACATCGAGGCAGCCCCGGACACCGCGCAGGTGCGACCGAACGCGACCTACTCCCCGCCAGCCCCTCCGGCACCGCCCGCGCCCGCCTACGCGCCTCCGCCCCCTCCTCCCGCGCCGGCCCCGACGGTGGAAGCCTTCGAGGCCCGCACCGCGCCCGCGGTCCAGCAGCACTCCAACCTGAGCGCCGCGCCCCAAACGGATCAGGAGGCTGCACCCGCGGCCCTCGCACCCCTGCGTGCAGCGGATGCCGACACCGTCCTCCGCAGCACGGGGCGTTCAGCCGGCTTGGCGACCGTGACGCCCGCCATCGCTCGCCAGATCGAGGAGGATCGACAACTCCCCCCCGAGCAGTGGCTGCGCCGCATCCGTCTGCATCGCTTCGAGGGCCAGGGCGCGCTTGCGCGGGCCAGCCTGGCCGCGTTCGTGCAGGCCTATCCGCATCGCGCCCTCCCCGACGACCTGCGCGCGCTGCGGCCATGAGCCACACCCTGGCCGGGGCGGTGGACCAGGAAACCCTGATCAAGCACAGCCGCTTCATCGTCCATGCCGCCCCGGTCGACTCGGCCGACGCGGCGATGGCCCACATCGCCGCGGCCAGCGAGATGGGCGCCACCCACAACTGCTGGGCCTGGCGGGTCGGCGCGGCCTTCCGCTCCAGCGACGACGGCGAGCCAGGTGGCAGCGCCGGCCGGCCCATCCTGGCGGCGATCGACGGCGCCGGCTTCGACCAGGTCGCGGTCGTGGTCACCCGCTGGTACGGCGGGATCAAGCTGGGCGTCGGCGGCCTGGTTCGCGCCTATGGCGGCTGCACCGCCAGCGCCCTGCGAGACGCGCCCCGGGTGGCGCTGGTGGCCATGGCCGAGCTGGCCGTCAGCTGCGGCTTCGATGACCTGGGTCATGTGCATGCCGCCGTCGCCACCTTTGGCGCAGAAAAGCTGGAAGAGACCTTCGACGCCGATGGCGCCCACCTGCGGTTGCGGCTGCCGACCGGCCAGCTCGCGCCGTTGCGCCGCCATCTGCGCGATGCCACCCGCGACCGCGTGCAGTGCCGGGCCGATGCCCCGTCCGACCTGGCCGCGCCCGAACCTTGAAAAACCAGGGGCCTGCCGCCATCCGCATGGGGTGTGCAGGTCCGGCCAAGCCGACGGCGCCCCTTCAGATGCGCCCGTCCGGCTCTGCCATGTCGGTCGCGGGGAACCGTCCGGTGCGTGCGTGGTCCATGAACCCGCACGGCCCTCCCTCGCTCGACCGGACTCCAGATGACTGCGCCCCAGGCCTCCACCCTCCCCGCCGCCGAACCGACCGACGCGGCGCGACCGAAGAAGGCCAGGCTGGGCAGCCTGCGTGCCCTGTGGCCGTTCGTGCGCAAACACCTGGGCCTGTTCATCTGCTGGCTGGTCGCGCTGGCGGTGGCCTCGGCCGCGACCCTGAGCCTGCCGCACGCGGTCAAGCAGATGATCGACCACGGGTTCTCAAGTGGCGACAACATCGACCGCGCCTTCCTGGCGCTGTTCGGCGTGGCGGTGGTGCTGGCCCTGGCCAGTGCGGCGCGCTTCTTCTTTGTGTCCATGCTGGGCGAGCGCGTGGTGGCCGACCTGCGCCGCCAGCTCTATGGCCACCTGCTGGGCCTGGATGCGCAGTTCCATGACCGCAACCGCAGCGGCGAGCTGATCTCGCGCCTGTCGGCCGACAGCGAACTGCTGCGCAGCGTGGTGGGCAGTGCCATGTCGGTGGCGGTGCGCAGCACGGTCACGGTGATCGGCTCGGTGGTGATGATGTTCATCGCCAGCCCGCGCCTGGCCGCCTTCGCCCTGGTGGGCATCCCGGTGGCGGTGGTGCCGATCGTGCTGGGCGCGCGCAAGCTGGGCCGGATCTCGCGCGCCAGCCAGGACCGCGTGGCCGATGCCAACACTCTGGCGAGCGAGAGCCTGGGCGCGGTACGCACGGTCCAGGCGCATGCGCGCGAGCCCTACGAGCGGGCGCGCTTCGAGGCAGCGGTGGAGGTCTCGGTGCAGACCGCGCGCAAGCGTATCCGCGCGCAGTCATTCGTCACCGCCGGGGCGATCACGCTGGTGTTCGGCGCCATCGTATTGGTGCTGTGGTCGGGCGCGCACGATGTGATCTCCGGCCGGATGACCGCCGGCACGCTGGGCCAGTTCGTGCTGTACGCGCTGATCGGCGGCGGTTCGGTCGGCTCGCTTGCCGAGGTCTGGAACGAGCTGCAGCGCGCGGCCGGCGGCATGGGCCGTATCGGCGAACTGCTGGAGGAGACCGCGCAGGTGCGCCCGGCCGCGCAGCCGCTGCCGCTGCCGGCGCCGGTGCGCGGCCAGATCCGCTTCGACCACGTGTCCTTCCGTTACCCCACCCGCCCCGACGCCCCGGCCCTGGACGATTTTTCCCTGGAGATCTCCCCGGGCGAGACCGTCGCCCTGGTCGGGCCGTCCGGCGCGGGCAAGAGCACCGTGCTGTCGATGCTGCTGCGCTTCCATGACGTGGAGCAGGGAGCGATCCGCGTGGACGGCCTGGACCTGCGCCAGGTTGATGTGGCGGCTCTGCGCGAGCAGATCGGCCTGGTCCCCCAGTCGCCGACGATCTTCGCCGCCAGCGCGGCCGAGAACATCCGTTATGGCCGCCTAGAGGCCAGCGACGCCGACGTGCAGGCCGCCGCGACCGCCGCCGAGGCGGACGGCTTCCTGCGCGAACTGCCCGAGGGCTACGACAGCCAGCTGGGTGAACGCGGCGCACGCCTGTCCGGCGGCCAGCAGCAGCGCATCGCCATTGCCCGCGCCTTGCTCAAGGACGCACCGATCCTGCTGCTGGACGAAGCCACCAGTGCGCTGGACGCGCAGAGCGAGCGCGCGGTGCAGAGCGCGCTGGAGCGGCTGATGGCCGGGCGCACCACCCTGGTCATCGCCCATCGCCTGGCCACCGTGCTCAAGGCCGACCGCATCGTGGTCATGGACCGCGGCCGCATCGTCGCCCAGGGCACGCACGAGGCCCTGATGGCCGAGGGCGGGCTGTACGCGGAACTGGCGCGGCTGCAGTTCATCGATTGAATCGGCCGAAGCGCGCAGGCGCGAGCCAGCGCCCGTGCTCCGGCTCACGCGCCTTTACGGTGGACATTCCCACGCTGGTCGCCTGTTCCCTACCGCGAGCCAGACATGAGTCCTGCCGACAATCCCCGCATCCCCAAGGACATCGCCAAGGTCGAACTGACCGAAGAATGGGAACTGGCCTACTGGACCGGTCATTTCGGCGTGGACGAGGCGGCCCTGCGCGCCGCGGTCCAGGAAGTCGGCAGCGACAGCGATCAGATCAAGACCCATCTGGAATCCCGGCCGGAGTAGCCACGCGCCGTGCGACCGTTCGCCTTTCCGGTTCCGGCAACCTTGGTGGCGCTGGCGCTCTGCGGCCTGCTGGGCGCCTGCACCACGTTGTCACCCCCAGACACGGCACACACGGCGCCCCGATCCACCGCCGCTCAGCAGGAGGCACCGCTGCGCTTTGTGCTGGCGGTCAACGCAGCGACCGAACCGGGCGACGCGCTCAATCCCGCGCTATCCCCTGCCGGCCGCACCCAGGCCGAGGCCCTGGCCGCGCAGCTGGCAAAGACGCCGTTGGTCGCGGTCTATGCCAACGAATTCCTGCGCACCCAGCAAACAGCGCAACCCGCACTGGACCAGCATCCCGGACTGGCCCTCCAGGCGTTCTTCTCTCGCGGCCCGCTCGACGAAACCGCACGCGCTTGGCGGCAGCGCTACCACCACGGCACGGTCCTGGCCGTGGGCGACCCGGCGCAGATCACCCTGCTGGCGCGCGCGCTGTGCGCCTGCCCGGTCGCTGCGCTGGAGGAAGGAGAAAGCGGGCACGTGCTTGAGGTGCGTTTCGACGCGCAAGGACGGGCCACGCTGCAGGATCCGTGGATCGGAGAACCGCACCAATGATGTCCCCGGAAACGCCTGACGCATTCGCCGGCTGGGACGGCAGCATTGCTGGCGCACGTGCGCTCCAGGAAACCTTGGCGACGCAAGTCGTCCTGGCCGACCAGGCGCCCGAGACCCCGCGCACGATCGCCGGCTTCGACGTCGGCTTCGAGGATGAGGGGCGCATCACCCGGGCCGCTGCGGTGCTGCTCGACGGACAGACCCTGCAATTGCAGGCCAGCACCATTGCACGCGTGCCGACTTCCATGCCGTATGTGCCCGGGCTGCTGAGCTTCCGTGAGTTGCCCGCGCTCCTACAGGCGCTGGACGACCTGCCGTACGCCCCGGATCTGGTGCTGGTCGACGGCCAGGGCATCGCCCATCCCCGCCGGCTGGGAATCGCCGCACACTTTGGCGTGGTCACCGGCCTGCCGACCATCGGCGTGGCCAAGAAGCCACTGTGCGGGCGCGCGGAACCGCCCGGCCCGACGCCCGGCGACCGCAGTGCCCTGATCCACCGCGGCGAACAGATCGGCTGGCTGCTGCGCAGCAAGCTGCGCTGCAATCCACTGGTGGTCTCGCCCGGACACCGCGTCTCGCTGGGCACCGCCTTGGAGTGGACCCTGCGTCTACTGCGCGGCTATCGGCTCCCGGAACCCACCCGCCTCGCCGACCGCTTGGCCTCGCGGCGTGGGCCGATGCCGGGCGACACACCGCAGTTGCCGCTGCGCTAGTTGTGCCTATCGATTACGGGTGCGGCAGGGCGACTTCGGCAGGCAATCGGAAGGCCCCAGGCCCGCTCGCTGATCCGAGATCCCGCATGCCACCGGGCACCGCGACGACAGGGTGTGTAGCGCGAACAAGCGCGGCTTCCGCGCCCTGCTCCCGGACGCCAAGCTCGAAGTAGCTCTGGGGTAGCCACTGGATCCGCAACGGCTGGCCCGCATCGGCGATCGATTCGGCGCTCACCGCGCGGCCGGTGCCGTAGTTGATCTGGACATCGGGACGCTTGGGCACCCCCACCACTGCCACGATGCGGCTTCCAGGCGTCAGCAAGCGTGCGGTCAGCGTCTGGCTCTGAAAGGAGAGCACCTGCGTCCGTCCCGCCCGTAGCAGATGCCGCTTCGTCCGGTCCTTCATATAGCTTGCTCGGCCCAAATAGGAAGCCAAATCCAGGTAGCGGCCGTCCGGCTTCTCCTCGTAGAAGCCGACCTCTAGGTCGAAGTCGCATTTGTTGGTGACCACTTGCAGGTTCGCCTGGAACAGGCCATCGATTTCGACAGGTGCCTGGAGTTCTTCAGTCCTGAAGACCAGCGCGTTGCGTGTATCTGGGGCACCAGGCGGAAGGCTCAGATCGACGTCGTGACGATCCGCCAAATCGACCAGAAGCGCCGGAGGGACCGCCTTGGTTGGCAGCCCGCTAAACAGCAAACCCTCTCCGTCGCGTGTTCCGGACAGATACAGGCGTCGCCGACCAGTGGCCATGCCTGCCAGGGTCGAGACGTGCCGCCACGTGTTTGCACCCATGACCTGGAAATTGATGCGATCGCTCAGTATTGCGGGCATGGGCGCACCACGGAAGACATGATCAAACCAGTCCAATCTCACGTCTTGAAGATCGATCAGGGCCACCTTGTCCACCACATCCCCACGGACGCTGGCGAGGACCCCGCTCTGCATCGCAGTGTGGTGATAGGGCCCGACGAGCAGGCGATGATCGGCGTTGGGCCTGTAGCTGTAATGCTCCTCAAGATAATAGAGGGCACCGACCATGCCAGGGTCGTAATAGCCTGTCTGAACCAGCACCGGGATATCGATCGCTGAAAACTCGCGACCGTAGGGAATAAGCCGCTGCCAGAATCGATCGTAGTCAGGGTGGTCCAGCCAAGCATCAAAGATGGGGTTGGGCGTGCCATCGATCCTGTCCAGGTCGCGGTAGGGCGCCCCGCTGCGATACCACTGTCGCTGCATCCGCTGCCATCGGGCCCGGTCCTGGTAGGTCTTGTCGTCCAGGCCCTTGCCGCTGGCGGTGTAGAACGGCCATGGATAGATGAAGCTCTGGAAGACGCCGCCCTGCATCGGGGTGTCGATGCCAGGCGCATTAGTCGCATTGGTCGCCATCGCCTTCAGCGCCGGTGGACGGCGCTTGGCCGCTGCCCACTGCGTGAATCCGTTGTAGCTCCCGCTGAACATCCCCACCCGGCCGTCGCTCCACGGTTGGTTCGCAAGCCAATCGATCACCGTGGCGGCATCGTCACCATCGTGGAGGTAAGGCACCACCGGGCCCGGGCTGCTGCCTCGCCCCTTGCCGCGTGTATAAGCGACCACCCCGACATAGCCACGTCCGGCCATCTGAACCGCGTCGGCGAGCGACCAGTCATCGCGCGCGTAGATGGTGAAATTCAGCAGCGCGGTCAGCCGCGTGCCATCCGTATGACGCTGGCGCACCATCAGCGCCGCGATCCGCGCGCCATCGGAGGTAGGGATCAGGACCTGCTGTATCGAGAAACGCCGGTCCAGGTCGGCCCTCAGCATTGGTTCCAGCGCGGGCCCGAGCGCGCGCCAGACCGCAGTCGCCTCGCGCGCCGTGATCAAGGCCTGCGGCGCAGCGCACTTGCCCCGGGCAAGATCCGGGCAGGCGCGCTCCTGTTTGGCCTGCTCCTCCCGGAGCGCGTCGAGATTGACCTGGAACCAGGGCAGGATCCGGGCGATGTCGCGGTCCGGGAGGCTGGCGAAAAGCTCGGAGAACGCCTGAGCCAACGCATCGCCAAGTAACTGATCCTCGGTCTGGTGGACTTTTGCCCTGGCATAGAGCTGCCAAGGCACCAAGGCCGGGACGCGCCTTGGTTCGACCGAGCGATACAAGTCGCTCAGCTTGGCCAGCGTCGCTTCCGCCGCGGCATAGCGCCCGACGAACAGCTGCAGCCGATACAGCGTCGCCAGGTCCTCCGGTTTGCCGGAGGCTGCGTAACGGGGAATCAGCGCCGAGGCCACCGCCACGTCTGACACGGCCTCGGTGGAAGCCGATGCCCCGCTGAGGAAACACACAAACAGGCTTGCCAGGACAATGAAACGCAGGCGGGACAGGATCATGCGGGGCGCTCCTCCGGACTGGGCCGGATGGCGATGCCTCCTGCTCACCCAGTCATGTTGTTGGAGGGCGATCGTCTTGAATCTACCGCTCGCCGTGTCGGAAATTCGGCGAGCGGACACTTCCGGACGGCGAACCAGACCTTGCAGCGGTCAAAGCACCCGGCTCCGCAGCAGGCTCGCGCCTTCCCGGCTGGTCGAGATGGTCTGCCCGGTCTCCAGATGCAGCAGCAAGCGCCCGCCGCCCGCAGGCTCCAGGCGCGCGATGCGGTCGGTATTGACGATCCAGGAACGATGGACGCGGACGTACCGGGTCGGATCCAGGGAATTGGCGAACTCGGCCAAGGTGACCCGGACCAGATGCTTCGCTGTCAGGGTCGTCACTTCCGCGTAGTCGCCCGCGCCCCCGATGCTGACGACCGATTCGATATCGAGCGGGCGAAGCTCGTCGCCGATCTTGACGAAGTAGCGGGACAGCGCGGCGTCCACCCGCGCTTCTGGTTCCTGTGGCCGGAGGGGTGCCGTCGGTTCAGGCACATGCTCCAGGCACGGCGCATCGTCAGAGGCACCTGCCGTCGCGGCGCCGGCGCCTGCCGACCCGCACGCAACCTCGCCGACGTCGGGTTGTGGCGTTGTCCGTGACTGCGCCGAAAGGTAGGACACCGCCGCGATCAGCGCGTAGGTCGTCAGATTCTGGAGCGACTGCCAGGCCGCTCCGCCGGACTTGAAGGGGCGCACGACGAAGCCTTCGGGCGCGGCGCCGAAGAAAAAACCGAGCAGCACGATGAGCAGCCAGTACGACAGGAGCATGAACATCGCGCACAGCAGGGCATGGGCCAGCAGTTGAACGACGGCAGGCTTGCCGATCAAGTGTCTGACTACGATCCGCCTCACCACCCAACCGAAGATCACCACGGGAAGGGTGTTGGCCAAGCCTCCCAGCAGTGCGCCAACGACGTCCAGGCCAAGCGCCAACCGGAGCGTGACCGTGTACGCCCCAAAGATGGCCAGGACCGTCCAAAGGTCCGAGTTGCGCTGCTTCATCGGTCAACCTGCGCGACAGACGAGCCCAGGCGCCCGACTTTCTTGAGCGGATTTTAGCGGTCCGCATGGGCGCCGGGCCGCCTGCGAAGGTGTCCCGAGAGGGACCGGCGGCAGGTTCGACCGGCTTTCCCTGCCAGGCCGTGAGGAAGCCTTGCGCCCGGTCTCGCGGCACAGCGTCGCGCGAGGTCAGCTCGCGGCCGAACCTGCAACGATCCGTTGTATGCGCTCGTCAGACAGAGTCCCCGGCCGGCATGCGATCCTGCGGGCCTCTCGAACCGGAGCAGACACCAATGACCGCCACCGTGATCGCCCCACGCGTCCATGACCTGGGCGGCTTCCAGGTCCGCCGCGCCGTTCCGACCCTGCAGGCACGCAGCGTGGGGCCGTTTGTCTTCGTCGATCACATGGGGCCGGCCGATTTCGCCGCAGGCCAGGGCGTGGACGTGCGCCCGCATCCGCACATCGGCCTGGCGACGGTGACGTTCCTGTGGGATGGCGCGATCGGGCACCGCGATACGCTGGGCTCGGACACGATCATCCGACCCGGCGACGTGAACTGGATGACCGCCGGCCGTGGCATCGCGCATTCCGAGCGCACCCCGGCCCTGGAGCGCGTGGACCATGCGCCCCTGCACGGCATGCAGACCTGGGTGGCGCTGCCCAAGCCGGATGAAGAGACCGCACCGGAGTTTCACCACCACGCCGCCGACACGCTGCCCCACTGGGAACAGCATGGCGCGCGACTGCGGGTGATCGCCGGTCGCGCCTGGGGCCATGAATCCCCGGTTCGGGTGTTCGCCGAGACCTTCAACGTGGCCATGGACCTCCAGCCCGAGGCAGAGCTGGCCATCGACGACAGCGCCGTCGAGCGCGCGCTCTACATCCTGGAAGGCGAGGCCCAGCTGGACGGTGCCGACATCCCGGCCCGGCATCTGGTCACCCTGGATCGCGGCACCCGCCCAATCCTACGGGCCACCACGCCGATCAAGGCGATGCTGCTGGGCGGCGAACCGTTGGATGGGCCGCGTCATCTGTGGTGGAACTTCGTGTCCAGCTCGAAGGAGCGGATCGAGCAAGCCAAGCAGGACTGGCTGGAAGGGCGCTTCGGCACGATCACCGGCGACCCGGAATTCATCCCCCTCCCCGACCACTGAGGCAAGGCGCGCCGCGCCCGATTTGTCACGCCCGCTGTCATCGCTTATGGTGCGGCGCAGGGTGATCGTGCGCGGGGAGCGCGCAATCGCCCCGTTACCGCACCACGCGTCGACCGGAGTGATGCGCCATCCGCCTGCCGGGGAAGTCCTACGCAGCAGGCCACGTCGGTCACCGTGATCCATGCACCAACCGCACCGCCGCGCGCCGGTGGTGCCCTGTTTGGGGAACGATCGATGAACGCCTGCCTGTGTTCCGCCGCCGGCCTGCTGCTCGCGCTGGCC
Source organism: Pseudoxanthomonas sp. JBR18 (assembly GCF_028198165.1). Lineage (NCBI taxonomy): Bacteria > Pseudomonadati > Pseudomonadota > Gammaproteobacteria > Lysobacterales > Lysobacteraceae > Pseudoxanthomonas > Pseudoxanthomonas sp. JBR18. Next base: position 58,163 of record NZ_CP116339.1, read on the forward strand.
GCGCCCGCCTTCGCCCAGTCATCCGGCTGCCCGGCGCTGCCAGCCGGCTCGGCCCTGCACTGGGAGCAGACCGGCACCGACACTCTTATGATCTGCAAGGCATTGGACGATCAGGGCAATCAGGCCTTCGGCGTGATGCTCACCGCCGAGCCGTCGATGGACCCCAAGCGCCACAACCGCGAGGAAAAAGGCGTCATCGACGGCAAGGAGATGCGCTGGTACCGCACCGAGATCGCCAACCGGCCTGACGCACAGACCCGGGTAGCGGTGGTCGAACTGGACAAGGACCGCTACGCCCAGATCTGGATCGACGCCGATTCACCGGCGGCCCTGCAGGCCAGCATGACCACGGCCGAGCGGCTGGATTTCCGCCGCGCCGGCACCCCGGTCGCCTCCAGTCCGTAAGCCGCCGGCCTGGCGGGGCTCAGAAGCGGCCTTCCTGGAAATCCACGAAAGCCTGCATCAGCTCCTGCTTGGTGTTCATCACGAATGGTCCGTGGCGCATCACCGGCTCGCGTAGCGGACGGCCCGCCACCAGAATCAGCTGGGCGCCCTTGGTGCCGGCCCGTAGCGACAGCGCCTCGCCTCCCCCGAGCACGGCCAGGACCTGGGTGTCCAAGGGGCGTGCATCATCGCCCTCGCCCACCGTGACCGCGCCTTCGTAGGCATAGGCAAAGACGTTGTGGCCGGTAGGCAGCGTGGTGTCCCAGCTGGCGCCGGGCTCCAGCCGGATGTCCAGGTACAGCGGGTCGGTCGCCGGCTGCACGATGGGGCCGACCACCTCGCCCACCGCACCGGCGATCACCTTGATCTCTACCCCGCGCGCCGGCGTGGCAACCGGAATGCTGTCCGGCGCGAACTCCTGGTACTTCGGCGCGCACAGCTTGTCCTTGGCCGGCAGGTTCACCCACAGCTGGAAACCGCGCATGCGCCCGGACTCCTGCTCGGGCATCTCCGAATGCACCAGGCCGCGCCCCGCGGTCATCCACTGCACGCTGCCCGGCGTGAGCAGACCTTCGTTGCCGTGGTTGTCGCGATGGCGCATGCGCCCATCGAGCATGTAGGTCACCGTCTCGAAGCCACGATGCGGGTGCTCCGGGAAACCGGCGATGTAGTCCTCGGCCTTGTCGGTGCCGAACTCGTCCAGCATCAGGAACGGGTCCAGATCCGGCAATTGCGCGGTGCCAATGACCCGGGTCAGCTTGACCCCGGCGCCATCGGACGTGGGCTGGCCGCGCACGGTGCGCAGGATGCGGGCGGATTCGGTTGCGATGCTCATGCTGGACCTTCTGTGTTGCACACAAGGTGACGTGCGGGGTGCCCCAGCGTAAGGCCTTTGACGCGCAACCGTCTGTTCCATCGACGCGCCCTTCGTCGAGCGCAGGAGGAAAAGGGCCGGCCGTGCCGGGGCATGTCCTGCGACGCTCGAACATGCCTGTGCTTCGCCGCGCAGAGGCACTCCGATCCGTTCATCGGTCAGCCCCCGGCAGGCGCACGTCGCGCGCCTGCATCCGGTCCGCCTCAAGTCGCAGGCGTGAGCCACCTGGAACCAGGGTTCGTCCGAGGCCGGTGCTTTGCTTGAAGCAGTCAAAGTCAGGCGAGCACCAGATCGCCCGAGGCCTCGGGCGGCAGAGGCCCGCCCTTAGGTTGCCGAGGCCTGTAGGCGGTCACGGCGCAAGCAGCCGCTCGCAGCGCTGGCGCTGGCGCTGGCGCTCCACGCAGTGGCCGATTACCAGCAGGCGATCACGCCCACAAAAAACCCCGCCGAAGCGGGGTTCAAGAATTCTGCAATGTCAACCGCGAATCAGGTGGCCGGCGTGATGTTGGACGCCTGTGCGCCCTTCGGACCCTGCGTCACTTCGTAGCTCACGCGCTGGCCTTCCTGCAAGGTGCGGAAACCCTTTGCGTTGATCGCGGTGTGATGCGCGAAGACATCGGCGCTGCCATCTTCCGGCGCGATGAATCCGAAGCCCTTGGCATCGTTGAACCATTTGACGGTACCGTACGGCATAGCTCTCTCTTTCCCCAGTTGGATCGGTGGTGGTGGCGCGGCTGGGAAGCCGCACGGCCCGAGTATGCAAAGACGCGGCAGCGTTGACAATCACCCGCGCGCCAGTTCCCCCACCAACTCGGCCATCCCGGCCGATGCCGCGTCGACATTGGCCAGGACATCGGCCATGGTGATCTCCTCACCGGTTCCGCAGCCGGCTGCCCAGTTGGCGACGATGGCCAGGCAGGCATAGTCCAGGCCCAGCTCGCGCGCCAGGCCGGCCTCGGGCATCCCGGTCATGCCCACCAGGTCGCAGCCGTCGCGCTTCATGCGGGCGATCTCGGCCCGGGTTTCCAGGCGCGGGCCCTGGGTGGCGCCGTAGCAGCCGCCTTCGACCACCTTGACCCCGGTCACGCGCGCCGCGGCCAGGATCTTGTGCCGCAGCATCGGGGTATAGGGATCCCCGAAGTCTACGTGCAGGACTTCGCCCCCTTCCTCGCACAGCGTGGAAATGCGGCCCCAGGTGTAGTCGATGATCTGGTCCGGGCAGGCCAGCACGCGCGGGCCGAACCGCTCGGTGATGCCCCCGACGGTATTGAGCGCCAGCACGCGCGTGGCGCCGATCTGCTTGAGCGCGGCCAGGTTAGCGCGATAGTTGATCTTGTGCGGCGGCAGCGAATGCCCCTCGCCATGGCGGGCCAGGAACGCCACGCGCTTGCCCAGCACCGTGCCCACCCGAACCGGACCGGACGGTGCCCCGTAAGGCGTGTCCAGGTGCCGGGTCTCGACGTCATCGAGCGTGGCCAGCTTGTAGACGCCGGTGCCCCCGATGACCGCCAGGTCGACACGCTGGCTCACGCGCCTTCCTTCATGGCGTAGATCGCCGGCAGGTTGCGCAGGTGCTCGTGCACGTCCATGCCGAAGCCGAACACGTAGCGGTCCGGAACCTGGACGCCGACGTAATCCGCCTTGACGCCCGGCACGGCGCGATCGTGCTGCTTGACCGTCATCGCGGCGATGCGCACGTCGGTGGCGCCCTGCTCCAGGCACCACTCGCGCACGGCCAGCAGGGTGTAGCCCTCGTCCAGGATGTCGTCGACCAGCAGCACGCGACGGCCGTACAGCGCGGTGGCCGGGCGATGCTTCCAGACCAGCTCGCCACCTTCGGTCTCGCCGCGATAGCGGGTGGCGTGCAGGTAATCAAACTGCAGATCCAGGCTGCGGCCACCGAGCTCCAGCGCCAGCTGCCCGGCGAACGGCAGCGCGCCATGCATGATGGTCAGGTACACCGGCACCTCGCCAGCGTAGTCGCGGGCGATGGCATCGGCCATGGTGGCGATGGCGGCATCCAGCGTGGGGCGGTCGACCAGCAAGTCGGCATTGGCCAGGGCCTGGCGGATGGTCGGGGCGGTATGGGTCGTGGACATCAGGCAATTCCCTTGGAAACAGGCAGGCGCGCGTGCGCCTGGTCATAACGCGTGTCGGCCAACAGGCCTTCCCACGCGCGTGGGCCGCGACCGATCAGGCCGATCAGTGCGGCGGTGTTGAGTGCGCGGCCTTGCACGGCCCGCAGGGCGTCTTCGACCACATCGGGCTGGCAGGCCAGGACGACGTCGCAGCCGGCGTCCAGGTGCAGGGCGACGCGCTGGGCGACGCCGCCGGCCGAGTGCGCGGCGGCCATCGAGATGTCATCGGAGAACACCACCCCGCGAAAGCCGAAGCGCCCGCGCAGAACCTCGTTGATCCAGAACGACGAATATCCGGCCGGCTCGGGCGTCACGGCTGGATAGGCCACGTGCGCGAGCATCACCGCGTCGGCGCCGGTCTCGATACCGGCGGCGAAGGGCACCAGATCCTCGGCGAGCAGGGTCTCCAGCGGGCGCGGATCGGTGGCGATGTCGAAATGGGTGTCTTCCAGCACGGTGCCGTGCCCGGGGAAATGCTTGAGCGTGGCGGCCATGTCGGCGTCGTGCATGCCGCGCACGTAGGCGCGGGTGAAGGCGGCGACCACCTGCGGATCGGCGTGGAAGGCGCGATTGCCGATGGCGCGGTTGCCACGGGCCAGGTCAACCACGGGAGCGAAACTCAGGTCCACCCCGCTGGCGCGGACCTCGCTGGCCATGAGCCAGGCGTGCTCGCGGGCCTGTTCCAACGCGCCGTCCGGATCACGCCCGTACTGCGCGCCAAAAGTCTCCAGCGGCGGCAGCGCGGCATAGCCCTCGCGGAATCGCTGCACGCGCCCGCCTTCCTGGTCCACGGTAATCAGCACCGGGCGCGGCGCGGCGGCACGGATCGCGGCGCTCAATTCAGTCACCTGCTGGCGCGAGACGAAATTGCGCGCGAACAGGACCACGCCGGCCACGGCGTCGTGCTGCAGCCAATCGACTTCGTGGGCGTCCAGTTCGGTGCCGGCGATGCCGATCAAGAGCATGTCAGGGTCTCCAGGCTGGCGCGCCTTACGCGCCGGTCGGGCATTGTCGCAGAAGCGGCCTGAAGCTTCAGAGCAGGCGGCGGTCGGACTTCACTCGCCCTGGGACCAGCGCGCATAGGGATGCGCGGCCAACGCCAGGTTGTAGTAGCGCGACTGATCGGTCACCTCCGCGCCGATCCAGTCCGGCCGCACGAAGGCCTCGTCGGCCGAGGCCAGCTCGATCTCGGCCACCAGCAGCCCCGCGTTCTCGCCCAGGAACTCGTCCACTTCCCACAGGTGCGCGCCCACCCGGACCAGGTGGCGGCGCTTGTCGACCAGGCCGCCCACGCACAGTTCCAGCAGCGCGCGCGCATCGGCCACCGGCACGGGATACTCGTACTCCTGCCGGGTGTGGCCCAGTTCGCGCGACTTGATGTTGAGATAGGCCAGCTCGCCCTGGACGCGGACGCGGACCGAAGCCTTCTGGGCCCCGGATTGCACCGCGCCCAGGTCGTTGAGGTAGCCCTGGGCCATGGGCACGACCGCATGCGCCGCGTCGCGCCAGCCGTCGTTGGTGACCAGGAACTTGCGTTCGATTTCGATTGCCATGGTCCATTATGCCGACCGCGCGCCATCACGCATCCGGACGGCGCAAGGCTGACGCGCGATTCGGCGCCAGGCGACTGTGCGGGTCCCAGCGCGTGGGGTGAACGCTCAGCGCTCGAACAGCGCGATCGACTCGACGTGCGCGGTCTGCGGGAACATGTCCATCGCCCCCGCCGAGACCAGCTTGAAACCGCATTCGTTGACCAGGTAACCGGCATCGCGCGCCAGCGAACCCGGATGGCAGCTGACATACACGATGCGCGAGAACTGCTTGAGCGGCAGCTGCTTGAGCACGTCGATGGCGCCCGAGCGCGGCGGGTCCAGCAGCAGTTTGTCGAAGCCGGCGCGCATCCACGGCGTGCCGCGCTGGTCCTGGGTCAGGTCTGCGGCGAAGAACTGCGCGTTGTCCAGGCCATTGCGCTGCGCGTTGTCCTTGGCGCGGGCGACCAGGCCGGCCTCGCCTTCCACGCCGACCACCTCGCCAACCAGGCGCGCCAGCGGCAGGGTGAAGTTGCCCAGGCCGCAGAACAGGTCCAGCACCCGCTCGCCCGGCTGCGGATCCAGCAGTGCGAAGGCGTGGGCGATCATCTTTTCGTTGAGTTTGGCGTTGACCTGAATGAAATCCAGCGGACGGAAGGCGAGTTCGACGTCCCACGGCGCCAGCTTGAACGACAGCGGCACCTCGGCCGGCCACAGCGGATGCACGGTGTGGTTGCCGCCGGGCTGCAGGAAGATCGCGAACTGCTCTTCTTTCGCGAACGCGGTCAGCTTCTCCAGGTCCTCGGGGACCAGCGGATTGAGATGGCGCACGACGAAGGCGATCACGTCGTCGCCGGCGATGAACTCGATCTGCGGGATATCCGCGCGCCCGGCCAGGCTGTCGACCAGCGCACTGAGCGCGGCGATCTTGAAGCCGATCTCCGGGATCAGCGTATGACACTCCCGCAGGTCGGCGACGAAGCGCGGGTCCTGCTCGCGGAAGCCGACCAGGGTCTTGCCCTTCTTCTCCACCCTGCGCACCGAGAAGCGCCCCTTGCGGCGATAGCCCCAGCTGCCTTCCTTCAGCACCGGCAGCACCGCACCGGGGGTGACGTGGCCGATGCGCTCCAGGTTTTCGAGCAGGGTGTGCTGCTTGGCGGCGATCTGTTTGGTCTCGTCCAGGTGCTGCAGGACGCAGCCTCCGCAGGTGCCGAAATGCGGGCAACGCGGGGTGACGCGATCCGGCGAGGCCTCCAGCACCTCCAGCGTGCGCGCCTCGTCGAAATGGCGGCTGCGCGCGGTCTGCTCGACCAACACGCGCTCACCCGGTAGAGCGCCGGACACGAACACGGCCTTGCCCGGCTCGCCTTCCACCAGCGGCGTGCGACGGGCCACGCCGCGGCCATCGTGGCTCAGGTCGTGGATCTTCAGTTCAAACGGGGTCTTGTCGATGCGCGGGGAACGGGCCACGTGGCGTCAGGCTGCGTGCGGGAAAACCGCCATTGTCGCAGATGCCGCCGCCCACTCCACGGCAGCGGCGCTATGCTCAAGCGCAAGGAACCCATCGCAGAGGGACTGCACCCCATGACCTCACGCATCCTGCTGGTCGAGGACGACGCCACCACGGCCGAGTTCATGCGCGCCACCCTGGAAGACCTGCCCGCCACGGTGTTGCTGGCCCGTTCGCGCGCCCAGGCCCTGGCGCAGGAAGGGCCGTTCGACCTGTGCCTGGTCGATGCCAACCTGCCCGATGGCCGCGGCGAGGAGCTGTTGACGCGCCTGCGCGAACGGCAGCCTGGCGTCCCCGCGTTGGCTCATACCGCCGATCACGGCCAGGACACCCAGGCCAAGCTGTGCGCGGCCGGCTTCGCCGCCGTGGTGGTCAAGCCGGTCCGGGCCGACGTGCTGCGCCAGGCGGCGCGCGACGCGCTTGCGGCGCGCCCGCCCGTGCCGGTGGTGGAGGTCCGCGTCTGCGGCAACGACCTGCCGGCGTGGGACGACACAGCCGCGCTGACGGCGCTGGGCGGCAACCCGGCGCACCTGGACACCCTGCGTGGCCTGTTCCTGCAGGAGCTCGACAGCCAGGTCGTCCAGATCCAACACGCGCTGGATACCGCCGATGTCGCCACGGCCCACCAGTTGCTGCACCGACTGAAGGCCAGCACGGGACTGGTGGGCGCCATGCGCCTGCGCGCCGCCACCGAGGCCCTGGATGCCGCCCTGCCCGATCTGTCCGGCCGCGGGGAGTTCGTTGCCGCCTGGCAGGCCAGCCGGATGCAGGATTAGCGATCGGCCGCGCCGCCGGGAGCCCGCGCCGTGCGCGGAAGCGCCCCCAGCATCTCCCAGGATTTGAGGCCACGCGGTCCCAGGTGATGCGCCAGCAGCTGGCGCATCGCGCGGCGCAGGTCGGCCAGATCGGTCGCATCGGGTTGGGTGTCACTGGCCAGAGCCAGCAGCGCCTGCCCGCTAGGCGCGCGCTGGCGCTCGCCGCCACGCTCGCTGAGCAGGCGGCGCGGACCCAGTTCGGGATCCAGGTGGTAGCGGGCCACCGGATCGATCGGCGCGCCGGTGTCGTCGATGTCGAGGATCAGGCCGACGCCAATGGCCTCGAGCAGGTCACGCTCGAAGCGGCGCAGGGTCCAGCCCAGCGCAGCGCCATGCGCCAGGCGCGCGCGGACCTTGGCATAGGCCACGAACAGCTCGGGCAGCGGGTCCTGCCGCGGCACCAGGCGCAGCATCAGTTCATTGACGTAGAAGGCGGCCAGCGTCGATTCGCCATCCAGCCGCGGGGCGGCATCCAGCGCCTCGGCGCCGACCAGCCGTCCCAGTTCGCCGCGCAGCTGGACCTGCAGGCGAATGTGTTGCAAAGGCTGCAGCGCCGCGCGCAGCAGGTGCTTCTTGGGGCCCTGCACGCCGCGCGCGACCACGCCCAGGCGGCCATGTTCGGCCGTAAGCACCTCCACCAGCAGGCTGGTCTCACGCCAAGCACGCGCATGCAGGACGAAGGCGACGGTGTCCAGTTGCATCGGGACGGTCCCTCAGGACCGGGAGCTGGCGGGGCCGGTGGCCACGCTCACTCGTAGCCGAAGGCCTTCAGTGCGGTCTCGTCGTCCGACCAGCCCTCACGCACGCGCACCCAGGTTTCCAGGAAGACCTTGCGGTCGAACAGGTGCTCCATCTGCTGGCGCGCCTTGCTGCCGATGTCCTTGAGCCGCGCGCCGCCCTTGCCGATGACGATGGCCTTCTGGCTCTCGCGTTCGACCCAGATGACCGCGCCGATGCGCAGCATGTTGCCATCCACGGTGAAGTGCTCGATCTCGGTGGTGGTCGCGTACGGCAGCTCGGCACCGAGCTGGCGCATCAACTGCTCGCGCACCAGTTCGCCAGCCAGGAAGCGCTCGGAGCGGTCGGTGATCTCGTCTTCGCCGAACATCGGCGGTGCTTCGGGCAGCTGCGCCAGCACGTCGCGCACCAGGGCATCCAGGCCGTTCTTCTTCAGCGCCGAGATCGGGTGCACGGCGGCGAAGGTGCGCCCCTCGCTGACCTGGGCCAGGAACGGCAGCAACTCGGACTTGTCCTTGAGCCGGTCGACCTTGTTGATCACCAGGATCACCGGGATGCCGGTGTCGCTGAGCACGTTGTAGGCCAGCGTATCGGTCTCGTCCCAGCGCCCGGCTTCGATCACCAGCAGGCCGGCATCGACACCTTCCAGGGCGCCACGCGCGGCACGGTTCATGACCCGACTCATCGCCGAGGCCGAGTATTTGCCCTGCTGCTTGTGCAGGCCGGGTGTGTCGACCAGCACGATCTGGCCCTGCGGGAAGGTCGCGATGCCCAGCAGCCGGTGGCGCGTGGTCTGCGGCCGGCTGGAAGTGATCGACACCTTGGCGCCGACCAGGGCATTGGTCAGGGTGGACTTGCCGACATTGGGACGGCCGATGACCGCGACGCTGCCGCTGCGGTGGGACTGGGGAATGTTCATGGGCAAAGCTTAGAGCGTGTCCGGGGTATTGGGGGAACGAAAGGCGCCTACGGCGCTTCGTCCTGTCGTGCCGAGCTTGCTCGGCTAAAGCTTTCTCAGGCACCGCCCGGCCGAGCAAGCTCTGCGCGACAGAGGGCTCCCGGGATCGAGAGCGCCTAGCGCCGCGGCAGCTGGCTGATGACACCGGCCGCGGCGGCCTGCTCGGCGATCCGGCGCGAGCCGCCCTCGCCGTCGGCCGACAGTGCCGGCTCGCTGGTGATGCAGCGCACCTGGAAATGGCGCGCATGCTCCTCGCCGCTCTCGCAGACCAGTTCGTAGACCGGCAAGGGCTTCTGGCGGCCCTGCAGCCACTCCTGCAGGCGGGTCTTGGGGTCCTTTTCCGGTTTGCCGACCGGCAGCGCCGCCAGTGCGGTCTCGAACCAGGGCAGCACGCAAGCGCGACAGGCTTCGAAGCCGGCATCCAGATAGATCGCGGCAATGACCGCCTCGACGGCATCGGCCAGGATCGAATCGCGTCGATGCCCGCCAGACTTCATTTCGCCCGGGCCCATGGTCAGGCGCGCCCCGAGCTCCAGCGTACGCGCGACGGTGGCCAGCGAGGCTTCACGCACCAGCTCGGCGCGCGCCCGGGTCAGTGCCCCTTCGTCGGCCTTGGGCCAGCGCTGGAACAGGACTTCGGCGATCAGCAGGTTGACGATCCCGTCGCCCAGGAACTCCAGGCGCTCGTTATGCGGCGCACCGGCGCTGCGATGGGTCAGCGCCTGGGCCAGCAGCTGCGGATCGGCGAAGGCATGGCCGATCGGGTCAGCGCCGGCTGCCAACTCAGCCTTCGCCACCACCGCTCCGAACGATGTCCTGGGCGGTGTCGAACTTGCCCACGACATCCAGGTTGCCGATGATCGGACGACGCACTTCGTACTGGACATTCATCCGCCAACCGCCTTCGATCCGCTTGAAGTTGACGTTTTCCGGTTTGACGTTTTCCGAATAGTTGATATCCAGGCGACGGAAGAAAAAATCCTCCAGACGTGACGGGTCCATGTCGGCGGAACCCGGCTGTTCGGCCAGGCCCTTGGCGGCGGCCTTGACCGAATAGAACTCCTCGTACATCGGGAACAGCTTCATGCCGATGTATGCGGCAAATCCCACCACCGCCAGCGTGATCAGAAACCCGATCAGCGTGATACCGCTCTGCTTGCGCTTCATGACGTTCCCCTTCCCCTTGAAGGACTTGCTGATCACTCGATGCCGTGCCCGATGCGCGACGGATCGAACCCGTTCTTGCAGAACCACCCCTCGCAGTTGAGCCAGATCACGAAGGCCTTGCCCCGCAGATCCTTCTCCGGCAGGAAGTGGGTGTCCGGCCACAGGCGGCCGTCCTCGCTATTATCACGATTGTCGCCCATCACGAAATAGTGGTCCGCCGGCACGGTCCAGGTGCCCTCGCCGGTGTAATGGCCCAGGTCCTCGTAGATGGTGTGGGTCCGGCCGGGCAGGTCCTCCTGCAGCAGGGTGACCCGGTCGCTGCCCGGCGGCAGGCCGCGACCCGAATAGGTGCCCAGCGGCTTGTACTTCACCGGCGTGCCGTTCACCGACAGGGTGTTGCCGGTAAAACTGATGGTGTCGCCCGGCAGACCGATGATGCGCTTGACCCAGTTGTGCTCCGGGTCCATCGGCGGCTTGAACACCACCACATCGCCGCGCTTGGGCTCGCCGATCGGCAGGAACTTGGTGTTGGTGATCGGCAGGCGCAGGCCATAGGAGAACTTGTTGACCAGGATGAAATCCCCGATCAGCAGGTTGGGCATCATCGAGGCCGAGGGGATCTTGTAGGGCTCGGCGACGAAACTGCGCAGGACCAGCACGATGGCCAGCACCGGGAAGAACGCCTTGGAGTAATCGACCAGCACCGGCTCTTCGTCCAGCAGGCCGGCCTTGGCGGCGCGGCGCTTGGCCAGAAAGAGCTTGTCCAGCAGCCAGATGAAGCCGGTCAGCAGGGTGAGTACGACCAGGATTGTTTCGAACCAGACCATCGCATTTCCTTGTCGCGACGTCCGCGCCCGGTGCGTCGCATCTTGCACAGAACAAAGGCGGGTCACGCGACCCGCCCCGCTTGGCATGCCGGCCCCCCGGGCCGGCGCGCCCTTTACTTGCTGTCCACCTGCAGTACCGCCAGGAAGGCTTCCTGCGGGATCTCCACGCGGCCGACCTGCTTCATGCGCTTTTTGCCTTCCTTCTGCTTTTCCAGCAGTTTCTTCTTGCGCGTGATGTCGCCACCATAGCATTTGGCCAGCACGTTCTTGCGCATGGCCTTGACCGTGGAACGGGCGATAATCTGGGCACCGACAGCGGCCTGGATGGCCACGTCGAACATCTGCCGCGGGATCAGGTCCTTCATCTTTTCGCACAGCTCGCGGCCACGGCGATCGGCCTGGCTGCGATGCACGATCAGGCTCAGCGCATCGACCTTGTCGCCGTTGATCAGCGTGTCCAGGCGCACGAACGGACCCGCCTGGAAGCGCAGGAAGTGGTAGTCCAGCGAGGCGTAGCCGCGGCTGACCGACTTGAGCTTGTCGAAGAAGTCCAGCACCACCTCGGCCATGGGCAGTTCGTAGCTGATCTGCACTTGGCTGGCCAGGTACTGGATGCCGATCTGCATGCCGCGCTTTTCCTCGCACAGCTTGATGATGTTGCCGATGTAGGCCTCGGGCGTGAGGATGTTGGCGCGGATGATGGGCTCGCGCACCTCCTCGACCAGATTGGACTGCGGCAGCTTGGCCGGGTTGTCCAGGGACAGGATGGAGCCGTCGGTCCGAAGCACCTCGTAAACCACCGTCGGCGCGGTGCCGATCAGGTCCAGGTCGTACTCGCGCTCCAGGCGTTCCTGCACGATCTCCATGTGCAGCATGCCTAAGAAGCCGCAGCGGAAGCCGAAGCCCATCGCCTCGGAGCTTTCCGGCTCGAACCGCAGCGCCGCGTCATTCAGGCGCAGCTTTTCCAGCGCCTCACGCAGGGCCGGATAGTCCTCGGCATTGACCGGGAACAGCCCGGAGAACACGCGCGGCTGCATCTCCTGGAAGCCCGGCAGCGCCTCGGTGGCCGGGTCGGATGCCAGGGTCAGGGTGTCGCCGACCGGCGCGCCATGCACGTCCTTGATGGACGCGTTGATCCAGCCCACCTCGCCAGCGCGCAGCGCCTTGGTCTTGGTCCGCTTGGGCGTGAAGATGCCCACATCGTCCACCTTGTGCTTGCGCCCGGTGGACATGACCAGAATGTCGTCGCCGTCCTTGATCTGGCCCTGCATCACGCGCACCAGCATGACCACGCCCAGGTAGTTGTCGAACCACGAGTCGATGATCAGCGCCTGCAGCTTGTCGGTGTCGCGCGGCTTGGGCGGCGGAATGCGGTGGACGATCGCCTCCAGCACGTCCTGTACGTTCAGGCCGGTCTTGGCCGACACGGCCACCGCGTCGGCCGCGTCGATGCCGATCACCGCCTCGATCTCGGCCTTGGCTTTTTCGATGTCGGCGGTGGGCAGGTCGATCTTGTTGAGCACCGGCACCACTTCCAGGCCCTGCTCGACGGCGGTGTAGCAGTTGGCCACCGACTGGGCTTCCACGCCCTGGGCGGCATCGACCACCAGCAGCGCGCCCTCGCAAGCGGCCAGCGAGCGGCTGACCTCGTAGGAGAAGTCTACGTGCCCGGGGGTGTCGATGAAATTCAGGTAATAGGTCTGGCCGTCGCGCGCGGTGTAGGGCAACGACACGGACTGGGCCTTGATGGTGATGCCGCGCTCGCGCTCGATCGGATTGTTGTCGAGCACCTGGGCTTCCATCTCGCGCTCGGTCAGCCCGCCACAGAGCTGGATGATCCGGTCGGCCAGCGTGGACTTGCCATGGTCGACGTGGGCGATGATGGAGAAATTGCGGATGAACCGCATCGATTCAGGTGTTTCAGGCGACATGTGGGGAGCGCGGCGGCGCGACGAGGCGTCGGGGAGACAATCGCGGATTATCGCACGCCCGACCCGGGCCCGCCCGCTTTGCGCTGAGCGGCCCGGGAGGCGCCAGCCAAGGCCGGCGCCGGGTTGGCAGGCCTCAGCCGCCGACGGTCAGGGCCACGAACTGCTTGACGCCGTTCTGCGGAGCCTGGACCAGCAGCATCAGCACGTCCCCCTTCTTCACACCGGCGACGGCCTTGTTGAAGTCCGAGACGCTGCCGATCTTGTTGCGGCCGACCTGCAGCACGATGAGGCCCGGCTGCAGGCGCGCCTCCATGGCCGCAGCGCGGGTCACGTTGGAGATGACCACGCCTTCACCGCTGGACAGGCCCAGACGCTGGCGCTGCTGCGCGGGGATCGCCTCGACGCTGAAACCGATGTCCTTGCTGTTGGCCGACTTGCCCGAACCGGCGTCCTGGTCGCCGTCGTCCTCGTCCGGACCGGACAGTCCGGCAGCCTTCTGATCCAGTTCGGTCAGGGTGACGTCCACCTTGCGCGCCTTGCCATCACGGATGACCGTCAGGATGACCTTGGTTCCGGGCGGCAGCGGTGCCACGCGCGACGGCAGATCGGTGAAGTCGTTGATCTTGCTCCCGTCGAATTCGGTGATCACGTCCATGGGCCGGATCCCGGCCTTGTCCGCGCCACTGCCCGGCGACACCGACGCGACCAGGACGCCATTGGTGTTTGGCAGCCCCAGGCTCTTGGCCATCGCCTCGCTGATTTCCTGGTTCATGGTGACGCCCAGCATCGAGCGGCTGACCTTGCCGTTCTTCTTCAGCTGGTCGGCCGCGCTGATGGCCAGGTCGATCGGGATCGCAAAACTGATGCCCATGTAGCCGCCGGACTGGGAGAAGATCTGCGAGTTGATACCGACGACTTCACCCGCTGTATTGAGCAGCGGACCGCCGGAATTGCCCGGGTTGATCGCCACGTCGGTCTGGATGAAGCGCACGTAGTTCGACCCCATGCCGGCCTGGGTTCGTCCTGTCGCACTGACCACGCCGGCGGTGACCGAATGATCCAGCCCAAACGGCGAGCCCACGGCCACCACCCACTGCCCGGGCTTGAGGTTGTTGGACTCGCCCATGCGCAGCGACGGCAGGTTCTTGGCGTCGATCTTCAGCACGGCCACGTCGTAGCCCTTGTCGGCGCCGATGACCTTGGCCTTGAACTCACGTCCGTCGGACAGCTTGACCTTCACGTTGTCCGAGCCGTCGACCACGTGGTTGTTGGTCAGGATGTAGCCATCGGGCGAGATGATGAAGCCCGAGCCCATCGACTCGCCTTCCGGACGGCCGCCGCGGCCGCGCGGCGAAGGCATCTGGAACTCCGGCCCGAAGAGCTGACGGAAGATGTCCGGGATCTGCTGCTGGTCCATCTGGGGCTGCTGGTCGTCGTCGCTGCTGCTGTCGTCACCGCCGCCGATGGTGGCGTCGACGTTGACCACACCCGGGGCGACCTGCTCGACCAGCTTGGTGAAGTCCGGCAGCCCGGTGACGATCTGTGGGGCGCTGCTCTGGGCGATGGAGGGGGCGACCGCAGCCGCGCTGCTGCCGCTTTGCTGGGCGCACGCCGACAAGGGCATGGTGAGGGACATCAGGCCGATCAGGCCAAAACGGACACGTGCATTCATCGACTGCTTGCCTCTGCGTCGGAAAAAGAAAGGGTTGGCAGCACCCGCCCGCAGGCGGGTGCAGGTCACTCAGGGCTGCGCGTCCGGCGCCCGGGCTTCTGACGGCTGGGACGTCGAGGCCGCCGTGGGAAGCCGGGGCTGGAACGGGTAATAGGGCGCCTGTTCGCCTTGGACGTAGCCGGCGGCATAGCTGCCATCGCTGGCCAGGTGAGGGAGCGTGGTCCGTGGCCAGGGCCGCGCCCGCGCCTCACCCAGGGCCGCACCGGCAAAGGGGTCCTGACGGCTTGAAGGCGCCTGGGCAAGGGCGCCCGCCCGCGGGACCTTGGCCGCATTCACCTCGGCCAGGGCCTGACGGGTGATGGCGGCCGTGGCGCGTGCAGCCTGCTGGTTGCGGGTCGCGCTGCCACGACGGCTCTCGTCGGCGCGGCGCGGCACACTGGCGACGGCGACCGCCGCCGAAGCGGCCAGCGTCGCCGCAGGGTCCGGGTCGGCCGGCGCCGACGGCGCTGATGGCGAGCGGATCGTCGAGCCACCGGAAGCCGGTGCCACGCTGCTGGCTAGCTCGGTCGCTTGTGAGGCGACCTGCGGGCGACTGTGCTGTCCGGCAATGAACATGGCCACCAACGCCACGGATGCGGCGACCGCACCACCGCTCCAGCGCAGCAGCCGATGCCCGCCGCGGCCGAATTCCTGGTTGGCGGCAGGCTGTTGCCGGGGCTGCTCGGCCACGGCCGCGGCGACGCGCTCTGCGAAACCATGCGGCGCCGGCGTCGGTGCGCGCCCCCGCAGGACCTCACCACACAGCTGCCAACGTTCCCAGGTCGCGTTCAGCGCCTGATCCTCGCCCATGCGGCGCATCAGGAAGCGGGCCTGATCCGGCGCCAGTTCGCCGTCCATCAGCGCGGACATCTGCTGGCGGTAATGCTGCTGGAACTTGTCGTCGATCATCGGGCACGCTCCCGGGTGGCACCGTCGTGTTCAAGCAAGGGCCGTAGTTCGGCGTCGATCGCATCGCGCGCGCGGAAGATCCTGGAGCGCACCGTGCCGATCGGGCAACCCATCCTGGCGGCGATTTCCTCGTAACTCAGTCCGTCGACCTCGCGCAGGCTGATGGCGGTGCGTAGGTCCTCCGGCAAGGCCTCGACCGCGCGCATCACGGTCTGTTCGAGTTGCTGACGCATGAGCTCGCGCTCGGGCGTATCGGTATCGCGCAGGCGCGCACCGGAGTCGTACTGTTCGGCGTCGGTGGCGTCCACGTCGTCGGTGGGCGGGCGTCGGTTGTGGGCAACCAGATGGTTCTTTGCGGTGTTCACGGCGATCCTGTGCAGCCAGGTATAGAACTGCGCGTCACCACGGAAACTTCCAATCGCGCGATAGGCGCGCATGAAAGTGTCCTGCGCCACGTCCTGGCACTCGCTCCAGTCGTGTACGTAGCGGCCGATCAGCGCCAGGATGCGATGCTGGTATTTGCGCACCAGCAGGTCGAATGCGGCGCTGTCCCCGCGCTGTACGCGCTTGACCAGCTCGAGATCCAGTTCGATGGGTGGATCAGCTTCGGCCATGCCGGTCCGCACTCCTGTGGGCGCCGTCATGAGCCGCTCCTTGTGACCACGCGGGCAGCGGAAAGTTCACTGACGCCATGAAAATCCTGCTGCGGAAAAGTTAGAACGTAAAAATAACGCATGGCGCGTGGACTGCCTGTCAGGTCGTCAGCACAGGACATAGGGATTTGACGCAGGCCAAACAACCTCCCGATCATAACGGGCTCCCCGTACCGTAACGGATGGTCACTCCATGACAGCCAGCTTCGATGGGCTCCGATTCAGTCACTGGCACACGGAAACCCGTCCCGAAGGCGTGGTGGTCCTGTTCCTCGACCGTCAGGACGCCTCGGTCAACGCCTTTTCCCAGGATGTCCTGATCGAGCTGGGCGAGGTGATCGAACGCCTGGCCATCGACCCGCCCAAGGGCGTGGTGATCGCTTCGGGCAAGGACAACGGCTTCATTGCCGGTGCCGACCTCAAGGAATTCCAGGAATTCGACCGCCGCGGCACGGTGAGCGATGCGATCCGTCGCGGCCAAGCCACCTTCCAGAAACTGGCCGAACTGCCCTGCCCGACCGTGGCGGCCATCCATGGCTTCTGCATGGGGGGTGGCACCGAGATCTCGCTGGCCTGTCGCTATCGCATCGCGTCGAAGGACGCTTCCACGCGCATCGGCCTGCCCGAGGTCAAGCTGGGCATCTTCCCGGGCTGGGGCGGCAGCGCACGCCTGCCGCGCCTGATCGGCGCGCCGGCGGCGATGGATCTGATGCTGACCGGTCGTACCGTCTCGGCCAGCGCCGCACGGGCCATGGGCCTGGTCGACCGGACCGTGAACAAAGCGGTGCTGATCGACAGCGCCGTGGCCCTGGCATTGAAAGGCACCACGCGTCCGTTCAAGCAGCGCGCCCTGGGCTGGTCCACCAATACCTGGCTGGCGCGCCGCATCCTGGCCCCGCAGATGAGCAAGCAGGTCGCGCGCAAGGCACGCAAGGAGCACTATCCGGCTCCCTACACACTCATCAACACGTGGGAGCGCGCGGGCGGCAAGGGGATCGGCGCGCGCCTGGATGCCGAGCGCCGCGGCGTGGTCAAGCTGGCCGGCACCCCGACCGCGCGCAACCTGATCCGCATCTTCTTCCTGACCGAGCGGCTCAAGGGGCTGGGCGGCAAGGACGCGGGCATCAAGCACGTGCACGTGGTCGGCGCTGGCGTGATGGGCGGTGACATCGCCGCGTGGTCGGCCTACAAGGGCTTCGAGGTCACCCTGCAGGATCGCGAGCAGCGCTTCATCGATCCGGCCATGACACGTGCGCAGGCGCTGTTCGACAAGAAGGTCAAGGACGCCAGCAAGCGCCCTGCCGTGGCCGCACGCCTCAAGGCCGATCTGGCCGGCGAAGGCGCCGCCAGCGCCGACCTGGTGATCGAGGCCATCATCGAGAGCCCCGAGGCCAAGCGCGCGCTCTACCAAACCATCGAGCCGATGCTCAAGCCCGACGCATTGCTGACCACCAACACCTCGTCGATTCCGCTGGTCGAACTGCGCGAACACATCGCCCGGCCGGCGCAGTTCGGTGGCCTGCACTACTTCAACCCGGTGGCGATGATGCCGCTGGTGGAAATCGTGCACCACGACGGCATGTCGGCCGAGACCGGCCAGCGCCTGGCCGCGTTCTGCAAGGCGCTGGACAAGTTCCCGGTGCCGGTGGCCGGCACCCCTGGCTTCCTGGTCAACCGCGTGCTCTTCCCCTACATGCTCGAAGCGGCCAATGCCTATGCCGAGGGCATTCCGGGTGCGGTGATCGACAAGGCGGCGGTGAAGTTCGGCATGCCGATGGGCCCGATCGAACTGATCGACACCGTCGGCCTGGACGTGGCGGCCGGCGTTGGCAAGGAGCTCTCGCCGTTCCTGGGCCTGCAGGTCCCGGCGGCGCTGGCCACGGTCGAGCCGGACAAGCGCGGCAAGAAGGATGGCCAGGGCCTGTACAAATGGGAGCAGACGGCCAAGGGCAGCAAGCCGGTCAAGCCCGAGGTGCCCGCCGATTACCAGGCGCCGGCCGACCTGGAGGACCGCCTGATCCTGCCGCTGCTGAACGAGGCGGTCGCCTGCCTGCACGACGAGGTGGTCGCCGACGCGGACCTTCTGGATGCCGGCGTGATCTTCGGCACGGGCTTTGCACCGTTCCGCGGCGGCCCGATCCAGTACATCCGCGCCACTGGTGCCGATGCGCTGGTCGAACGCCTCAAGACCCTGCAGGCGCGGCACGGAGATCGCTTCGCGCCACGCCCTGGCTGGGACAATCCCGCGCTGCGCCAACCGGCCGCCTGATCGAGTCCCCCTGCACGTCCGCCGCAGGCTGCAAGCCGCGCGGCGGATCGGGCATCATGCTCCGCCTTGGAACCACGACGACCTCACTTGCATGTTCAATCTGTCTGCGCCGAGTACCGGCACCTATTTCCTGTCGCTGCTGTTGGGCGGCCTGGGCGTTGCAGCCAAGCTGCACTACATCCCGGCACTGGTGCCATACGCGTTCTGGCTGGTCTGCGCGGGCTTGGTCGTGCTGCTGCTGGGCAATCTGTTCAAGAGCCTTTGACCGCAGGCGAGCGGTGACCAGGACGGCGAGGTCTCAGCACCCCATCGCCAAGGCGACTTCCAGTTGGGTCACCCGCACCCAGCCACGCCCATCCCACTGCTCCAGGACCATCCGCAGCAGGCTCGGCGCGACATAGGAGGCGCCTTCGCCTGCTCGTGAGACGCCGCGCGCTAGGTTCTGCCAATGCGCCTCGCCTCCCTGGCGACGCACGGCCGCCAGCAGCTCCGACTGGCTGAAGGTGGGGAAGCAGGTGGATTCGGCCTCCGACGGCGGCAGCACGGCGAAGCGCACATTGCCGTCTACGGCAATGGCGTGCCACGCGGACGTGCAGTGCTTCCAGTCCAGAAGATCCAGGTGCGGCCCCTCATCCGCAAGCGCCAGGCTGGTCTGGTATTGCACGCGCAGGCGCAGCGGCACCTGCTGCCCGGCGGCCTGCGCGGCCTGGACGAGGCCGACCGTCTCCCCGATTTCCGGCGATAGCACATAGCGCGGCTGCAAGGGCGCGGACTGCGACCAGATCGCTGCCGGTGAAGCTTCTGTCCACACCTGGATCCGGGCCACCTGCGCCCCCGCATCCAGCGCAAACGACATCGCCAGCCCCGCTGACAGAAGGCCGGCGATCATGCTGCGGCATCGCGGCATGGGCGCGGCTTACATGGTGTGGGTGGGCTTGTCGGCGTTGAGCGTGCCGGCCAGCAAGGTCTCGATGCGGTTGCGCACCATGTCGCCCTCGCCGCCCTCGGTGAACTGCACGCCGATGCCGGCGGTACGTGCGCCCTGTGCGCCGACCGGCGTCACCCAGATCACCTTGCCGGCCACCGGCAGGCGCTCGCTGGACTCGGGCAGGGTCACCAGGACGAAGACTTCGTCGCCGAGGAAATACCGCTTGGTCGTCGGCACGAAGATGCCCCCGTTTTTCACGAACGGGATATAGGCACTGTAGAGCTGCGCCTTGTCCTTGACCGCCAGCGACAGGATGCCGCCCTTTGTTGCATTCATCCCGTTCCTCCAGTCGCCGAACCACGCACGCCATCGCGCCAGGCCAGCAGTAAATCCACCATCGCCAGGTCGGCGCGCACCGTGGTGCGCAGCAGGTCTCGCGTGCGGTTGGCCGTATCGAACCAGGCAGCCAGCTTGTTCAATCGTGCAGGATCGGTCAAGGCCGGATCGGCTGCCTGCGCCAGCACCAGGTCCGCGGCAAAACGCAGCCGCAAAGAGGCGTGATCGTCGTTGGCCCAACGCTGGGCGGTCTCCACCACCTGCAGCTGGCCGCGCTCGAGCTTGCCCAGGTCGGCCGCCACCTCGCGGCGCAGCGCCATGCCGCCTTCGGCCATCCAGGACAGGGCCAGTCCCGGATGCCCGCGGGCCGCGTCCAGGGCCTCGGCCGCGGCGCTTTCCGGATAGTCCTGCGCAGCCAGCCAGGCCAAGGCCTCGGCACGCGGTGGCAGGCGGACTTCCAGGCTCTGGCAGCGGCTGCGGATGGTCGCCGGCAGGCGCATCGGATTGGCGCTGAGCAGCCACAGGTAGCGCCCAGGCTGGGGTTCCTCCAGCGTCTTGAGCAGCGCGTTCCAGCCCGCGTTGTTGACCGCATCGGCCGGGTCGATGATCGCCACCTGCGCGCGCCCGTACTGCGGGGTGAGCGATAGCTTCTGCGACAGCTCGCGGATCTGCTCGATCACGATCTCGGTGCGCAGCTTGGTGCCGTCGCGCGTGGGAATGAAGGACACCACCGTCAGATCCGGATGGGTGCCGGCCTGGATCAGCTGGAGATCGCGTCCGACGCCGTCGGCCTGCCCGCCGCTGAGCACATGGCGCGCCAGCCGGTCGGCGATCGCACGCTTGCCCAGGCCAGCTGGCCCGCACAGCAGCAGGCCATGGCCCAGGCGTCCGACATCCAGTGCGGCGACTGCATGGTCGTAAGCGCGCTGCTGCCACGGGGCGAATGGACCTGTCACGTGGTCGCCTCCAGCCAGGTGCGTACGGCACTGGCGACCGCCTGCGCGACCGCGTGCGGCGGCTGCGCCGCATCGATCACGCGGAAGCGCGCGGGGAACGCCTCGGCGCGTCGCCGATAGCCTTCGCGCACACGCTCGAAGAAATCGTCCTGTTCGCTTTCGATGCGATCCGGCCACAGGTCGCGGCCCGCGGTGCGGGCGCGCCCTTCGCGCACGTCCAGATCCAGCAGCAGGGTCAGCGCCGGCGCCGCATGCACCACGCGCCGTTCTAGCTCTTCCACCAGGCTGCGGTCCAGGCCGCGCCCGTGGACCTGATAGGCGTAGCTGGAGTCGGTAAAGCGATCGCTGACCACGAACGCGCCGCGAGCCAGGGCCGGTGCGATCACCCGCTGCACATGCTGGGCGCGCGCGGCGAACATCAGCAGCAGTTCGGCTTCCGGCGCCAGCGCCTCCGCGCCAGGTTCGAGCAGGATGCCGCGCATGCGCTCGGCCAGCGGCGTGCCGCCCGGCTCACGGGTCAGGACGACCTCGTACCCGGCCGCCTGCAAGGTGTCTCGAATGGCGCCCAGCGCGCTGGTCTTGCCCGCGCCCTCCCCGCCTTCCAGACTCAAGAAGCGCGGATGTTCGACCGGCAGGCTCATCGCCTGCTCGCCTTGTCGTCCTGGCCCGTCGGCGTCTGCGCCGCCTGGCCTGCGGCGGCCTCCTCCTCGGGCAGCGGCGGGCGACGCATGCGATTGAGGTAGGCGCGCACGGCGGCGTTGTGCTCGGCCAGCGTGGCCGAGAACACATGCCGCCCACTGCCGTCCCCGAGAGCGACGAAGTACAGCGCATCGCCCGGCGCCGGGTGCGTGGCCGCCTCAAGCGCCGCGCGGCCGGGCATCGCGATGGGCGTGGGGGTCAGCCCCGGGCGCGTATAGGTGTTGTAGGGCGTGTCGGTGGTCAGGTCGCGCCGGCGGATGTTGCCGTCATAGGCGCTGCCCAGGCCGTAGATCACGCTGGGGTCGGTCTGCAGCTTCATGCCCTGCGCCAGGCGCCGGGCGAACACGCCGGCGATCTCGGGCCGCTCCTCGGCGATGCCGGTTTCCTTCTCGATGATCGAGGCCAGCGTCAGCGCCTGGTAAGGCGTGGTCAACGGCAGGTCGTCCGCGCGCGTGGCCCAGACCTTGGCCAGGGCCTTGTCCATGTCGTCGTAGGCGCGCTGCAGTACGTCCAGGTCCGTGTCGCCGCGCGAGTACACGTAGGTTTCCGGCAGGAAGCGCCCCTCCGGATGCTCGCCTGTATGACCCAGCTTGGCCATCAGTGCGGCATCATCGAGCTGGGTGGCCTCATGCAGCAACGGCGTGGCCGCCTCCAGCGCCGCGCGCAGCTGGCGCATGTTCCAGCCTTCGACGATGGTGAAGCGGTACTGGATGATGCGACCGGCGCGCATGTTCTGCAGCAGCGAGCGCGGGGTGGTCACGCCGGGCTCCAGCGCATACTCGCCTACCTTGAGCTTGCCCGCCGCGTCGAGCTGGCGGGCCAGCAGCTGCCATTCCAGATCACGGCCGGCCGTGACGCCTTCGCCGCGCAGGCGGGTGAGGACATTGTGGAACGAGTCACCCTTGCGCACCTGCACGGACTGCTCCGCATGCAAGCCCGGCAGCGGCTGCGACTGGAACGCCTGGTAGCGCTGCCAGCCCCACAGCGCGGCGGCCGCGACGGCCAGCCCGAGGAGCACGACGATGAGGACGATGGCGCGGCAACCGCGCCTGCAACCTGATGCCACGGTCATGAAGCCGGCCAAGGGAAGGCCGCGCAGGATACCAGCCGCACGCGAAGCGGGCCGTTCAGACCGCCGGCGCCGCCCCGAGCGCGAGCAGCATGCCGCGGGCCTTGGCCCGGGTCTCGGCCAGCTCCGCCTGCGGATCGGAGTCGATGACGATCCCGGCGCCGGTGCGGAAGCGCAGCGTGGTGCGCTCGGCCTCGTCCACCAGCTGCGCGCTGCGGATGAGGATGTTAAGGTCCAGGTCGCCATCGCGTCCGAGCCAGCCGAACGCGCCGGTGTAGGCGCCACGCGGCACCTGCTCCAGCTCAGCGATGATCTGCATGCAGCGCACCTTCGGACAGCCGGTGATGGTGCCGCCGGGAAAGGTCGCGGCGATCACCTGCCCTGGCGTGACCTCGGCGCGCAGCTGGCCGCGCACATTGCTCACGATGTGGTGCACGTGCGCATAGCTCTCCACCGTCATCAGCTCGTCGACCTCGACGCTGCCCGGCGTGCACACGCGGCCCAGGTCATTGCGCTCCAGGTCGATCAGCATCACGTGCTCGGCGCGCTCCTTGGGATGGCCGACCAGCTCGCGGATGCGGGCGGCATCATCGTCCCCGACGAAGCGCGGCCGCGTGCCGGCGATCGGCCGGGTCTCGACCACGCCACCGCGCACCGACACCAACCGCTCCGGCGAGGCGCTGACCACCGCGTGGCCGTCGTGTTGGAACAGACCGGCGAACGGGGCCGGATTGCACTGCCGCAGGCGCGCATACAGCGCCGCTGGCTCCAGCCTCGGGGCAAACGAGGCCTGCCAGCCGCGCGAGAGGTTCACCTGGAACACATCGCCCGCCGCCAGGTAGTCGAGGATGCGCAGCACCCCCTCGATGAAGTGCTCGGGTGCGTCCTCGATCAGCGCCTCCGGCACGTGCCAGGCCGGCGCCTGGAGGGCAAGCGCCAGGGCCAGATCCGTTTCGACGGCCTGCAGCAGCGCCTCGCAGCCCGGCTCGGCCACCGCCACGCACTCCCCGGTGGCGCGATCGCGCAGCACCGCGGCCGGACAACGCCGTGCCAACGCGACCGGCCGTTCGCCCGGGCCCTGGGGCAGCGTCAGCACCGGCTCGACCTGGCCAGCCAATTCGTAATCCAGCATCAGCGCCCAGCCGCCATGGAAGGGCCAACGCGGTTCCTCGCGCAGCGTGCGCAATGGCTGCCAGGCGGCATCGAGCAGCGAGAGGAAATCCCCCTCCAGCGTCTCCCCGGCCAGGGTGCGGGTCAGCCCGTCCGCTTCCAGGCGCAGGCCTTCGCCGTTGCCCATCAGCAGCAGATCCCAGCGACCGTGCGCGGTGCCCGACGCCACCGACTCCATCAACAGCGGGTAACGCGCCGGCGCCACGCGCTGCAGCGACAGCAGGTCCACCTCGTTGGGCAGCGCACGGCTCAGAAGCATGACGGTCTCATGTGTTGCAAAACGCACATCGGGAGCGGCGCCATGCCGCTCCCGATGTCTTCAACGTCGCCGACGCCGCGCTCAGACGCGCTTGAACACCAGCGTGCCGTTGGTGCCACCGAAGCCGAAGCCGTTGGACATGACCACGTCGACCTGCTGCTCGCGCGCCACGTTGGGCACATAGTCCAGATCGCAGCCTTCCCCCGGATTGTCCAGGTTGATGGTCGGCGGAATCACGCCCTCGTGCAGCGCCATCACCGAGAAGATGGCTTCCACGCCACCGGCCGCGCCGAGCAGGTGCCCGGTCATGGACTTGGTGGAGCTGACCATCATCTTGTAGGCGTGATCGCCCATGGCGCGCTTCATCGCCAGGGTCTCGGCCACATCGCCCAGCGGCGTAGAGGTGCCGTGCGCATTGAGATATTGAACCTGCTCCGGATTCACGCCGGCGTCCTTCATCGCCATGGTCATGCAGCGCGCCGGACCGTCGCCGTTCTCGCTGGGCGCGGTCATGTGCCAGGCGTCCTGGCTGGCGCCGAAACCGGCCAGCTCGCAGTAGATGCGCGCGCCGCGGGCTTTGGCGTGTTCGTACTCTTCGATCACCAGGATGCCGGCACCATCGCCCATGACGAAACCGTCGCGCTCGGCGTCCCACGGGCGCGAGGCCCGGGTCGGATCGTCATTGCGGGTGGACATGGCCTTCATCGAGCAGAAGCCCGCCATCGAGGTCGGCGAGGAACCGCGCTCGGCACCGCCGCAGACCATTACATCGGCATCGCCGTACTGGATGGTGCGCATGGCCATGCCGATGGAGTGGTTGGCGGTCGCGCACGCGGACACGGCCGAAAAGCCGGGCCCCTTGAGGCCCTTCATGATGCTCAGGTGGCCGGGCAGCATGTTGATGATGGTGCTGGGGATGTAGAACGGCGAAACCTTGCGCACGCCCCCGTCGAGCAATTTCTCGGTCTGTTGCTCGATGCCCAGGATGCCGCCGATGCCCGAACCGATCATCGCGCCCACGCGCTCGGCATTGGCCTCGGTGACTTCCAGGCCCGAATCGTCCAGGGCCATCAGCGAGGCCGCGACACCGTAGTGGATGAAGGCATCCATCTTCTTGGCGTCCTTGGGGTGAATGAACTGGCTCAGGTCCAGCTCACGCACTTCACCGCAGATCCGGGTGGGATAGGTCGAGGCATCGAACGAGGTCAGCGGGCCGATGCCCGAACGACCGTTCTTGATGCCGTCCCAACTGCTGGCCAGGTCATTGCCCAGGGGCGAGACCATGCCCATGCCGGTGACCACGACACGACGTCGGCTCATAACGTTCTACTCCGCAATGCTGCAGGCCGGCCAATGCCGGCGTTGACGGGGATGCTGCGGCGCGCCTGCGCCGGATGCGCGCGGGGCCGCAATCGCGGCCCCGGCGTCACTCACTTGCATCAGGGCGTATCAGGCCTTGACGTGCGCCTTGACGTAATCAATGGCCTGCTGGACGGAGGTGATCTTCTCGGCCTCTTCGTCCGGAATTTCGCACTCGAATTCTTCTTCAAGCGCCATGACCAGCTCGACGGTGTCCAGCGAGTCGGCGCCCAGGTCGTCCACGAACGATGCGCTGGTGGTGACTTCTTCTTCTTTGACGCCAAGCTGTTCGACAACAATCTTCTTGACGCGTTCTTCAATGCTGCTCATGGATTCGCTCCAACCGGAGATGGGTAAACACGGGATAGTGTAAGGGAAAGCGGGGCCTGCTGGCACGGCGCCGCAAGCCCCTTCGAATCAGCCACTTAGGGCCGAATTTTATGTCACGGCATGTACATGCCGCCGTTGACGTGCAAGGTCTCGCCAGTGATGTACTTGGCGGCCGGGCTCGCCAGGAAGGCCACCGCGTTGGCGATGTCGGCCGGCTCACCCAACTGGCCCAGCGCGATCTGGCCCAGCAATGCCTGCCTGGTTTCCTCGGGCAGCGCCTTGGTCATGTCGGTATCGATGAAGCCCGGGGCGACCACGTTGACGGTGACGCCGCGCGAACCGATTTCCTTGGCCAGCGACTTGGAGAAGGCAATGATGCCAGCCTTGGCCGCCGAATAATTGGTCTGGCCCGGGTTGCCGGTCACGCCGACCACCGAGGCGATATTGATGATGCGCCCCTTGCGCGCCTTCATCATGCCGCGCATCACCGCCTTGGACGTGCGGAAGACGCTGGACAGGTTGGTGTCCAGGATCGCGTCCCAGTCCTCTTCCTTCATCCGCATCAGCAGGTTGTCGCGGGTGATGCCGGCGTTGTTGACCAGGATCGAGATCGGACCGAATTCCTTCGCCGTTGCGTCAATCAGCGCGTCGACAGCCGCGGCGTCGGTGACGTCCAGCGTGCGGCCATGGCCGCCGATGGACTCCATGCGCTGGGCGATGGCCTGCGCACCGTTGTCGCTGGTCGCCGTGCCGATGACGGTGGCGCCCTGCGCGGCGAGGGTGTCGGCAATGGCCGCGCCGATGCCGCGACTGGCGCCGGTGACCAGAGCGATTTCACCGGACAGAGGAAGTGCTGCGTTCATGCGGTTTTCCAGGTTTCCAGCGCCGAGGCGAACTCGGCGGGCGTGGACAGCGTACGCGCGTCGACCGACTTATCGATGCGCTTGATCAGGCCGGCCAGCACCTTGCCGGGACCACATTCGGCGATACGCGTGGCACCGCCAGCGGACAGTGCCCGCACGCAGTCGGTCCAACGCACCGGCAGGTAGAGCTGGCGCACCAGGGCATCTGCAATCGCGTCGATCGAATCGTGCACCTTGGCGTCGACGTTCTGCACCACAGGCAACGCCGGCAGGTGCCAGGACAGCCCCTTAATGGTGTCGGCCAGGCGATTGGCGGCCTCGCGCATTAGCGGGGTATGCGAAGGCACGCTGACCGCCAGCTTCACGGTCTTGCGCACGCCGCGCGCGTTGAGTTCGGCGATGGCGGCATCGACTGCCTCAGCGTCGCCGCCGATCACGATCTGGCCTGGGGAGTTGTAGTTCGCCGGGACGACGACCTTGGTGCCTGACACCTGCTCGCAGACCTCCAACACTATCGCGTCCTCGGCGCCGAGCACGGCGGCCATCGCACCGACGCCGGCCGGAGCGGCTTCCTGCATCAACTGCCCGCGGATGCGCACCAGATGCGCGCCATCCTTCAACGACAGCGCACCGGCCGCGACCAGCGCGGTGTATTCGCCCAGGCTGTGCCCGGCCAGCTGTGCGGGCGTCGGGCCGCCCTGCTTGCGCCACAGGCGCCAGACGGCGATGCCCGCTGCCAGCAGCGCCGGCTGGGTGTATTCGGTGCGATTGAGCATCTCTTCGGGGCCGCCCTGCGACAGGGCCCACAGGTCCGCGCCAGCGCCGTCGGAGGCTTCGTTGAAGGTATCGCGCACCTGAGGGTGCAACTCGGCCAATTCGGCGAGCATGCCGATGGATTGCGATCCCTGGCCCGGGAAAACGAAGGCAAGTGTGGTGTCTGTCACGCGCAAAGACGCCCTGCTGCGAAAAACGAGGGGCGATGATACGGGTGAAAGGGGTAAGGCGTCTGTACTGCGGCGTATGCCACCCCTTCACACCGTGGCATCAACCCACCAACAGGCGCAGCACATCCAGGTCGCCATCGCTGAACCAGTCGAAGGCCAAGGTCGCGATCACCAGCACACCCAGGGTGCTGGCGCCATGCAGCACCAGCACAGCGTGGGCGAGACGACGCGCCTTGCGTCCCAGGCGATTGCAGACCGCGGCCAGGCGCTGGAGCCGCGTGGTGACCTGGTGGGTCTGCGCTTGCACGTCACGACCTCCGCGGGTCATGGCCTCACGCATCAGCCCCTCCAGCACGGCGGGCCGACGCTCGTAGTAGCGGGCCACGCCATAGCCGAACATCAGCCAGTCGCGCGCCTGGGCCTGGGCCAGGCTCATGACTTCCAGCGGATCTTCCTCGAAGTCGATGAAGCCGATCTGCTCGCCATCGAAGGTCATGTTGCGTGGCAGTGGCTGGCCGAAGTACGCGCCCTCGGCATGCGCTTTGGCGATCGCCGCGAGCGCCAATCGCGTCAATCGGTCGCGCTGCGCATCGTCCTGCGCATCGCGCAGCCAGGCCGCCAGCGAGCGGCCGTTGTCGGTGAGCACCAACGAAGTGCGCCCGCGCCCGATCACTTCAGGCACGTGCACATGCTGTGCCGCCAATTCGTTCAGGCGACGCGCTTCGACATCCAGGGCAGCGGTGCCGACGCGATGCGGCGGCGGTCGCAGCGGCGCCATGCCGAGCTTGCTGGCCAACAGATCCAGGGCGCCGAGCGACAGCACGCGACTGCCGCCATTGCCATAACGTTTCAGCCAGGCCTGACGGCCGTCGATCAGAATGGGTTCAACCATGGGGGCACTCCGTCACAGCATGACAACCCTGTCATGTCGGAAAGATGTTAACCCTTGAGCGTTAACGCCATCGGAACGCACAGCACCGCGCAGGCGTCGCGAACGCGCACGGCCCAGCGCAAGGCGCGCGCAAGCGCACCCGGCATGGCCGGCGGCATTGAGAGGGGAACAGTGCGGCAGAGCCGCCGGACCTGGCTCAATAAAGCATCGATTCGCGCACGAATGACCCGTGCGCCTTCAGCAAGGCACACCACGAAGAGCCAGAAGGAACAAGGACAGCCCCGCGCCGCGGTGCGAGCCCCCGCTCAGAAGCGCAACAGCACCGAACCCCAGGTGAAGCCGCCGCCGAACGCCTCCAGCAGCACCAGCTGACCGCGCTGGATGCGTCCATCACGCACCGCTTCGTCCAGCGCCAGCGGGACCGAGGCCGACGAGGTGTTGCCGTGCCGGTCCACCGTGACCACGACCTGGTCCATGGACATGTCCAGCCGTTTGGCAGTGGCTTCGATGATGCGCAGGTTGGCCTGATGCGGCACCAGCCAGTGCAGGTCGTGCTTGTCCAACTGGTTGGCGGCCAGGGCTTGGTCCACGACCGCGTCGAGCGCCTTGACGGCGTACTTGAACACGTCGTTGCCCTTCATCAGGATCCGCGATCCGGCATTGGGTGCGTCCGGCTGGAAGCCAGCGGAAATGCCGACCGGATTCCACAGCAGTTCCTTCTTGCTGCCATCGGCATGCAGGTGGGTGCTGAGGATGCCGGTCTCGGTATCGGCCTTGAGCACGACCGCGCCCGCGCCGTCGCCGAACAGCACGCAGGTGGTGCGGTCGGTCCAGTCGGTAATACGGGTCAGGGTCTCCGCGCCCAGCACCAGCACGGTTTTCGCGTCCCCGGTCCGGATGAACTTGTCCGCGACCGTCAACGCGTAGATGAAGCCCGAGCAGGCCGCGTTGACGTCCATCGCCATGCAGCCTTCCGCCCCCAGCTTGGACTGGATCAGGCAGGCGGTCGACGGAAAAATGATGTCCGGCGTCGTGGTGCCCACGACGATCAAGTCCAGCTCGTCCGCGGTCACGCCGGCAGCTTCCATCGCCAGCAACGCCGCCTGGTGCCCCAGGGTGCTGCTGGTCTCGCCTTCGCCGGCGATGTGACGCTCACGAATACCGGTGCGGGTGCGGATCCACTCGTCGCTGGTGTCGACGATCTTGGACAGATCGTCGTTGGTCATCACTTTCTTCGGCAGGCAGCTTCCGGTGCCTGCGATACGCGAGTAGATACGACCGTTCGTCACCGGCTGGCTCATCGTGATTCCCGTTGCGCGACCCGCGAAAACGGGCCAGAAAGATGAGAGGTCAGGCACGCATCAAGCGCGCCGCCAGGCTCATTCTTCGTCGACAACCGCCGACTTGGTCGCGATGACCTTCTTGCCGCGGTAGTAGCCGTCAGCGGTCACGTGATGGCGGATGTGGGTCTCGCCCGTGGTCGGGTCGGTGGCCAGCTGCTTGGCGGTGAGGGCATCGTGCGCACGGCGCTGGCCGCGGCGGGACGGGGTGACGCGGGATTTCTGAACAGCCATGGTCTTGCTCCAAACAAGTCTCGTATTCCAACCGCCAAAGCGCGGTCAGTTCTTCTTGAGCGATGCCAGCGCCGCGAACGGGCTGGCCTTCGCCAGTTCTTCCTGCTGCGGGGAGACATCAAGCTCCACCGCGGGCAACTCCGGATTCATCGGGACTGCCGGAACGGCCAGCACCAGCTCATCCTCCACCAGATCCAAGGTCCGCAGCATGCCGTCCTCGGGCACCAGCAGGGCCTCGAACTCGGCCGGCAGCGCGGCCTCGTCGGCCTCGTCCCGGATCAAGCCAAGCCGCTGGACCATGGAAACCGGGAGCAGGAACCGCTCCAGGCTGCGCTGGCATTCCAGCGGCAGCGCCGTCTCGATCCTCAACTCCACGTAAGGCACCTGCAGCGCGTCGCGATCAAACTGAAGCGCAAACGCCACCTCGCCCTCGGCATCGGTCAACAGCCCGTCCAGCCGGCGCAGCGCCGCCAGGGGCACCTTGCCTTCGAAACTGCGTCGCGCCGCAACCATGCGCCAGGCATCCAGGATTTCGGGCACGTGCGCGGACATAAGCCGCAAAATGTTAGAGACCTGCTGGCAGCGTGTCAAATCCAGGCGATGGACATTGTCGCATCCCGGTGCCAGTCGCACACTGCCCGGCCCGCACGACTGCGACCCGCCTCATGCCCGACCTGATCCTGGCCTCCACCTCGACCTACCGTGCCGAGCTGCTGCAGCGACTGCGCGTCCCGTTCCAGGCCAGACGCCCCCTGGTCGACGAAACGCCCCTGGCGGGCGAGCCTCCACAGAGCCTGGCCGTGCGCCTGGCGCGCACCAAGGCCCAGACCGTCGCCGAACAATGCCAGGGAGCCTGGGTGATCGGCTCGGACCAGACCGCCGACCTGGACGGCGCCCCTGTCGGCAAACCCGGCGGGCGGGCGGCGGCGCTGGCGCAATTGGAGGCCATGTCCGGGCGCACCGTGGAATTCCACACCAGCGTGTGCCTGACCGACGGCACCCGATGGCTGGAAGCCACCGATGTGACGCGCGTCGTCCTGCGCCCGCTCCCGGCGGATCAGATCGCACGCTACGTCGACGCGGAAACGCCTTACGACTGCGCAGGCAGTTTTAAATGCGAGGGCCTGGGGATCAGCCTGTTCGAAGCCATCGAAACCCGCGATCCCACGGCCCTGATCGGGCTCCCGCTGATTGCCACCGCGCGGCTGCTGCGCGATGCCGGCTTCCGCATCCCCTAACCACCCGCTGCCGGCGTCCCCCGACACCACTGAGCGAGAAACGACGCCCGACCGATCCAGGACTCCACGACCGCACAATAGCCTCGATCGGGCGCAAGCCCATTGGCAGAAGGGACCGCAGCAGCGATGGTCGAGCCTTCCAGTTGGAGAAGGGATGACGTGGCGGCGGGACGCGAGCCAACCCGCCGCGGCTACTTGATGTCAACCGGCTGTTCCGACCAGTCCTCGACGCTGCCGTCCTGGCCATGCAGGCGCAGTCCCATCCAATGCCGACCGGCGCGCAGCCCGCTGACATCGACCTGCGCGCGGAATCCCACGTCGGGATGATGCGGATCGGTGGAAATCTTCCAGTACACCGCCACCCCCGGATCGGGCAGGCCATAGCGCGCCTGTGCCACCACCTTGCGGTCGATGAGGACCTCCACGCCCTTCAGCCCGACGCCGTCCTTGAACGCCCAGCCTTGCACCGTGAGTGCGCCCGACACGCTTGCACCGCTGACCGGATGATCGATCCAGGCCATCGCGGGCGTCGTGCATACCGGCCCGCGCCCTTCCTGGTCGCGTCGCGAGTGCGCCGCATCGCGCTTGGGCAGATAGAACAACAGAAAGCGCTGGCGCCCATGATCGACATTGATCACGCGCGGAGGCGGCAACGGCCCCACCCGCTCGCATAGCGCGTGGTAACGCGCCAGCAGGAGCTTGTATTGCACTTCGCTGGCACCAACCACCAGCAGTTGCGCAGTGGGGCTGCTGCCATCGCTGTGCAGATCCCACAAGCGCAACTGCGGGGCACGCCCATGCTTGACGTTGAGCGGATGCTCCAGCACCGGGATCGCATCGTCGCCCAGCGCGAACCCGAGTTCCGCGCCCAGTTTGAAGTTGTCGGCCAGCATGCCCGTCTGCCCGGGATGGCGGGCCAGCTCCTCGCGCACCGCCACGGCCAGCTGGTCCCAGCCGGCAAAGTTGTAGGGATAGAACTTGTTGGCCGCCAGGTCTTCCCGCCAGCGTGGCACCGAAGCCACCAGGTAATAGCCCAGCACCACCGCCAGGCCGGTTCCGCACAGCGCCCAGGTCGCCTGGCGTAGCCGGCGCGGCCATTCCTGCAGCAAGGTGGGCACCGCCAGCAGCAGCGGCAGATATCCAGGCAGCGTCCAGTGGAAACTGACGCGCTCGACATCGGCAAAGAACCCCAGCGCGAAGAAGCCAAGGGTCGACACGCCACCGAGCAGGCCAAAGTAGCGCCATTGCGACGGCATCTGCCCGTGGTCGGCGAACGCGCGACGCAGCACCTGGAGCAGGGCGAAGAACAGCAGCGGCGTCACCAATGCGGCCTGCACCACGACGAACAGCACGCCAGTCGCCTGGAACGTCCAGGGATGTCGGTCCACCAGTTGGAAGCGCAGGCCCGCATCGGCGTTCTCGATGTTCCAGGCGATCAGCGGCATCCAGGCGGCCACACCCATCGCCAGCGCCACCCAGACGCGCACGTCCAGCAGCACCCGCCGGCCGCGTGGCATCAGCAGCAAGGCAATGAAACCCACACCGACCACACCGGCGAAGCGGTAATGGCTCAACGCCCCGATCACCAGACCCAGGGCCAATTCCGCCGCCGCAGCCGCCTCCACCTCGCGCAGCAGGCGTGCTCCGGCATCCAGGCACAGCACGGTGGCAAAGGCCATCGGCACATCGGGCACCGCCATGATGCCCAGGCTGCCCGACAGCGGCATCAGCAGGACCAGCGCGCCGGCACGCCAGCCCGCCGCGCGTCCGAACCAGCGCCCGCCAATACCCGCCAGCAGCCACGGCAACAGGGCGGCCAGCAGCAGGAAGGGCATGCGGATGGCCAACACATGCTGGCCTCCGATCGCCGTTCCCAGGCGCACCATCCATGCGGTCAGGCCCGGCAGGTCGGAATAGGCCGCCGCCAGGTGTCGACCCTCCTGCCAGTAGAAGGCCTCGTCGACGAACAACGGCAGGCGCGCCGCGATCAGGATCTTGATCACGGTCAGGCACAGCCACAGCGTCAGGAACGTGCGCTGCGCGCGCGCTTCATCATTCATGGAGCCAGTACACTCGAATCGCAGACAACGTGAGGTGGGAGATACGATGCAGGACAGCCCGGCAACGCACCCGATGCTACCCGATGCCCTGGTGCAGGCCCTGCAGCAGGCACAGGCGCAAGTGAATGGACTGGTGTTGGGCAAGCGCCTGCAGGTGCGCCTGGCGTTCGTCGCCCTGCTGGCAGATGGCCATCTGCTCATCGAGGATTTGCCCGGATTGGGCAAGACGACGCTGGCCCATGCCATGGCCGCCACGCTCGGCCTCGGGTTCCAGCGCGTGCAGTTCACCTCCGACCTGTTGCCCGGCGATGTGCTGGGCGTGTCGATCTATGACGCGCAGACGCGCCAGTTCCAGTTCCATCCCGGCCCGGTGTTCACCAACATCCTGCTGGCCGACGAGATCAATCGCGCGCCCCCGCGCACCCAAAGCGCCCTGCTCGAAGCGATGGCCGAACACCAGGTCACATTGGATGGCACCACGCACACGTTGGACGAACCCTTCTTCGTGATCGCCACGCAGAACCCGGTGGACCTGTCAGGCACCTACCCCCTGCCCGATTCGCAACTGGACCGTTTCCTGCTGCGCATGGGGCTGGGTTATCCCGATGCCAAGGACGAGCGCGCCCTGCTCGCCGGCAGCGACCGGCGCGAGCTCATCGCCGGCACGCGTCCTCTGTTAGGGGTTGAGCAGGTGCTCGCCCTGCGCCAAGCCGTTGGCCGCGTTCATGCCAGCGAGACGCTGATCGACTACGTCCAGGCCCTGCTCTCCCGCAGCCGGCGCCAGCCAGGGGTGCGCGTGGGACTGTCACCGCGCGCGGGGCTGGCCCTGCTGCGCGGCGCGCGTGCACATGCGCTGCTGCTCGGCCGCGACCACGTGTTGCCCGAGGACGTGCAGACGCTGTTCCCGGCGGTGGCCGCACACAGGCTCGTCCCCGATACCGAGGGCAGTTCTTCCACCGAGTTGTCCCACGCCATCCTCCACGCGGTGTCGGTGGACTGATCAGTGAGTGCGATCCGCACGACCGGGCTGCGCCAGCGACTGGCTTTGCTGGCGCGGCCGCGCCAGGCCGAGACCTTGCCGGTCACGCTGGATCGACGCCGGGTCTATGTGCTGCCGACTCCGTTTGGTCTGTTCGCCGGCCTGCTGGTGGCCACGATGCTGCTCGGCGCGTTGAACTACAACAACAACCCCGCTCTGCTGCTCGCCCTGCTGCTGGCGGCCACGCTGATGGCCAGCCTTTTGGCAGCGCACCTGCAGCTTTCGGGGCTGCGCGTGGAGGCGGTGCGGGCCGAGCCGGTCCACGCCGGCGCCCCCCTGCTGGTTCAAGTCGCCCTTTCCGAAGCGGACCGCCGCGCCCGCGTCGGGCTGCGGCTGGGGTCCGGGGGCGAAGAGGTGCTGGTCCCCAGCCTGCTGGACAGTACGGTGGTGGCCGGCCTCGCCCATCCCACCGAGGTGCGCGGCTGGCTACACCTGCCGCGCCTGCGGGCGTCCACCACCCAGCCATTGGGCGTGGCACGGGCCTGGTCCTGGATCTGGCCGGCGACCCCGCTGCTGGTCTATCCGGCGGTCGAGGCCGATGGCCCGCCGTTGCCCGCCCCGGCCGGCGCGGCGCGGCGCACCCGCGTGCAAGCCGCAGGCGAGGAACTTCACCACCTGCGCGCCTATCGCCCCGGCGATGCACCGCGCACCATCGCGTGGAAGCCTTCCGCGCGACGCGACACGCTCCTGGTCCGTGAGTACGAGCATCCGGTCGGGGTGGAGGTCTCGCTGGACTGGGCGTCCCTGGCCGCCCTGCCCTACGAGGCCAGGATTCGCCGGCTCGCGCACTGGGTCGAACTGGCGGAACGTCAGGCCTGCCGCTATCGCCTGCGCCTGCCGGGGCAGGCACCGCTCGGCCCCGCCCTGGGTGCCGAGCATCGCCATCAGTGCCTGCGGGCCCTGGCCCTGATGCCGGCCGGCTGACACGTGCTCGCCTGCCGCTCCACTTCACCCCGTCTGGATCCGCGCAGCCGCCTGTGGGCGCTGGCCTCAGCGGGATTTGGCCTTCTGCCCCTGCTCTTGCAGCTGCCGGGCAGCACCGCCATCGCCGTGGGGAGCGTCGGCCTGCTCAGCGCAGGCATCGCCTGGCGCCGGCCGATCCCATTGCTGCTGCGCCTGGTCCTGGCGCTGACGGCACTGGGCGCGGTGCTGTGGTCGGCCGGGCCGCACTTCGGACGCGATACCGGGTGTGCCTTGCTTGCGGCGATGCTGGCGATCAAACCCACCGAAACCACCAGTCTGCGCGATGGGCGCAGCCTGGTCGGCTTCGCGTTGTTCGCCCCCTTCGCCGCGTTCCTGCTCGACCAAGGGCCCATGACGATGGCGCTGGGCCTGGCCTCGGTGCTGTGCGCGCTGGTGGCTATGCAACGTCTGGCCGCCCTGGAGTCGGGGCTGACAGTGTTGGGCGCGAGCACCCTTCATCGCGCCCGCCCCTGGCAGATCGGACGCTTGGTCCTGATGGGCGTTCCGCTGGTGCTGCTGACGTTCTGGCTGTTCCCGCGCCTGTCCAACCCGCTGTGGGGCCTGCCCGAACGCGCGGTCGGCCGCCCCGGCCTGGCCGACACGATGAAGCCCGGCGAATGGATCGACCTGCTCGCCGATGACACCCCAGCGGCGCGGGTGCGCTTCTTCGGCCCGACGCCCCCGTCTTCGCAGATGTACTGGCGCGGGCCGGTGCTGACCGATTTCGATGGACGGACTTGGCAGGCCTCGGGCCCATCGCGCAATCGCGCGCCCGTGGAGGTCACCCGTCGCGGGCCGCGATACGACTACCAGCTCGACTACGAACCCACGGACCGGCGCCAGTTGGTCGCCCTGGACCTGCCGCTTTCGGCCCCCGATGGCGCGCGCCTGGCGGGCGATTACGAACTGATCTCCGCACGCCCGCTGTCCGGTCTCACCCGCTGGCGGCTGCAATCCTCGGCGCCGGCACGGTTTGCCGCCGATGCCGGTCCCGCGGAGCTGCGGCAGGCCTTGCGGCTGCCGCCGGGCTTCAATCCACGCACCGTCGCGCTGGGGCACCAGTGGCGTGACGCGGCGGGCCGCGACGATGCGGCGATCGTGCGCCGGGCGATGGACTGGATCCGGCAGGACTTCGCCTACACGCTCGACATCCCCTTGCCCGGGCGCGACATGGCCGACGAATTCCTGTTCCAGACCCGGCAGGGCTTCTGCGAGCAGTTCAGTTCGTCGTTCGTGATCCTGATGCGCGCGGCGGGCGTTCCGGCGCGCGTGGTCACTGGTTATGTCGGCGGCGTGCGCAACTCCTTGGGCGGCGGCTACTGGATCATCCGTCGCCAGGACGCCCATGCCTGGGCCGAAGTCTGGCTGCCCGGGCGTGGCTGGGTGCGCGTGGATCCCACCGCCGCGGTGGCACCCGAGCGCATCTACGACACGATCGACGACCGGGCCCAGGCCGGCGACGGTGACGCTGGCGGCTTTGCCGGCCTGAGCCGCTTTTCCGAGGTCAGCGACTGGCTGCGCCGCAACTGGAACGACCTGGTCCTGAGCTTCGATGCGCAGCGCCAGCGCGACCTGCTGCGGCCGTTGGGCTTCGGGCGACTGGACGAGGGCAAGCTCGGCCTGCTGTTCGCCCTTGCCGGCGGCGGCACCTTGCTGGGCATGGCCTGGCTGCTGGCACGCGGCGAACGCGAGCGCGATCCACTGCTGCGTCAGTGGCATCGCCTGGGCCGCCGCTACCGGCGCTACGGCCTGGAACCCCTGGCATCCGAGCCGGCGATGGCCTGGGCGCGGCGCGTTGCAGATGCGCGACGTGACCGGCCTGACACAAACGAGAACCTCATCTCACTCAGCCGGCGTTTCGCGGAATCGCGTTACGCTCTGAGTCATGCGGACGTCCGGGCGCTGATACGCGATCTGCGCCGGCACCGTCCGTGAACCACAGCGAGGTCTGTATGAACACGACTGCTTCCGTCCGCCTGCTGGCTGCTGGAGCCCTGGCGATTTTTCTCGGTGCCTGTGCCACCGTTCCCAAGCCGCTGCAGGGCGAATTCCCCGGCGTCACTCCCCGCGACACCGTCGCCGGCGCGCAGGCCGGGGCCCAGGTCCGCTGGGGCGGTCGCATCGTGGAGACCAGGCCGCGCGCGGACAGCACCTGCTTTGAGATGATCTCTGCACCCCTGGGTGCCACGGGTCGTCCCTTGAGCAGCTCCCCGGATGCCACCGATGGTCGCTTCATCGCGTGCCGCGCCGGCTTCTATGACCCGGCGATCTTCGCCAAGGGCCGCGAAGTGACCTTCATCGGCCGCGTGGACGGGTTCGAGAACACCCGCATCGGCGAGTACGACTATCGCCTGCCGCGCGTGACCGCCGACGTGGTCTACCTGTGGCCGGAAGTGAAAGAGGTGCAGGTGCGCCCGTATCCGGGCCCGTACTACGACCCGTTCTGGGGTCCGGGCTGGGGCTGGGGCCCACGTTGGGGCTGGTGGTAAGCCCAGCGGAATCGACCTGAAAGCGAAGGGCCGGCATTGCCGGCCCTTCTGCCGTGTGCGGGACGCGGCGACTCAGCCACCAGGCGCGCCGAAGCGCCCCAGCGTGGCGCCTGCCAGCAGGTGCAGGTGGATGTGGTAGACGGTCTGCCCGGCGTCCTCGCGGCAGTTCATCACCACCCGATAGCCGTTCTCGGCGAAGCCTTCGGTCCGCGCGTATTCGGCGGCGGCCAGCACCAGCCGGCCCACCAGCGCGGCCTGGTCGGTCTTGAGATCGTTCAGCGTCGGCACGTGGACGGCCTTGGGAATGAACAGCACGTGCACCGGCGCCTGCGGTGCGATGTCCTTGAAGCCCAGCACCTCGTCGTCCTCGTAGACGATGGTCGCCGGGATCTCGCGCCGGATGATCTTGCCGAAGAGGGTGTCGTTCATGGCCTGCCGTCTTGCTGCGAAAGCCCAAGCTTAGCCGCCCCCGGCCGGACGCACACGTTCAGAGGACTTCGCTGCGCGAGCCGAAGGCGTGCGACAGCGTGCCGCGGTCGACGTATTCCAGCTCGCCTCCCAACGGCACGCCGTGGGCCAGCCGCATCGGTTTGACTCCCGCCTGCCGTGCCAACTGCGCCAGGTAGTGCGAGGTCGCCTCGCCTTCCACGGTGGGGTTGGTGGCGATGATCAGCTCGGTGACCTCGCCCTCGCCCAGCCGGCGCGCGAGCTGCTCCAGGCCCAACTCGCGTGGACCGATGCCATCGAGCGGTGACAGCCGTCCCTGCAGGATGAAGTACAGGCCGCGATAGCCGGTGGCCTGCTCGATCGCCAGGCGGTCGGCGGGCGTCTCCACCGCGCACAGCTGATGCCGGTCGCGGCTGGCGCTGGCGCAGATCGCGCACAGCGCGCCTTCGGTGAAGTCCCGGCACTGCGCGCAATGGCCGATGTGCTCCATGGCCTGGCCCAGCAAGCTCGACAGGCGCCGGCCGCCGGCACGATCACGCTCCAGCAGCTGGTAGGCCATGCGCTGGGCACTCTTGTTGCCCACGCCGGGCAGCACCCGCAACGCGTCGATCAGTTGTTCCAGCAGGGAGGCGCTCATGCGGGCGTGGCGTACTGCGCGGGCCCGCGGACACTGCCGGGGCCTGGGCGGAGCGGCGACTTCAGAACGGCAGCTTCATGCCCGGCGGCAGCTGCATGCCGGCGGTGGCCGACCCCATCCGGTTCTTGGACTCGGCGTCGATCTTGTTGGACGCATCGTTGAAGGCCGCGGCCACCAGATCCTCCAGCATCTCCGCATCGGAGAGCAGCGAAGGATCGATGCGCACCTTGCGGCACTCCTTGGCGCCGGTGAGGGTCACGCTGACCATGTTGCCGCCGGCGTTGCCGGTGACTTCCAGCTTGGCCAGTTCTTCCTGCGCCTTCTGCAGGTTTTCCTGCATCTTCTGCGCCTGCTGCATGAGTTGGGCAATGTTTCCGCGCATGTGTGCTTACTCGTCGAAAGGTCGGATGGAATCGGGCACCACCCGCGCGCCCTGCTGCTGGATCAGGCGCTGGACGTCGGGATGGTTCATGAACTGCTCCTCGGCCGAGGAGCGACGCTCGTCCTGACGGCGCGCATCGCGCTGGGCCAGGGTCTCGCCGTGGTCGGCGGTTTCGAACACGATCTTCGGGGCCTGGCCCAATGCCGCGCCCAGCGCCTCGGACAGGTCGCCGACCGAACGTTCGGTCCGCAGGTATTCGAACCCCGGTGCGAGCGACAGACGCAGCACCGCGTCCCCGTAGCCACCGAAGGCCGCATTGGCCGCCAGCTGCTTGGAGGGGCCGCTCAACTGCGCCGAGGCCACCAGCGCCAGCCACTGGTCGGCATCGGCGATGTCGGTGGCGGCGTTGGTCACGGTCGAGGGCACGACCGGCGTGACCGGCGCTGGCGCCGGGGCGACAGCTTCGTGGCGGCGGACGTCGATCGCAGCGGCCGGCGCCGCGGGCGCGGCGACTTTCACCGCCTGCTCGGGGACCTCCCAGGGCGGGACGTCATCGGCGGCGACCGCAGCTTGCGGCTGGGTCGGCTCCGGCGCACGCGCCGCCACCGCGGGAGGCGCTGGAGGCGCTGCTGGAGGCGCAACCTCGGCCTCGCGCTCGGGCAGGCGTGGTGCGGTCGCCGCCTCCGGAGCCACCGGCGCGGCGGCAGCCGCGACCTGGCCAGTGGCGGAAGGCGTCGGCGCGGGACGGGCCGGCGCCGCCGTGGCGGGGGCGACATCGCCCGCACCGGCCGGGCGGAAGGCCAGCATCCGCAGCAGGCTCATCTCGAAGCCCGCCCGCGGACTCGGCGCCAGATACAGGTCGCGCCGGCCATTGAGCGCCATCTGGTACCACAGCTGCACTACCTCAGGACGCAGGCGTTCGGCGAAGGCGGCTGCATCCACGCCCTCGGCTTCAAGGGTCACGCCCGGCACCAATTGCCGCACCTGGACACGGTGCAGGGCCTCGGCAAAGGCCTCCAGCACGCCACTCCAGTCCGGGGAGAAATCGGCAAGCGTTGCGATCGTAGACATCAGGCGCACGCCGTCGCCCGCGGCCAGCGCATCCAGCAGCGCGCCAACCTGGGTGCGGTCGACCGTGCCCAGCATGGCGCGCACGCCGGCGTCGGCCAGCTCGCCTCCGGTATAGGCAATGGCCTGATCCAGCAGCGACAGGCCATCGCGCAGCGAGCCATCAGCCGCCTTGGCGATCTGGCGCACCGCACCGTCTTCGCAAGGGATCTGCTCGGCGCCCAGGATCTTGGTGATCTGCCCGCCGATCTGTTCCTCGTCCAGGCGCTTGAGGTTGAACTGCAGGCAGCGGCTGAGCACGGTGACCGGCAACTTCTGCGGGTCGGTCGTGGCCAGCAGGAACTTCACGTGCTCCGGCGGCTCCTCCAGCGTCTTGAGCAGCGCGTTGAACGCCGCCTTGGACAACATGTGGACCTCGTCGATCAGGTAGACCTTGAACTTGCCGCGCGAGGGCATGTACTGGGCGTTCTCGATCACCTCGCGCACGTCGTCCACGCCGGTGTTGGACGCCGCGTCGATCTCCAGCAGGTCGATGTAGCGCCCGGCGTCGATGTCCAGGCAGGCGGCGCACTCACCGCACGGATCGGCGCTGGTGCCGCGCTCACAGTTCAGCGACTTGGCGAAGATGCGCGCAATGGTGGTCTTGCCCACTCCACGGGTGCCGGTGAACAGGAACGCGTGATGGATGCGGCCGGTGTCCAGGGCATTGGACAGGGCGCGGACCACGTGCTCCTGCCCGACCAGTTCGGCAAAACGCTTGGGGCGCCACTTGCGGGCCAGGACGAGGTAGGACATGGCCGCTATTGTGCCATGCGCCTGTCGCACACCCTGCGCGTGCGGGCGGCTTGAACGCCGCTCGCATCTGGCGCTCGCATTAAATCCATCCGACAGCTAGAATCTGCGCCCCTGAGCGCGGCCACGGCCATGTTCAGTTCCCGGAGAGGTGTCCGAGTGGTTGAAGGAGCACGCCTGGAAAGTGTGTAAGCGTCTAAACCGCGCTTCGGGGGTTCGAATCCCCCTCTCTCCGCCAGATTCAGGTCATCGCCCATGCGATGACGCAACACACCCGGGCCGCGCCTCGTGCGCGGCCCGCGTCCATGGTGGCCCCGTCGGCCCCTCGCGACGCTAGGTCGAAAATCCCGCCAGGGCCGGAAGGCAGCAACGGTATCGACTGACGCGGGCGCCGAGGTCAGCCGGCGGGGCCGCCACCTTTTTGGGGTACGCCATGCGTTCGCATTTCTTCTGCATGCGGTCGCCCGTAGCGTGGAGCTTGCTCCGCTGGGCTTTCCCGACGACCTGAGCGGAACGCCGCCGAGCAAGCTCGGCGCGACAAGCGCACGATGGCCAGGCGGCGAGGCCTCCACCTTTTCGAGGGGGGGCCGCGCGCCCAAGTCGCACTTTCCGTGCGCTTGCTCGTAGCGCGGAGCTTGCTCCGCTGGGCCCTTGCGACGAACTGACCGACGAGCAGCCGAGCGAGCTCGGCTCTACAAGAACGCGATGGTCAGGCGGCGCCGTCCGGCACTGCGGGATGCAGCCAGGCGTCCACGCCACTGGTGTAGCGCTCCTGCTTCCAGATCGGGACCCGTGCCTTGGTCTCGTCGATGATCCAGCGACAGGCCGCGAACGCGCCTTCGCGATGTCCTGCCGAAACCCCCACCCACACGGCCATCTCGCCGATGGCCAGCTCGCCGATGCGATGCACGCAGCGCGCATCGACGATGTCGAACTTCGCCAGCGCCTCGTCGAGGATCTTTTCGCCCTCGGTCGTGGCCAGCTCCACATAGGATTGGTAATGCAGGCCGGAGACGGGCTGGCCGTCGTTATGGTCCCGCACCCAGCCTTCGAAGCTGGCGAACGCGCCGGCGCGCGCATCCAGCAGCTGCGCACGCAGCGGGGCTGGCTCGATCTGCTGGTCGGTGATGGCGAAGCGGGACATCATCAGCCTCCACTGACCGGCGGGATGAAGGCGACCTGCGCGCCTTCGGCGGGCGCATCGTCCCAGCGGGCGAACGCGCCGTCCAGGGCCACGCGCAGGTGCGCGGTGTCCCAGGCAAAGCCATGGCGTCGCTTCACCTCGGCATACAGACCCGCCAGGTCGGTTGCAGATGTCTGCACCGATTCGCGCTCCACGCCCGCCGCCTGGCGCAGGCTGGCAAAATACAGCACGTCCAGCGTCGTCATACCTGGACTCCGAAATCGCGCTTGCCGCCGTGTTTGCCCAGCAGCTGGGCCGGGCCCAGCACGATGGCGTGAGACAGCGCCTTGCACATGTCGTAGACTGTCAGGGCCGCCACGGTCGCGCCGGTCATGGCTTCCATCTCCACGCCGGTGCGATGGGTGGTGCGCACGGTGCATTCGATCCGCAAGACATCCGCTCCACTCCAGTCGATGGACAGCTTGCAGCCATCGATCGGCAAGGGGTGGCAGAAGGGGATCAACTCGTGGGTGCGCTTGACCGCCATGGTGCCTGCAATCACCGCCGTGTCGACGATCCCACCCTTGGCACTGCGCAAGGCATCGCGACGCAACTGCTCGGCCACGTCCGGAGGAAACACGACCTGGCATTCAGCTGTGGCCTGGCGCGCGGTGACGGCCTTGGCCGAGACATCGACCATGGCCGGCTGGCCGGCGGCATCCAGATGGGTGAGGCCATCGGCCACACGTGGTGCTTCACTACTCACTCAACCCCCGATCAGAAACATTTCCACGCGCTTGCGTGGCGGCTGCGCGGCCTGGCCGCGGATCTCGCTGTAGCGGTCGGCGCGCCGGGACCACAAGCCGCCGACGTGCTCGGCCAGCCCGTCTTCTCCCTGCGCCAGCGCGGGACGCAGGTCGGTGCTGGCGCCTGAGAACAGGCAGGTATAGAGCTGCCCATCGGCCGAGACGCGTGCGCGGTGGCAGTCACCGCAGAACGGCGCGGTCACGGAGGACACGAAGCCGATTTCGCCGCCACCGTCGTCGAAGGCGTGGCGCTCGGCCACTTCGCCGCGATAGTGCGCGTCGAGCGGGTGCAGCGGCCAGCGCGCATGGACGCGATCGCGCAGCTCGGACGAAGGCACGACCTGGCCGGCACGCCAGTCGTTGCAGGTGCCCACATCCATGAACTCGATGAACCGCAGCACGTGGCCGCTGCCCCGGAAATACTCGACCAGGGGCAGCACCTGGTCCTCGTTGACGCCGCGTTGCACCACGCAATTGAGCTTCAGGCTGGAAAAACCCGCCGCCACGGCCGTTTCGATCCCCTCCAGCACCGCCCCGATCTGCCCACGGCCCCCGGACATCTGCGCGAACCGCGCCGGCTCCAGCGCGTCCAGGCTCACGGTGATGCGGCGCAGTCCGGCCTGGTGCAGCGCGCGTGCATGCCGCGCCAGCAGCGAGCCGTTGGTGGTCAGGGCCAGGTCTTCGATGCCCGGCACCTGTGCCAGGCGGGCGATGAGCGCGGGCAGGTCCTTGCGCAGCAGGGGCTCGCCACCGGTGATGCGCAGCTTGTTGACGCCCACCTTGGCGAATCCGCGCACCAGCGTTTCGATCTCATCGAAACTCATGCGCGTGGCGCTGTCGAATCCGTAGTCATCCGGCACCCGCTCGGCCGGCATGCAGTAGCCACAGCGGAAGTTGCAGGCCTCGATGACCGACAGCCGCAGGTCGCGCAGCGGCCGGCCGCGCTGGTCCAGCGGCAGTTCGAGCGGGCGCAGGCGGGCGTTCATGTCAGATCGAGATGCGGGCGGTCCTTGGATCGCGCAAGGCTAGCACCTGCCCCGGCAACGCCACGTGGTGACCACGTCCGGCCAGCGCCTGCGCATCGGCGGCACTGGCGTGGTGGTACAGCACGCACCGCGCCAGCAGGCCAGGCGGGTATTCACGCTCCAGGTCATCGATGCCGCTGTGCGAGGGATTGCCGTGCAGGGCGCAGTCATGGGCGATGAGCTCGTCGGCATCGGCATAACGGGCGAGGACTTCCGGGATGGGGCGCGTATCCCCGGTCCAGACCACCGAACCCGGCAGGCGCAGGCCGAAAGCCGTCTGCGGCCAGTGATG
Organism: Pseudoxanthomonas sp. JBR18; assembly: GCF_028198165.1. Lineage (NCBI taxonomy): Bacteria > Pseudomonadati > Pseudomonadota > Gammaproteobacteria > Lysobacterales > Lysobacteraceae > Pseudoxanthomonas > Pseudoxanthomonas sp. JBR18. Next base: position 102,376 of record NZ_CP116339.1, read on the forward strand.
ACGCACCGGGAACACCTCCAGCCGCACCCCGTCGTGCCAGAACGCCTCCCCCACCGGCACCAGCCGGAAGGCATCCCAGAAGTTCGCCCCGCCCTCGGCCAGGACGTTGGGATATTCCGCCACGCGCTGGTGGAGCAGCGGCACGATCGGCGCCGGGACGTAGAGCAGCACGTGGCCGCGCCGCTGCGGATTGAAGTAGGCGCTGCCAAACAGCCGCTCGAAGCCCCCCACGTGGTCCAGATGGGTGTGGGTGACGAACACCGCCGAAGGCGCATGGCCGTAGTGGCCGATGAAAGCCTCCAGGCCCTCACTGCCGCAGTCGATCGTCAGCCACGGGGCGCCGTCGCGTTCCAGAGTCGCCATAGCAGACCCCAGTTCCACTGCCGACGCATTGCCGACGCCCTGGAACCGCAGTGTCCAGGCCATCTAGAAGCCCTGCTCCCAGGCACGGTCGTAGGCCCGGCGCAGGCGGGCGAAGTCGTAGCCGGCCTCCTCCACGCTGCGCTCGCCGCGCAGCTTGATCAGGGACCGGCGCAGTCGCGACAGGTTGGCCTCGCGCCAGCGCGTGGCGGGAATACGCAACACGCCACGGTCGAAGTCGATCAACCAGCCCCGTCCCTGCGGATCGAACAGGATGTTGTGCGCATTGAGGTCGGCATGGTCCAGCCCGGCGCGATGAAAGCGCGCGATCAGCCGCCCGGCTTCCTCCAGCGGGGCGTCGCTGCCCGCCACCTGGAACCGGTCGGCCAGCGAGCGCACTTCCGGCAGGCGCTCCATCAGCAGCGCGGCGCGATAGGTCATGCCATCGCGCAAGTAGCTGGCCACGTAGGGCCCCGGCACCGGCAAGCCCTTGGCATGCAATTCGCGGGTCAGGCGGAACTCGGCGAAGCTGCGGGTGCGGTTGGCGCCCCGCCACAGGTAGCGGTCTGTACTGAGGCTGGCGGCCATGCCCCCGCGCAGATAGAGCCGCAGCAGGCTCGGTCCGAAGGGCGCGTCGATGAACCAGGCGCCGCCGCGCCCCCCACTTTCCACCGGGCGTGCTCGCTCGCCCCAGTAGGCTGGGTCCAGCCATTGGGCGTCGGCTTGCCGCAGCCGCTGGCGGTCGAACAGAATTGCCCCGTAGCCGCGCTCTTCGCGGTACGGCACCAGAACTTCCGTCGCGTCAAAAGCGGCCATCGCGCGAGTCTATCAACATTGTCCAACGCTCCTGAGTCCTTGTGCCTGCTGCGCCTGTCCGCGCTGGGCGATGTCACCCATGTCGTGCCACTGGTGCGGACCCTGCAGCGCGCCTGGCCGCAGCTCGAACTGGACTGGATCATCGACGGCGGCGGCCGCAAGCTGCTCGAAGGGCTACCAGGTGTGCGCTTCCACGTCTACGACAAGAAGACCGGGCTGGCCGGCATGCGCGCCCTGCGCGACACCCTGCCCGGACGCTTCGACGCCCTGCTGCAGATGCAGGTCGCCTTCCGGGCCAACGTGTTGTCGGCCCTCGTGCCGGCGCGTCGGCGCATCGGCTACGACCGCGGCCGTTCCAAGGACCTGCATGGGCTTTTCATCAACGAGCGCATCGCCGACCGCCCCGGCATCCATGTGCTCGATGCCATCGGCAGTTTCTGCGAACCGCTGGGCCTGAAGCAGGACGCGGTGATCTGGGACCTGCCGGTGCCGGACGAGGCCTGGGGCTGGGCTGCGGCGCAGTGGCCACAGGACGACCAGTCCGTGCTGATGATCTCGCCCTGCTCCAGTCATGTCCGGCGCAATTGGTATGCCGACCGCTATGCCGCGCTGGCCGACCACGCCATCGACCAGGGCTGGCGCGTGGTGCTGTGCGGTGGCCGCAGCGCGCTGGAGCGCGAGACGGCCGACGCCATCGCCGCGCAGATGCGCGGCCCGGTGCTGGACCTGGTGGGCAAGGACACGCTCAAGCAGCTGCCAGCGCTGCTGGCCCGCGCCAATCTGGTGGTCACGCCCGACTCCGGGCCGATGCACATCGCCAATGCCATGGGGACCAAGGTGCTGGGGCTGCACGCGGCCAGCAACCCGCGCCGCAGCGGCCCGTATTCGGACGTGCGCTACTGCGTGGACCGCTACGACGACGCAGCGCGCAAGTTCCTGGGCAAACCGGCCAGCGCGCTCAAGTGGGGGACCAAGATCGAATTCGACGAGGTGATGCAGCTGGTCACGACCGAGGACGCGATCGCCGCCTTCGAGCGCTATCGCGCCGACGCGCAGCGCTGAGACCAGGAACAACGCCGGGCGCCGCTGTCCCGCTCAACAGCGACTGGCGTGGCGCCTAGGGTGCGGCAGCCCCGGAGGCATAATCCTCGTAGGACTTCTCCTCCACGTAGGCCGAACCCAGCGCCACGTTGATGTCCTTCTTGATCCGCGCGCGAGTGTCGTTCTCGAAGTACACGCTGCGCGCCAGGCGGATGAACTCCTCGTCGAAGGCCTGGGCCTTCTCCTTGACGCGGATGTCGTCCTCGATCACCCACAGGCGCTCGTTGACGGCCTTCAGGTCGGCACGCAGCTTGGCCACGTCCTGGACGGCGGCCGGATGGGCCATCCAGGTCTTCTCCAGGGCGGACAGCTCCTTGCGCACGTTGGCCAGCTTGTCCGGGTCGCGCATGCGCTCGGACTTGATCTGCAGGATGGAGATCTTGTCGAGCAGCTCGCCGTAGGAAACGGGGGTCAGGATCTCGGACATGGGCGCACCGCAAACGGAAAGAGAAGTGGCAAGTCTAACGGCCACCGCCGCGCACGCACGGCCCGGGCAGACGCTGAAAAGCAGAACGGCCCCGTGGGGCCGTTCTGTGGAACATGGCGGAGAGGGTGGGATTCGAACCCACGGTACGCTTGCACGTACGCCTGATTTCGAGTCAGGTACATTCGACCACTCTGCCACCTCTCCGGGTGGTGCACCGTCGCCTGGCGGCGGTCCCGGCGGTCGTTCCGGGGTTGCGCATGATACGGGGCCGTTCGACCGCGGACAAGCACCGCGCAGCGGGCGCGCGTTTCACCCGCCCGGGCAGTCGGTCCCGATTGGCCCGAGCACTGCGTCACGCGCACCAGTCAGCGTCGATCAAACGCCCCGTTGTGTGCTTGTGGCTTGTCCTGTTCACCGCGATCATGGCGTTCTAAGTTTTGACAGACAGGGCGATAAAAGGTCCACATGATCGAGTTCGGACACCTCAGCCATGTCGGCCTGCGGCGCGCCCTCAACGAAGACACCTATTACGGCGACACCGAGCTCGGGCTCTGGCTGGTCGCCGACGGAATGGGCGGGCACGCCTGTGGGGAAGTGGCCAGCGCCCTAGCCCGCGAAACCATTGTGCGCGAGATTCGCCAAGGCAAGTCGCTCGGGCAGGCCATCCGTGTGGCGGATGAGGAAATCATTCGGACCTCGCGGCGCCGTAACGACTCCCTGCCGATGGGCACCACCGTGGTCGCTGCGCGGGTCCATGGCAACCGCTTCGAGGTGGCCTGGGTCGGCGACAGCCGCGCCTACCTGTGGCGCGATGGTCAGTTGGCCCAGCTCAGCCAGGACCACAGCTACGTGCAGGAGCTGATTGCCCAGGGCGCCCTGACCAGCGAGCAGGCGCGCTCCCACCCGCACCGCAACGTGGTCACCCAGGCCCTGGGCGTCACCGATCCGGCCCAGCTCAACGTGGAAACCCTCACCGGCGAGCTGCGCCCAGGCATGCAGCTGCTGCTGTGCAGCGACGGCCTGACCGAGGAAGTGGACGACCGCGGCATCGCCGACACCCTGCGCCAGGACGACTGCAGTGCGCAGGAGTGCGTCGATACGCTCATTGCCGCCGCGCTCGATGGCGGCGGCTCGGACAACGTCACCGCCATCCTGGTGCGCTGCAGCTGAGCCGAACTCCGCGACATGCCTGACGCATGGCCCCCTGAGTCACGGGGCGGCCGCAAAGCGGCGGGGGTCTGGATGCCGGTGAGACGGGGCCCGGGTTTTGGAAAAGCCCAATCGCGGGGCGCCCGCGCGAGTGCGCTGGCGCGTCAGCGGACAACGTCACCGCGATCCTGGTCCGCTGCAGCTGAGCACAGCGGGCCTGGAGGATCAGGCCGGCTGCAACGTCTGCGCCACTGCGGGGGCTTCCACCACGTCCCACAGGCAGGTGCCGCCCCCCTTGGACCGGAGCTTCTCAAGCCGAGCGGCGTGGGCTTCAAGTTCGGCCGGTGTGGGCATGACCCGGGCGCGCAGGCCGACATTGCTGGCATCGAAGGCATGGCGCACCGGCTCGGCACGCGCCTGTCCGTCCTGCGGCAGGCCGAAGCCGATCTCCTCCTGCCCAGACGTCAGCGCGATATAGACATCGGCCAGGATCTGGGCGTCGAGCAGGCCGCCATGCAGGTGCCGGTGGGTGTTGTCCACGCCCAGCCGCTTGCATAGCGCGTCCAGCGAATTGCGCTGCCCCGGGAACTGCTCGCGCGCCATGGCCAGGGTATCGATGACCGTGCAGTGATCGGTCATGCGGCCGTGCTGCGGGCCGGCCAGCACCAGCTCGTTGTCCAGGAAACCCACGTCGAAGGCCGCGTTGTGGATGATCACTTCCGCGCCGCGGATGTAGTCCAGGAACTCCTCGACCACTTCGGTGAAGTCCGGCTTGTCGGCCAGGAACTCCAGGGTCAGTCCCGTGACCTCCTGCGCACCGGGCTCGAACGCGCAGTCCGGCTTGAGGTACTTGTGGAAATTACGACCGCTGGGCCGGCGCTCGATCAACTCCACGCAGCCGATTTCCACGACCCGGTTGCCCTTCTTCCATTCCAGGCCGGTGGTCTCTGTATCCAGGATGATCTGGCGCATGGGCTAGCGCTCCTCGTGCAGCGTGATGGAATACTGCCGCAGGACGTGGTCCACGCCCGACAGCTGGGTCATTGTCTCAAAGGTGAAGCCCAATCGGTCCAGGACCGCCAGCGAGGCGGTGTTGTCAGGCGCCACCAGCGCCAACACGCGCGGTAGCCGCAGCACTTGGCGCGCATGCTTCAGCACCGCACGTCCGGCTTCCGTCGCATAGCCTCGCCCGCGCGCACCGGGCAGAAAGGCGTAACCCAGGTCCGGCGCCGGTAACCCCTCGCGCGTGACCAGGCCGATCTGGCCGATATCGCGATCGCTGGCGGCCTCGACCACCCGGCACAGACCCAGTCCGTTGCTGGCGCGATAGGCCATGGGACCAAGCTGCAAGGCACGATGGGCGGCGTCTAGGTCGCGCACGCCGCTGTCACGCACATGGGCGATGAACTCTGCATCGTTCATCACCGCCAGCATCAGCGCGACATCACGCGCGCTGCCGGTCGGGTAGTGCAGGGCCAGGCGTGCAGTCTGCAGCGCCAGGGTGTCCTCGTCGCCGAACGCACTCACGCGGTAGCGCCATCACGCACCGCGATGGCGGCATCGCGTGCCAGCACGTCGACACGCTCGTTGTCGGCATTGCCCGAGTGCCCTTTCACCCAGCGCCAGTCGATCTGGTGGCGCTGGGTGGCGGCCTGCAGACGCTCCCAAAGCTCGCGATTCTTGACCGCGCCGCCGCCGGCCGTCTTCCAGTTCTTGCGGATCCAGCCGGGCAACCATTCGGTGATGCCCTGGCGCACGTATTGGGAATCGGTGATCAAGGTCACCTGGCAGGGCTCGGTCAGGGCCTCCAGCGCCATGATCGCTGCCATCAGCTCCATGCGGTTGTTGGTCGTGTGCGCCTCGCCGCCGGAAAGTTCGCGCTCGATCTTGCCGTAGCGCAGCAGCGCGCCCCAGCCGCCGGGCCCCGGATTGCCGAGGCAGGAGCCGTCGGAGTTAATGGTGATCTGCTTCATGCGTGTTCCGATGCGGTGCGCCAGGCGCTGTTTAAAAAATGGGAGACGGTCGCGGGCTCATGCCGGCACCGCGCCACCCTGCCAGCGCGGCGGGCGGCTCGGCCTGAGGATCAGGTCCGGACCGCGCTTGTCGGCCTGCAGCAGGCAGACCGCACGCATCATGGACGGCGCGCTGCCGCTTCCGTTGCCGCGCCAGGCAGGCCCCAGCCACTGCGGCGGGTGCTGGCTGCAATCCAGCCCGGCGTCCTCCAGGTTGCGCCGCCAGCGCCCGGGGCCACGGATCGACAGGCCCGTGCGGCGCCAGCGCAGCCGGTAGGGACTGACCGGGTTGAGTGCGAACATCCATAGGCGGCCGCCAGGCTCGAGCACGCGGGCGCATTCGGCCAACACCCCGCGAACCCCATTTTCGGGCACGTGCTGCAGCACCACCGCGCTGAAGCTATCCGAGGCCAGCGGGAGCGAAGGTCCACATCGCAGCGGGCCGTCGAACCCACCGGGCCGGGCCCGCAGGGTCACATCGGCGGCCACCACCGAGACGCCGGCGCCGCCGCCCGGATGCAACCACAGCGTCGGCGCGGCGGCCTTGGCGGCCAGGATCGCGGCGATCCGCTGCTGTTCGGCCGCCAGCAGGCGTTGACCATCGGCGGTCCCGAACCATGCGAGGGGCTCGGGTTGACGGTGGGAGGCGGTGGCAGGCATGGTCGGGGATTGTAGAGGACGCTCCCGCGTCTGCCGATCGAAGCCCATGCCCGCACTCACCGCGCTCACCGCCTGTTCCGACAACTACATCTGGGTTCTGGAGGGAGAGGAAGGCGGCGCGGTCATCGTGGACCCGGGCGAGGCCGCGCCGGTGCTGGCCGCCGCCCAGCAGGGCCTGCGGCCGGCCGCCATCCTGGTGACCCACCACCATGACGATCACTGCGGCGGTGTCGGCGCGTTGCTAGCGCAGTGGCCTGACCTGCCTGTGATTGCCGCGGACGATGAACGCATCACCACTGCCACTCACCGGGTGGGCAATGGGGAAATCGTCACGGCGGCCGGCATGGCATTTCGCGCCATCTTCGTTCCCGGACACACGCGGAGCCACGTGGCCTTCCACCGCCAGGAGACAGGTGGCGAACTGTTTTCGGGTGACACCTTGTTCAGCCTCGGCTGCGGGCGGCTGTTCGAGGGGACGCCGGCGCAGATGCTGGCGTCACTGGAGGCCCTGGCCGCGCTGCCGGACGACACCCCGGTGTGCTGCGGGCACGAATACACCCAGTCGAACGCAGCCTTCGCCCTGGCGGTCGAACCCGGAAATGCCGCCCTGCATGCCCGCGCACGCGAGGTCGATGCACTGCGTGCGCAGGGGCGGCCCACACTTCCGGTGACTCTGGCCACCGAGCGCGCGACCAACCCGTTCCTGCGGGTGGATGTCCCCGAGGTCAGGCACGCGGTCGACGCATGGCTGGGCCAGGCTGCGGACAGCCGCGTGGAGACCTTTGCCGGCCTGCGCCGATGGAAGGACGGCTTTCGCGCATGAGGCGTGCGGTGCTCGCCCTCTGCCTGCTGGCGGCGGCTGGTGGCAGCTGCGCCGCGTGGGCACAGTCGACCGATCACCCTGCCCCGGTGGGCAGCGCGCCGGCCGACAGGCTGGACGGCACGCTGATCTACCAGCAGTTCCGGGACGGCCTGGCCGAGCCGGACTGCACGCCCCAGGCCAGTGATGCCCAGTGGCAACGGCATTTCAGCCGTGCCCCAGCGCGACTAGCCGACGAAAGCGACGATATTCTGCCGTTGTTCGGTTACGTGGTCGGCGCGATGCGCGATGCGGACCTGCCGACCGAGTTTGCCCTGATCCCGTTCGTGGAAAGCGGCTATCACCCTGGTGCCAGCAGCGGCAACGGCCCGTCGGGCCTGTGGCAGTTCGTCTCGCTGACCGCGCGCAACCATGGCGTGCGCGTGCGCAAGGGATATGACGGGAGACTGTCTCCGGTGGATTCGACCCAGGCGGCGGTGCGCTATCTCAAGACCCTGCACGGGATGTTCGGGGGCAACTGGCGCCTGGCCGTGATGGCCTACAACGCGGGCGAGAATCGGGTCCTGCAATCTCTGCGCAAGGCCGGGGCGAACGCCAGCACGGCACGCCCAGCCAAGCTGCCCGGACTGTCCCGGGTCACCTATACCTACGTGCAGAAGCTGCATGCCCTGGCCTGCAGCCTGGAGCAGGCCGGCACGGACCCCGCGTGGGTCGGGTCCCTGCACCGACCGGTGCCACGCCTGCAGCCGCTGCAGCTTCCCCCGGATTTCGGCACGCTGGCCCATTGGGCACAACGCGAAGGTCATGACGCCGGTCAGCTGGCCGGCCTGAACCCGGCACTGTCGCGGCTGCACGGTTTCACCGGTGAGTCGCTATGGGTGCTGGCCCCAGCCGAGGACGGCGTCGCGCCCACGATCACGGCCAGCGACCTGGTGGGCGCCGAATCCGACGCCGACCTGCAAGCCGACCAGCAGGCCCCTTTCCTCGCACGCCGTGCGCAGGCCCCGACCGCGACGCGCTCGCACACCGTGGCACGTGGCGATTCGATCTGGTCCATCGCCCATCGCTACGGCCTGCGTCCCCAGCAGTTGCTCCAGTGGAACGGACTCAACGCCAAGTCGGTCATCAAGCCGGGCATGGTCCTGCAGCTGGCGGCGCCGTCGCCCTGATCGCAAGGCGTCTGGCCTGCCTCCACGGCGCCGGCCACCCGAGCCCTTGAACAAAAAAAGGCCGCGCTCGAAAGCGCGGCCTTTTCTCATGGCGCATGGACCACCGCCTCAGAGCCGGTCTTCGTGGACCTCGACCTTGAAACGCTTGCGTGCGTCCTTCACGTAATCCACCACTTCGGCGCCTGCGAACGCCTGTGCCACCTGCTGGCGAAACTGGTCGCGCTGCGCCTCGGGCAATTTGGACGGGTCGCCGGGGGTAACCTTGTCCACGGTGAACACCACGTAGCGGCCATCCTCCATCTTCGTCTTGCCGGCCGACACCTTGCCATCGGCCGGTGCCGGCAGGGCAAAGACGGCCTCGTTACCAACTCGCGAGGGAATCGGCGCGCCACGCGGCAGGCCCGGGATCTGACCGGACTGGTAGTTGGCCTCGTCGGCGATGGCCTTGAGCGATTCACCCTTCTTGATCTTGGCCAGCACCGCATTGGCCTGCTTCTCCGCGGACTTGGCGGCACGATCCGCACGCACCGCCGCAACCACCTGGTCGTGGACCTGCTCAAGCGGACGATCCTGTGCCGCGCTGTGCCCGGTCACGCGCACCACGACGCTGTGCTGGTCATCCAGCTTGATCAGCTGGCTGGCGGTGCCATCGGCGATCATCTGCTCATTGAAGACCTGGCGCAGCACCAGCGGATTAGCCAGCACGCCGGGCGCATCGGCCGCACTGAACGGCCCGGCCTTCTGCACTTGCAGGTCGGCCGCCTTGGCCGCCGGGGCCAGCGCGTCGGGGTTGTCCAGCGTCGCGGTCACCAGCTTGCCGGCCACCTCGTTGTACTGCCGGGCCAATGCTTCAGTCTTGGCCTCGTTGGCCAACTGATCGCGCACCTCCTCGAACGGCTTGCCAGCCTCGCCCTTGATCTCACGCAGCTTGATGACGTGGTAGCCGAATTCGGTCTTGATCGGCCCGACCACCTCACCCGGCTTGGCGATGGAAAACAGAGCGTCCTCGAACGGCCCGACCATCATCCCGCGGCTCACCCAGCCCAGGTCGCCGCCGTTCTCCGCAGAACCGGTGTCCTGCGAATTGGCCTTGGCCAGCGCGGCGAAATCCGCACCCGGCGCCTTGGCTTCCTGGGCGAGCTTGGCGGCCTTTTCCTCAGCGGCTTTCTGCGCGGCCGCATCGGCCCCTGCCGGCACCGAAATCAGGATGTGCGAGGCCAGACGCTGTTCTGAAGAGAAGCGGGTCTTCTCGGCCTCGTAGCGCTTGCGCAACTCGGCCTCGTCCGCCGGGGCCGGCGGCGGCAGCTTGCTTGCATCGACTTCGACGTACTCGACGCTGGCCTGCTCGGGCTTGCGGAAATCGCCTCGGTGGGTGGTGTACCACTGCTTGGCCTGCTCCTCGCTCACCGGCGCGTTATCCGGCTCCGGTGCGGGCAGCGTGGCCAGGGACACATCGCGCGTTTCACCCAGCAGGCCAAACAGCTGCTCGACCTCCTTGTCGGTCACGAAGGCGGACTGCGCCAAGGCCTGCGGCACCAGCGCGATGGCCATGTCCTGACGCACCTGCTGCTGGTAGGTCGTAGGCGTCAGGCCCTGCTGCGCCAGCAGCGATTTATAGGTTGCGCCATTGAACTTGCCATCGATCTGGAAGTTCGGATCGGTGGCGATCGCCTCGCGCAGCGCCTGGTCGCTGACCGACACACCGGCGCGCATCGCGGCCATTTCGACCACTTTGCGGTCGACCAGGTCGTCGAGCACCTTGCGCTTGTTGTCGGCCGAATCGAACTCGCGTGCGTCGAAGGCTTCGCCCAGTTGCGCCTGCTGGCGCTGACGCGCATTGCGCAGCGCCATCTGGTAGTCCTGCGCACTGACCTGTTCGTGCTGCCAGGCCATCGAAACCGGCCACCACGCTGGCGCGGACGTCCACCAGGTCGGCGGCGCCTTGACGGTGGCCACCGCGTTATCCGCGCCCCCACCCATGTACTGGTTCACGCCCACGAAAGCGAACGGGACGATCAACAGGCCCATCACCACGGTGGCGATCCAGCCCGAAGTCTTTTCGCGAAGTGTCTGCAGCATCGAGTCGTTACGTCTGGTTCGGCAAGCCGCGCAGTTTAGCGTGGTTCCACGCCCAGTTCGACGTTACGACGAGGCAAAAGAAAACGCCCGCCGGCTGAGCCGACGGGCGTTTTGGAACAACTGGCGGAGCGGACGGGACTCGAACCCGCGACCTCCGGCGTGACAGGCCAGCATTCTAACCAGCTGAACTACCGCTCCGCACTTTGAAACACGTTGCAAACCTGGTGCTTTCTCTTTTAGGGAAAGCAAAGCCCCCAATCGCTCGGGGGCTTTTGGAACATCTGGCGGAGCGGACGGGACTCGAACCCGCGACCTCCGGCGTGACAGGCCAGCATTCTAACCAGCTGAACTACCGCTCCGCACTAAACCTCATTGCCGTGGTGCTTTGGTGGGTGCTGAGGGTTTCGAACCCCCGACCCTCTCCGTGTAAAGGAGACGCTCTACCGCTGAGCTAAGCACCCTAGCGAGCTAACTAGTTTACTGCGTCCTTCAGGGCTTTACCAGCCTTGAATGCAGGATTCTTCGAAGCGGCGATCTCAATGTTCTCACCGGTCTTCGGGTTGCGGCCCGTACGGGCAGCGCGGCCACGCACCTGGAAGGTGCCGAAGCCCACGATGGTCACCGAGTCACCGCCCTTCAGGGCGTCGGTGATGCTGGCCACGACGGCGTCGACGGCACGGGTGGAATCAGCCTTGCTCAGCTCACAACGGCTGGCAACGGCCTCGATCAATTCGGCTTTGTTCATTGGATAACTCCCTTTGCGGCATGCAACCGCTGAATGAGTGACCGGCCCGGGGCTTGCGCCACTGCGGGCCGGTTGGATCCCGCGTCGAGTGCCAACTCAAGGGCGCTCGCGGGGTGCGGCTTTTATACCAGCCGCCCCCCGCTATCGCAACCAAAAAACCCAATAACGGCGCGGGTTTCAGCGGGTTTTGGGGTTCATGAACCGCAGCAGGTCAATGCTTGACATCACGTGCCGGAGTGGGCTTGGGTGGCTGCGGCACATCGACCTGCTTGCCGCCATCGCTGCCACCGACCGGCGCCACCGGCCGCTCCAGAGCTAGGTCGAGGACCTCATCGATCCACTTCACCGGCACGATCTTCATGCCCTTGGTCACCGCCTCGGGGATGTCCGCCAGATCCTTGCGGTTCTCCTCGGGGATGATCACGGTGGTGATGCCACCGCGCATGGCCGCCAACAACTTCTCCTTGAGCCCACCGATGGCCGAGACACGGCCGCGCAGCGTGATCTCGCCGGTCATCGCTACCTCGGCCTTGACCGGGTTGCGGGTCAAGGTGGACACCAGCGCGGTCACCATCGCGATGCCGGCGCTGGGGCCGTCCTTCGGCGTGGCGCCATCGGGCACGTGCAGGTGCACGTCCTGCTTCTGCAGGAAATCGGTATCGATCCCCAGGCTCTCGGCACGCGCGCGCACCACCGACAACGCGGCCGATGCGGACTCCTTCATCACATCGCCCAACTGGCCGGTCAGGGTCATGCCGCCCTTGCCGGGCACCAGGGTGACTTCGATCTGCAGCAGGTCGCCACCGACTTCCGTCCACGCCAGGCCGGTCACCAGGCCGATCTCATTGGCTTCTTCGGCACGACCGAAGTCAAAGCGACGCACGCCCTGGTACTTCTCGAGGTTCTTCTCGTCGACCACGACGCGGGCGACGGCTTTCTTGCCCTTCTTCTTCTCCGGCTGCGGGCCTGCCAGCGCGATCTCCTTGACCACCTTGCGGCAGATCTTGGCGATCTCGCGCTCCAGGTTGCGCACGCCCGATTCGCGCGTGTAGTAACGCACGATATCGCGTACTGCGCTTTCCTCGATCTTCAGCTCATCGGCCTTCAGCCCGTTGGCCTTCAGCTGCTTGGGCACCAGGTAGCGCTGGGCGATGTTGAGCTTCTCCTCCTCGGTGTAACCGGGGATGCGAATGACCTCCATGCGGTCCAGCAGCGGCCCGGGAATGTTCAGCGAATTGGAGGTCGCCACGAACATCACGTCGGACAGATCCATGTCCACTTCGAGGTAGTGGTCGTTGAAGGTGTGGTTCTGCTCGGGATCGAGCACCTCCAGCAGCGCCGAAGACGGATCCCCGCGGAAATCCATCGACATCTTGTCGATCTCGTCCAGCACGAAGAGCGGGTTCTTGGTCCCGGTCTTGTTGAGGTTCTGCACGATGCGGCCCGGCATCGAGCCGACGTAGGTACGACGGTGGCCACGGATCTCGGCCTCGTCGCGCACGCCACCCAGGGCCATGCGCACGAACTTGCGATTGGTCGCCTTGGCAATCGATTGTCCCAGCGAGGTCTTGCCCACGCCCGGCGGTCCGACCAGGCACAGAATCGGCCCCTTCATCTGCTTCACGCGCGACTGCACCGCCAGATATTCAAGGATGCGCTCCTTGACCTTCTCCAGGCCGTAGTGATCGGCGTCCAGCGTCTCCTGGGCCACCTTGAGGTCCTTGCGGACCTTGCTGCGCTTCTTCCACGGCACGCCAAGCAGCCAGTCCAGGTAGTTGCGCACCACCGCGGCCTCGGCCGACATCGGCGACATCTGCTTGAGCTTGTTGAGCTCGGCGCGCGCCTTGGTCTCCACCGGCTTGGGCATGCCCGCCTCGGCGATCTTGCGGGCCAGGTCCTCCAGCTCGTTGGGCGCATCGTCCAGCTCGCCCAACTCCTTCTGGATCGCCTTCATCTGCTCGTTGAGGTAGTACTCGCGCTGGGATTTCTCCATCTGCGACTTGACCCGGCCGCGGATGCGCTTCTCCAGCTGCTGCACATCGATCTCGCCATCGACAAAGCCCACCAGCAGCTCCAGCCGCTCGCCGACCGGGATGGTTTCCAGAAGCTTCTGCTTGTCGCTGAGCCGAACGCCCAGGTGCGCGGCGATGGTATCGGCCAGGCGCCCGGGCTCGTCGATGCCGGCCAGCGTCTGCAACAGCTCCGGCGGCAGCTTGCGGTTGGTCTTGACGTACTGCTCGAACAGGCTCATCAAGGAGCGGGCGACGGCCTCGACCTCGCGCGACTCGGTGTTCTCGTCGACCTCGATTTCCTCGCCCTGGCCGTAGAGCGAGCTGTCGCGATCGACGATCTCGCTGACCGCAACGCGCGACACGCCTTCCACCAGCACCTTGATGGTCCCGTCCGGCAGCTTCAGCAGCTGCAGGACCTGCGCCAGGGTGCCGATCTGATAGAGGTCGTTGGCGGCCGGGTCGTCGGTCTCGGCCGACTTCTGGGCGACGAGCAGGATGCGCTTGTCGGCGGCCATCGCCTGTTCCAGCGCGCGCATCGACTTGTCACGCCCGACAAACAGCGGGATGACCATGTGGGGGAACACCACCACATCGCGCAGCGGCAGCACGGGCAGGTCCAGGATCTGGGGTTCGGAACGGGCCATGGGGGCTCCAAAGAAGTGCGGGAGGGCGGTCCTGGACAACAGCGAAACGGTGTCGCAAAAACGCCGATGGCCCCGTTATGGGGCCATCGACAGGGGGATGCAAGCGGGAATCTGAATCCCCTTTTTTATCAATTCCTTAGCACATCACTCGGCCGAGGCCACCTTGGCCTGCGCCGGCGGGTTCTGGTAGATCAGATACGGCTCTGACTTGTGCTCGATGACCGACTCGTCCACGACCACCTTGCCCACGTTTTCCAGCGACGGCAGGTCGTACATGGTGTCCAGCAACACTGACTCGACGATGGTGCGCAGGCCACGGGCGCCGGTCTTGCGCTTGAGCGCCTTGCGGGCGATCGCGGACAAGGCGTCGGGACGGAACTCCAGTTCCACGCCCTCCATGTCGAACAGGCGCTTGAACTGCTTGGTGATGGCGTTCTTGGGCTCGGTCAGGATCTTGATCAGCGCCGCTTCGTCCAGTTCCTCCAGCGTGGCGACCACGGGCAGGCGGCCGACGAACTCGGGAATCAGGCCAAACTTGATCAGGTCTTCGGGCTCGACCTCGGACAGGACCTTGCCGATTTCCGGCTTCTTCTCCGAGGACTTCACCTTGGCGCCGAAGCCGATGCCGCTGGCCTCGGTCGAGCGCGACTGGATGATCTTGTCCAGCCCGGCGAAGGCACCACCGCAGATGAACAGGATGTTCTTGGTGTCCACCTGCAGGAATTCCTGCTGCGGATGCTTGCGGCCGCCCTGCGGCGGGACGCTGGCCACGGTGCCCTCGATCAGCTTCAGCAGGGCCTGCTGCACACCCTCACCGGACACATCACGGGTGATCGACGGGTTCTCGCTCTTGCGCGAGATCTTGTCGATTTCGTCGATGTAGACGATGCCCTGCTGCGCCTTGTCGACATCGTAGTCGCACTTCTGCAGCAGCTTCTGGATGATGTTCTCCACGTCCTCGCCGACGTAGCCGGCCTCGGTCAGCGTGGTGGCATCGGCGATGGTGAACGGCACGTTGAGCAGGCGCGCCAGCGTCTCGGCCAGCAGCGTCTTGCCCGAACCGGTCGGCCCGGCCAGCAGGATGTTGGACTTGGCCAACTCGACATCGTCGCTCTTCTGCCGGCTTTCGATGCGCTTGTAATGGTTGTAGACGGCCACCGCGAGCGTGCGCTTGGCGCGTTGCTGGCCGATCACGTACTGGTCGAGGACCTCGAGGATCTCGCGCGGCTTGGGCAGCGAGCTGCGCGCCGACTGGGCCTTCTCCTCCAGCTCCTCGCGGATGATGTCGTTGCACAGCTCCACGCACTCATCACAGATGAACACGCTGGGGCCCGCGATCAGTTTGCGGACTTCGTGCTGGCTTTTGCCGCAGAACGAGCAGTACAGGATCTTGGTGCTGTCGCTGGAACGGCCTTGACGGTCTTCGCTCATGCTTGGTTTACCCACTCACTACGGCCCCCGCGGGGGCATTCGATTTCGAGAATAGCACCGGTTTGGCGCAGGTGCCGCGCCGGGGCTGCCGGGAACAAAGGAGAACTGCGGAACGCAGAAATCCAGATGCAATTCCCGGGCCGCGGCGCGCCGTGGGGGCCGGACACCCCGCAAACGCAACGCGCCGGGGATGATCTCCCGGCGCGCGCTGGCCTCGTGTGCCGCGAGGCGGAACAGCCCCGATCAGGCGGACTGGATCGATTCGTCAGGACGGCGCTCCAGCACCTCGTCCACCAGACCATAGGCCTTGGAATCGGCGGCGCTCTTGAAGTTGTCGCGCTCGGTGTCCCGGGCGATGGTCTCAAGCGACTGGCCGGTGTGCTTGGCCAGGATCTCGTTCAGACGGTGGCGCAGGGTCAGGATTTCGCGGGCATGAATGTCGATGTCCGTGGCCTGGCCCTGGAAGCCGCCCAGCGGCTGATGGATCATCACGCGCGAATTGGGCAGCGCGTACCGCTTGCCGGCCGCACCGGCCGCCAGCAGCAGCGCGCCCATCGAGGCGGCCTGGCCGACGCAGATCGTGCTCACGTCCGGCTTGATGTACTGCATGGTGTCGTAGATGGCCATGCCGGCGGTGACCACGCCACCGGGCGAGTTGATGTAGAAGCTGATGTCCTTCTCAGGGTTTTCCGCCTCGAGGAACAGCATCTGCGCCACGATCACGTTGGCCACGTGGTCATCCACGGGCCCGACCAGGAAGATCACGCGCTCCTTGAGCAGGCGGGAATAGATGTCGTAGGCGCGCTCGCCGCGGCTGGTCTGCTCGACCACCATCGGCACAAGGTTCAGGGCTTTGGTCAGGTTATCCATGGGGTGAGGCACCTTCTTGTTGTTGGATCCGCACGGGTCGTGCGTGGAAATTGCCGGATCCCGCCTCAACTGTCGGTCCTGCCGCCCATGGCGGCCGGACCGACGGCGAAACCAAGCGCCGTTACTGCCGGATGGCGTCCTGGAAGGACAGCGCCTGCTCGGTGTGCTGGGCACGCTCGGCAATCCAGTCGATCACCTGCTCTTCCATCACCCGGGCCTGCAGCCCGGACATCATCTGGGGATCGTTGCGGTACAACTCAATGACCTGCTCGGGCTCCTCGTAGGTGGAGGCGATCAGGCGCATGGTTTCCTGGACGCGCTTGGGATCCAGGCGCAGCTCGTTGCGACGGGCGACCTCGCCCACCAGCAGGCCGACCAGGACGCGCTTGCGGGCGGCATCCATGAAACCCTGGTGCGCACCTTCCGGCGGCTGCACGTTCTGGCCCTGGCGACGGGCCTGCTCGACCTGCTGGGCCAGCATGGCGCGGGCTTCGTTCTCGACCAGGCGCTCGGGCATCTCGACCGAGGCGTAGGCCGCGATCAGCTGCTCGCCGACTTCGCGGCGCAGGCGATTGGCCAGCGCGCCCTTCAGCTCGCGCTCCAGGTTGGTGCGGATGTCGGCCCGGAACTGCTCTTCGTTGCCACCCTTCACGCCGAAGCTCTTGATGAACTCCTTGTCCACCGGCGGCAGCACGGATTCGGACACGTCGGTGACCTTCAGGTGCACCTGCACACTCTTGCCGGCCAGCTGCGGCACCCGCCAGTCGGCGGGAAACTGGACCGTGATTTCTTTTTCTTCGCCCTTGGCCATGCCGACCAGCGCCTGCTCGATGTCGGCGAACATCACGCCCGAACCGATCAGGGTGGCCCCGGTCTCGGCACCTTCGGCCGGCAGGCGCTCGTCGCCGGCCTGCGACCAGGTCTCCAGCGCGACGCGATCACCCTCGGCCGCGCCGCGTTCGACCGGCTGGAAGGTGCGGCGCTGCAGGCGCAGGTTCTCGATCATCTGATCGATATCGGCGTCGGTCACCTCGGCGGTGTGGCGCACCACGCTCAGCTTGGACACGTCGATCTCACCGAAGTCCGGCACCACCTCGAAGGTCGCCACCCACTCCAGCTCACCCTCGCCTGCCGGCTCCAGGCGCGGGTTTCCGGCCAGCTGCAAAGCCTGCTCGCGCACGGCCGAGTCGAAGGTCTCGCGCAGCAGGCCGTCGAGCGCCTCGGCGCGCACCTGCTTGCCGAAACGCTGCTCGATCACCTTGGCCGGCACCTTGCCAGGACGGAAGCCCTTCAGGCGCACGGTCTGGCTCAGCTCGCGCAGGCGGCCACCGATATGGGTGTCCAGGCGCTCGGCCGGCAGAGTGAAACTCATGCGGCGCCCAAGGCTGCCGGTCGATTCGACGGAAACGGTCATGTCACTGGCTCCTGCAACCGTGGCCTCGCAGGACCACGGGTTATCGTTGAGAAAGGGATGGCGGCGGGCTCGGCCGTTTGAAGCGGTCAGCGCCCTTGCCGAACGCGCTAGTTTCGCCGATCGGGCGCGGTTTGACCACCGAGGGTGCGGTTTTCGTTGACAGGCACCCTCCGCGTCCAGACAATACGCGTCCTTTCCGGCGCTGGTCGCCGGCAAGGCACCGGCAAGTCGCCGGCCCACTGAAGTTTCCGGGGTATAGCGCAGTCTGGTAGCGCGCCTGCTTTGGGAGCAGGATGTCGGGGGTTCGAATCCCTCTACCCCGACCATCCTCAGCAAGGGCCAGCAAGATGGGCCCGGATGCATTTCCAGCCGGGCGCCCGTAGCTCAACTGGATAGAGCACCGGCCTTCTAAGCCGGCGGTTACAGGTTCGATTCCTGTCGGGCGCGCCAATGCATCGGCGCACAGGGCTGGATGCGGTTTTCAGTGGTGGCTGTAGCTCAGTTGGTTAGAGTACTGGATTGTGATTCCAGATGTCGGGGGTTCGAGTCCCCTCAGCCACCCCACTTTCCGCACCATTTCGCTCCGAAAGGGTGTTGCAGAACCGGAATCATCGCGTATACTGCGCGACCAGTTTTCGGGGCCGTTAGCTCAGTTGGTAGAGCAGTTGACTCTTAATCAATAGGTCCAAGGTTCGAATCCTTGACGGCCCACCAAACAAGACAGCCATCCGGTGCAAACCGGATGGCTGTTTTCTTATGCGCTGAATCTGCAAGGAAGTCCGACGACCCTGCGTCGCGGGACAGGGCGAGGACGCGCACCTCGTGCGCGAGCGCCAACGGACGTGTAAACCTTCCGCACCTTCGGCACATCCAAAAAGCTCTTTCCCTTCCCGAGATGACGCCATGCCGCCTCGCCTTTCGCTCGTCCTTGGCGCTGCCCTCTTGGCCGCGAGCTTTCACGGCCATGCCAGCCAGGACACCGGCACGATCCGCGGCCAGGCCGCACCCGACGAGCAGATCATCATCGTCAGCGAATCGACCAACGCCATCGTCGGCGTCGTCGCCGACCACGAGGGCCGCTTCGAGGCGCACGACCTCGCCCCAGGGCAATACCGCGTTGCGCGCGGAAGTGCCCTCTCACAGCCTCGCGGCGCACCGGTCCTGGCCGGGCGCGTGACGACGGTGACACTGCCGGCAAAGGCCGACGACCCGAGGCGCTGAGCGCCTCCGGGACCGCACAGAGCGCCCACCCGCTCCCCTGCGCGATCCGTGGGGAGATCGCTTGCTGGCGATCAGAATCGTCAGCGCGCGCCGTGACGGCGGAGAGGTAGAATGCGCACAACCTTGCGAAAGTGGCGGAATTGGTAGACGCACTGGATTTAGGTTCCAGCGGGTAACCCCCGTGGGGGTTCGAGTCCCCCCTTTCGCACCATCAACAAAGGAATGGCAGCCCAGGAGGCGCAATGATCCGCAGTGGCAATCCCGCCCTGAAACAGTCCACCTTCCTCGATCTTGGATCGGGCCGGGTCGTGACCCGAGATGGCGGCGTGATGACGCTCAACGGCACGGTCAACAAGACCGGCTTCCTGTTGCTCCTCAGCCTGCTGACCGCTGCGTTCGCATGGCATCAGTCGACCATCGCCCTTCCCAACGGCGAAATGGCCCCGGCGGCCGGCGCAGGCATCTACATGATTGGCGGCGCGATCGGCGGCCTCATCCTTGCGCTGATCACCACCTTCAAGAAGACCTGGTCACCGGTGACCGCGCCGCTGTATGCGCTGGTCGAGGGCTTCTTCCTCGGCTCGATCTCGGCGATGTACGAAATGCGCTTCCACGGCATCGTCTTCCAGGCGGTGCTGTTGACCTTCGGCACGCTGTTCGCGCTGTTGATGGCCTACCGCAGCGGCCTGATCAAGCCGACCGAGAACTTCAAGCTGGGCGTGGTCGCGGCCACCGGCGGCATCGCGCTGGTGTACCTGGTGTCGATGGTGATGCAGATGTTCGGCATGAACGTCTCCTACATCCATGGCTCGGGCGTGATCGGGATTGGCTTCAGCCTGGTCGTGGTGGTGGTCGCCGCCCTCAACCTGGTGCTGGACTTTGATTTCATCGAGTCCGGCGTCGACGCCGGCGCGCCGAAGTACATGGAGTGGTACGGCGCCTTCGGACTGATGGTCACCCTGGTCTGGCTGTACGTGGAGTTCCTGCGTCTGCTGTCCAAGCTGCAGTCCCGCAACTGACCGGCGCGTACGCGGTGTAGAGCGGAGCTTGCTCCGCTGGGCTTTCCCGACGGCCTGAGCGGAGAGCCGCCGAGCAAGCTCGGCGCTACGCAAGAGCCAGCACTCCCATCAAAAAAGGGCGCCGATGGCGCCCTTTTTTGTGGACCGGTGTTCGCGCCCTTACAGACGGCTGGCGATCGCCTTGGCGAAGCCCATGGTGTTGCCGGTGCCACCCAGATCCGGGGTGACCGAATCCTTGGCTTCCAGCGTAGCCACGATGGCGTTGCGCAGGCGCGTTGCGTTGTCCGGCTGGCCGATGTGGTCAAGCATCTGCGCGGCGGCGAGCAGCAGCGCGCAGGGATTGGCCTTGCCCTGGCCGGCGATGTCCGGCGCCGAGCCGTGTACGGCCTCGAAGATCGCCGCATTGGTGCCGATGTTGGCGCCCGGCGCCAGGCCCAGGCCGCCGACCAGACCGGCGCACAGGTCCGAGAGGATGTCGCCGAACAGGTTGGTGGTCACGATGATGTCGAACTGCTCCGGACGCATCACCAGCTGCATGCAGGTGTTGTCCACGATCATCTCGTTGCACTCGATGTCCGGATAGTCCTTGGCCACCTCGCGCCCGACCTTCAGGAACAGACCCGAGGTCGACTTGATGATGTTCGCCTTGTGCACCAGGGTCACCTTCTTGCGGCCGGCGGCGCGGGCCAGGTCGAAGGCGTAGCGCACGATGCGCTCGGAGCCCTTGCGGGTCACCCGGGTCATCGAGATCGCAGTCTCGCCGTCAGCCGAGACTTCCTGGCCCTCGCTCAGGTAGGCACCCTCGGTGTTCTCGCGCACCGTGATCAGATCCACACCCGCGCCGAAGCGCGACTTGGTGTTGGGGAAGGAAATCGCCGGGCGCACGTTGGCGTACAGGTCGAAATGCCGGCGCATGGTCACGTTGATCGAGGTGAAGCCTTCGCCCACCGGCGTGGTCAGCGGGCTCTTCAGCGCGACCTTGTTCTTCTCGATCGAGGCCAGGGTCTGCGCGGGCAGCAGGTCGCCATGCTTTTCCAGGGCGACCAGGCCGGCTTCGGCGTCTTCGTAGGTCAGGCCCGCCTTGAGTGCGTCGAGCACGTACAGGGTGGCGTCCATGATTTCCGGGCCGATACCGTCGCCGCGGATGACCGTGATGGTTTGCGTCATGAGGAGTTCCAGACTGGGGCGCAAGCCGGTGGGGCATGCGCGGGAAAGAGATTCAGTTCCCTCAGTATGCCCGACCTGAAGTGATCGCCCCAAAACCGGAACGCAGCGGAAAACCGCAAAGATCCCCTAAAAAGCGGATAAGAAACCCAAATTTCGGAAAAAATTCACATAAAACGCGAGTACGCGAATTCAGGTATGCATCATCCATACATACCTGAAACCGCCCGGTTTGCGCGGATCAATCGTGCGCGTGCGCTTGCGGCGCGGCCGCCCCGCCTTCGAGCTGGTCCAGGAAATCCACTGCGCGGCGCAGGTGCGGAATCACGATGGACCCGCCGACGACCAGCCCCACGGAGAAGGTCTCGAAGAACTCCTCGCGGGTCACGCCGGCGTCCTTGCACTGGGCCACGTGGTAGCTGATGCAGTCGTCACAGCGCAGGACCATCGAGGCCACCAGACCCAGGAGTTCCTTGGTCTTCACGTCCAGCGCGCCCGCCTGGTAGGTCTGCGTATCCAGCGCGAAGAAGCGACGGACGACCTGGTTGGGCTCGGCCAGGATGCGCTGATTCATGCGCTGCCGGAATTCGGTGAAGGCCTGGACGCGATCGGCTTCGTTCTCTGACATGGTGCAACTCCAATCGGTGATCGACTCAGGCGCCAGCCAGCAGCGGTTCCAGCCCACCGGCGCGGTGCAGCGCCATCATGTCGTCGTAGCCGCCGACGTGGGTCTCGCCAATGAAGATCTGCGGCACGCTGGTGCGGCGGGTCTTGGCCATCATCTTCTCCCGCTCGGCCGGGTCGGTATCGATGCGCACTTCGGTCCAGGTCTGGCCCTTGGACTTGAGGAAGTTCTTGGCCGCCACGCAGTACGGACAGATGGCGGTGGAGTAGATGGTGATCTCGGGTGTGCTCATGGGGAATTCTCCGCCCGGTTGATGGTCAGACAGGCATCATGGTGGCATGGAGGCGGGAAACCAGAGACAGACATGCAACGCAGCGGATTAACCACTGATTCACGCGTCGGGCACCCAGGGCCCGCATCCTGCGCCACTGCGCTTATCGCCACTCACCGAGCCTGCCTGTGCGCCTGACCCTGCTGGCCACCGCCCTCACCCTGCTGGTCGCCGCGCCGATCAGCCGCGCCCAGACCGAGCGGCTGCCCGACATCGGCTCGTCCGCCGGCGAGCTGCTCACGCCGACCCGGCAGCGCGAGTACGGCGCGATGACGCTGCGCGAGCTGCGCAACTACGGCTACCTGCTGGACGATCCGCTGATCGACGACTGGCTCGACAAGGTCGGCCAGAAGCTCGCCACCAACAGCGACCGCCCGCAGCAGCCGTTCACCTTTTTCATGCTGCGCGACCGTCAGATCAACGCCTTCGCCACCCTCGGCGGCTATATCGCAGTCAACTCTGGACTGGTGTTGACCGCAACGCGCGAGGACGAGGTCGCTGCGGTGCTCTCACACGAGATCGCCCATGTCACCCAACAACACGTCCTGCGCGGCGTCGAACGCGCGCAGCGCGATCAGATTCCCATCCTGCTGGGCATGCTCGGGGCGATCGTCGCGGCCCAGGCAGCGGGAGGAAATTCCAGCGGGGATGCCTCCCAGGCCGCCATCTTCAGCGGCCTGGGGCTGATGCAGCAGCGCCAGATCGACTACACGCGCTCCAACGAATCCGAAGCCGACCGTCTGGGCATCCGCACCCTGGCCCGGGCCGGTTACGACCCGGAGGCGATGGCCGACTTCTTTGCCCGCATGCAACAGGTCATGCGCGCCAACCGGGGGGGCGAACGCGAGCAGGTGCCCGACTACCTGCAGACCCACCCGGTGACGACCACCCGCATCAGCGAAGCCCACGACCGCGCCGAACGCATCGAGCGCGAGCAGAACGTGATCACCACCGTGACCACCCCCGGCGGCAAGATCACCGAATCCAGCCCGCGCGAAGGCAACTACGCGGCAGGCATGCCCAGCACCAATCCCCTGCTGCCGTTCCAGGTCTCGCTGCCGGAGAGCAGTTTTCAGGCTGGTGCGACCGGGCTGTTCGCCTGGGCGCACGAGCGCCTGCGCGTCCTCAGCGCCAACACCCCGGGCGATGCGGTGCGCGAATACGAAGGCATCCGCCGCAGTACCGGCGAGCTGACCGCCCCGCAGCAATATGGCCTGGCCCTGGCCGAGCTGCGCAGCAACGACACACTGAGCGCCGCCACGCATTTCGCCGCGTTGCTCAAGGCCGATCCTGACAACGTATGGCTGGGCCTGGCGCTGGCCGAGGCACAGGCACGCAACGGAGACATGGCGGCGGCCAAACAGCGCTTCGAGGCGCTGCGCAAGCACCGCCCGGACAGCCGACCGATCGCCCTGACCTACGCGCAGGCACTCAATGCGCAGGGCACCGCGGCTGGCGGCAAGCAGGCGCAGGCGATCCTGCAGCCGCTGCTGGGGGGCGCGGACGACGATCCGATCTTCCAGCAGGCCTACGCCCGCGCCTGCGAACTGGCTGGCGACAGCGCCAAGGCCGGAGAGGCGTACGCCCAGGTCGCCTACCTGAACGGGCGCCCGGAGCAGGCCCTGACCCAGCTGCAGAACCTCAAGCGACGCGAAACACTCGATTATTACGACCGCGCCCGGGTCGACGCGCGCATCGCCGCGATCACGCCCGAGGTCCTTGAACTGCGCGATGCCGGCATCCGCGATCCGGACCTGGATCGCAATCGCTGATCCGGCCACGGCGCCCGGGCCGGCCCCACTGTCACAATCGAGTCATAAAATTGTCGTCTACTGGTGCCGATCCCACCGGCTTGGCGAAATTCCGTGCAGAAACGCATCCTGATCGTCGACGACGAACCGGCCATCCGCGACATGGTCGCCTTTGCCCTGCGCAAGGGTGAATTCGAACCGGTCCACGCCGGCGACGCCCGCGAGGCGCAGGGCGCCATCGCCGACAAGGTCCCCGATTTGATCCTGCTGGACTGGATGCTCCCGGGCACCAGCGGCCTGGACCTGGCCCGGCGCTGGCGCAAGGACGCCCTGACCCGCGAGATCCCCATCATCATGCTCACCGCCCGTGGCGAGGAGAACGATCGCGTGGGCGGGCTGGAAGCCGGCGTGGACGACTACGTGGTCAAGCCGTTCTCCTCGCGCGAGCTGCTGGCGCGCATCCGCGCGGTGATGCGCCGCACCCGCGAGGACGAGGAAGACGGCAGCATTTCGGTGGGCACCCTGCGCATCGACGGCGCCGCCCATCGCGTGTTCGCCGAGGACACGCCGGTGCCGATCGGCCCCACCGAGTACCGCCTGCTGCACTTCTTCATGACCCATCCCGAGCGCGTCTACAGCCGGACCCAGCTGCTGGATCACGTCTGGGGCGGCAGCGTGTACGTGGAGGAGCGCACCGTGGACGTGCATATCCGCCGCCTGCGCAAGACCCTCGAACCGCATGGCGCGGACAACATGGTCCAGACCGTGCGTGGCTCCGGTTACCGGTTCTCGGTCTCCACCTGAGCAGCGCCCCACCCGCGGCCTGGCAACACGCGACGGTCACATGCCTGTCGCCAGGCGGTCGCCGCGCCGCCGCATGCCTGCCACGACCGACGCATTACGCTCGGCAACAGCTCTGACACAATCGCCTCATGCCTCTGCACCTGCGCTCGGCCTGGAACCGCACCCTGTTCCGCCTCGCCACCCTCCTGCTCATCGCCGCAGTCGTCGGCTGGCTCGTCGGTGCGTTCTGGCCTGTCCTGGCGCTGGGCGCGCTGGGCGTCGTTGCCTGGCAGTTCTGGCACCTGCGCGTGGTCCTGCGCCGCCTGACGGCCCGCGAACGTCTGAAGCCGCCGCGTGGGGATGGCGTCTGGAACGAACTGGACCGCCTGCTGCACCGCGGCCAGGCCGACATGCGCACCCGCAAGCGCCGTCTGCTGTCCATGCTGCGCGCCTACCGCGCCGCGGCCGCCGCCCTGCCCGACGCGGTGGTGGTCATCGACCGCGACACCCAGCGCGTGCTGTGGTTCAACAAGGCCGCGACCGTGCTGCTGGGGCTACGCCATCCGGTCGATTTGGGCGCGCCGGTCGGCGAGCGCCTGCAGCCGTTGCCGATGTCGCACTGGCTCAGTGGCGGGCGCAACGCCGAGCCGATGCTCGACGCCGTTTCACCGGCCAATGCCGCGCTGCGTCTGAACATCCGCCTGATCCCCTATTCGGACCAGTACTGGCTGCTGGTGGCACGCGACGTCAGCAAGCTGCTGCGCCTGGAGGAAATGCGCCGGGACTTCGTGGCCAATGTCTCCCACGAACTGCGCACCCCGCTGACCGTGGTTCATGGCTACCTGGACATGCTCGACACCGACGAGGTGCCGGAGTGGAAGCCGATCCTGGAAGAGATGCAGAAGCAGTCCAACCGCATGACCCAGCTGGTGGAAGACCTGCTCACCCTTTCACGCCTCGAGGTGCAGGACAGCCTGCCGCACGAGAACATCGGCATGGCCTCGATGATGTCCACCCTGCGCCGGGAGGCCGAAGCCCTCAGCCAGCGCCGGCAGACCATCGTGATGGAAGACTGCGGCGACATCGACCTGTGGGGATCGAACAAGGAGCTGCACAGCGCCTTCTCCAACCTGGTCAGCAACGCGGTGCGCTACACCCCGGTGGGCGGCACCATCACCATCGCCCTGGCCCGCGAGGGTCAAGGCGCGGTGCTGAGCGTGCGCGATACCGGCTACGGCATCCCCGAATCGCACCTGCCGCGCATCACCGAGCGCTTCTACCGGGTCTCCACCAGCCGCTCGCGCGAAAGCGGTGGCACCGGGCTTGGGCTCTCCATCGTCAAGCACGTGCTGAACCTGCACCAGGCCCGGCTGGAGATCGACAGCGCGGTCGGCCAGGGCAGTACTTTCTCGGTCCACTTCGGTCCCGAGCGCGTGCATCCCCGCGAGGGGGCCTTCCCGCTTCAAGAGAGTCAGACCGCATGAATGCCGCCACCGAACTGCCCGCCGAGACCGCCGATCCGCTGCGCGACAGTGCCCTGTACTTCAACCGCGAGCTGTCGCAGCTGGACTTCAACTTCCGCGTCCTGGCCCAGGCACAGGATCCATCGGTCCCGTTGCTCGAGCGGTTGCGCTTCCTGTGCATCAGCTGCACCAACCTGGACGAGTTCTTCGAGATCCGCGCGGCCACCGTGCGGCATGCGCAGGATTTCGGGCTGCCGGCCGGACCGGATGGGCTGAGTCCGGCCACGGTCCTGACGCGCATCCACGACCGCGCGGCGCAGCTCGTCGACGCCCAATACACCTGCTGGAACCAGGTCCTGCGCCCGGCCCTGGACCAGGCCGGCGTGCGCGTGCTGAGTCAATTGGTGTGGAACGCCCGGCAGAAGCGCTGGCTGCGCGCCTACTTCCGCAACGAGATCATGCCGGTGCTCTCGCCCCTGGGCCTGGACCCGTCGCATCCGTTCCCCAAGATCCTCAACAAGTCGCTCAACATCGTGGTGGTGCTCAAGGGCAAGGATGCCTTCGGTCGGGCCGGGCACCTGGCGATCGTGCGTGCGCCGCGTTCGCTGTCGCGCATCATCCAGCTGCCGCAGCGCATCTCCGGCGGCGAGCACGACTTCGTGCTGCTCTCCAGCGTGCTGTCTGCCTTCGTGGACGACCTGTTCCCCGGCATGGAGGTCAAGGGCGCCTATCAGTTCCGGGTGACCCGCAACTCAGAGCTGGTGGTCGACGAGGAGGAAGTGGAGAACCTGGCCCTGGCCCTGCGCGACGAGCTGGCCGGGCGCGGCTACCGGCCCGCGGTGCGCCTGGAGATTGCCCACGACTGCCCCAAGGCCATCGTCGGCACGCTGCTGGAGAACTTCGGCCTGACCGAAAACGCGGTGTATCGCATCAATGGCGCGGTCAATCTCAACCGGGTCAGCCAGGTCTATGACCTGGTCCAGCGCCCCGAGTTGAAGTATCCGGCCTTCACCCCGCGCACGCTGCGCGACGGCGATGCCATGTTCGAGACCGTCGCCGACGGCGACGTGCTGCTCAGCCACCCCTTCGATGCCTTCACCCCGGTGCTGGAACTGCTCAAGCAGGCGGCCACCGATCCCAACGTGCTGGCCATCAAGCAGACGCTCTATCGCACCGGCAAGGACTCGGCCATCGTCGATGCCCTGGTGATCGCCGCGCGCAACGGCAAGGACGTCACGGTGGTGGTCGAACTGCGCGCGCGTTTCGACGAGGAGGCCAACCTGGGCCTGGCCGACAAGCTGCAGGAAGCCGGCGTGCAGGTGGTCTATGGCGTGGTCGGCTTCAAGACCCACGCCAAGATGCTGCTCATCGTCCGCCGCGAGGGCAAGAAGCTGCGCCGCTACGTGCACCTGGGCACCGGCAACTATCACGCCGGCACCGCGCGCGCCTACACCGATCTGGGCCTGATCACGGCCAACCCGGACATCGGCAACGACGTGCACCTGCTGTTCCAGCAACTCTCCGGACTGGCGCCCACGACCAAGCTCAAGTGCCTGTTGCAGTCGCCTTTCACCCTGCATCCGGGGGTGATCAAGAAGATCGAGCGCGAGGCGCGCCTGGCCCGTGAGGGTCGGCCGGCGCGCATCATCATCAAGGTCAACGCCATCAACGAGGTCCGGGTGATCCGGGCCCTGTACGCGGCCTCGCAGGAGGGCGTGCAGATCGACCTGATCGTGCGCGGTGCCTGCACGGTGCGCCCGGGCGTGCCGGGGATCTCGGAGAACATCCGCGTGCGCTCGATCGTGGGACGGTTCCTGGAGCACAGCCGCGTGTACTGGTTCGGCAACGACGGCGACCCGGAGCTGTACTGTGCCAGCGCGGACTGGCTGGAGCGCAATCTGTTGCACCGGGTGGAAACCTGCTTCCCGATCCTGGACGCGCGCCTGGCCGCGCGGGTGTTCCGCGATCATCTGCAGAACTATCTGGACGACAACTGCAACGCCTGGGAACTGGACGCGGACGGGGAATACCACAAGTGTTCGCCGGCGCAGGACCAGGCCCCGCACTCGGCCCAGGGCACGCTGCTGGCCAAGGTCTGACCCTGCGTCATCGCCCGCCGCGCGGCGGGCACCATGAAAGGTGAATGTGGCTTCGGCTACCATTGCGCGCCATGCCATTCACCCTCCCCCAGACCTTCTCCCAGCCGCTGCAGGACAACGACCAGTTGGCAGCCGTGGACCTGGGGTCCAACAGCTTCCATATGATCGTGGCCCGCTACACCCAGGGCCAGTTGCGCGTGATCGACCGCCTGCGCGAGACCGTGCGCATGGCCGACGGTCTGGATCACCGCGGCGGCCTGTCGGCCGAGGCCCACGCCCGCGCCATGGAATGCCTGTCGCGTTTCGGCCAGCGGATCCGCGATTTGCCCGACGCCCGCGTCCGTGCCCTGGCGACCAACACCGTGCGCAGACTGGCGCTGCCGCAGGAGTTCCTGGTCCCGGCCGAAGCCGCGCTGGGTCACGCCATCGAGGTCGTCTCCGGCCGCGAGGAAGCACGTCTGATCTATCTGGGCGTCTGCAATGCGCAACCGCCGAAGGCCGGCAGCAAGCGCCTGGTCATCGACATCGGCGGCGGCTCGACCGAATTCATCATCGGCTCGGGCATGCAAACCCTGGAGCGCGAGAGCATCCAAGTCGGCTGCATCGCCAGCACCCGGCGGTTCTTTCCCGGCGGCAAGCTGACCAAGAAGCGCTGGAATACGGCCCTGACGGAAATCACCGCCGAGCTGCAGCAGTTCGCCCCGCTTTACCGGAGCTTGGGCTGGCAGGAAGCGCTTGGCTCGTCGGGTACCGCCAAGGCCATCGGCGACATCTGCGCGGCGATGAAGCTGACCAAGGGCGCGATCACCGCCGAGGCCCTGCCCCAGGTGCGCGAGCGCCTCCTGCAGGCAGAAAAGATCGAGAACATCGACCTGCCCAGCCTGAGCAAGGATCGCCAGCCGATCATTGCCGGCGGGGTGCTGGTCATGGAGGCCGCCTTCCAGGCGCTGGGCATCGAACGCGTTCTTGTGAGCAAAGCCGCCATGCGCGAAGGCATTCTCTACGACATGCTGGGCCGCCGCGGCGACAACGATCCACGCGAGCAGTCGGTGGCCAGCATGATGCACCGCTACGGCGTGGACGAGGCCCAGGCCAGCCGCGTGGCGGCCACGGCCGCGCGCCTGTTCGCGCAGGTGGCACCGGCCTGGCAGTTGGAACCGGACGACGGGCGCCTGCTCTCGTGGGCCGCGCGACTGCACGAGATCGGCCTGGCCATCGCCCACAGCCAGTACCACATCCACGGTGCCTACCTGCTGGAGCACTCGGACATCGCCGGTTTCTCGCGTCAGGAGCAGCTGATGCTCTCGGCGCTGGTGCGCACGCATCGTCGCGGCATTCCGAAATCCGCCTTCGACGCACTGCCGGACCGCCGCATTCCCGCGGCCCGGCATATCGCCGTGCTGCTGCGCCTGGCCGTGCTGCTGCACCGCGCCCATGACCAGGACGAGATTCCCGTGCTGGATCTGGAGGCCACGGCCGATGACCTGCGCCTGACCCTGGACAAGGCGTGGATCGATGCCCGGCCGCTGCTGCGCGCCGACCTGATCGGCGAGGCCGACGCGCTGCCTGACCTGGGTGTCACCTTCAAGCCCTTCGTGACCTGAACCGACCTCAGGGACCCTGCCGCCTCCCCCTGTCCCTGTAGAGCACGGCTTACCAACTGCCCCAAGACTTGCATGGCCCCATGGCGCCAGTGTTAACGTCCTAGGAAAGGAAAGCGTGCGAATGGCCGATGCCGGTCACGCGCCGCGCCGCCAAGCCGCACAGGGAATTGCATGGCCCGCCAGAATGCCGATGCACTCATCCAGCAAGTCATGGCGCAGGTCGCGAGCGCCTCGAGCTCGGTCGACCGCAACGTCGAGCAGATCCTGCGCGCGGTACGCGACCACCTGCGCATGGACGTGGCCTTTGTCTCCGAGTTCGGCACCCGCGACCGCGTCTTCCGCTACGTGATCAACGAGAGCGGCCGCCTCCAGCTGCATGCCGGTGACACCATGGCGATGGAGTCGGGCTACTGCCGGGGCGTGGTGGAAGGGCGCATCCCGCAGCTGATTCCGGATACTGCGCAGGTTCCGGCGGCCGCCTGCCTGCCCGAGACCAGCGCGATCCCGATTGGCGCCCACTTGAGCGTCCCCATCGTACTGGGCGACGGTCGGGTCTATGGGACCTTCTGCTGTTTCAGCTTCGAGCCGGACCTGAGCCTGGATGAGCGCGACCTGCACATGATGCGTGCGTTCGCCCAGTTGTTGGCCTTCCAGGTCGAGGGCGACCTGGCTGCCGTGCGTGACCATGGCGCCAAGGTCGAGCGGATCAGCGCGGTCCTGGAAATGGGACAGCCGCGCATCGTCTATCAGCCCATCTACCGGCTGTCCGATCACACCATCGCCGGCGTGGAGTGCCTGTCCCGCTTCGACATGGAGCCGCGCCGTCCGCCGGACAAATGGTTCGACGAAGCCAACGAGATCGGCCTGGGCGTGCGCCTGGAGCTCAACGCGATGCTGACCGCGCTCGATGGGCTGCGTGCGGTGCCGGGTGGCTTCTATGTGGCGCTCAATGTCTCGCCGCAGACGCTCGTCAGCGGCGACGTGTTGGAGTACCTGGACGTGATCCAGCCCGGCCGCATCGTCATGGAGATCACCGAGCACGCCCTGGTGGACGATTACCACCCCCTGCAGGCCACGGTGCAGAAGCTGCGCCAGGCCGGGGTGCGCTTCGCGGTCGACGATGCCGGTGCCGGCTACTCCAACATGCGGCACATCCTCACGCTGCATCCGGACATCATCAAGATGGACATCAGCCTGACCCGAAGCATCGACAGCGACCCCTCGCGCAAGGCGCTGGCCGCGGCGATGATCGGCTTCGGCCACCAGACCGGGAGCCATGTCGTGGCCGAAGGCGTGGAAACCGCCCAGGAGCTTGCCGCCCTGGAAGTGCTGGGCGTGGACGAGGTTCAGGGCTATCACCTTTCCCAGCCACTGTCGCGCGATGCGCTCTTCCAGGCCCTGCGAGCCAGCAAGTCGCTGAACTAGCGCGTTTCATCAAACTGCCACGCCGCTGCAATGCAGGGTGCACGGCCGCAGCCCACGCTATGCCAAACGTGGGAGACGCTCATGCGCTACACCATCGTCACAGAGACCTATCCGCCCGAAATCAATGGCGTTGCATTGACCGTGCAGGGTCTGGAGGAAGGGCTGCGGCAGCGCGGCCACGCGGTGGCGCTGGTGCGCCCGCGACAGCCCGCCGATGAAGACGCACCGCCGTGTCCCGACACGCTACTGGTCCGCGGCGGCCGCCTGCCGCGCTATCCCGGACTGCGCTTCGGCCTGCCCGCACCGCAGGCACTGCGGGCCCATTTCGCACGTCACGCGCCGGATGCCATCTACGTGGCCACGGAAGGCCCCCTGGGCTGGTCGGCCCTGCGCGCGGCGCGGCAGCTGGGGATTCCAGCGGCCACGGGTTTCCATACCCGTTTCGATCACTACATGGACGATTACGGAATGCCCTGGCTGCGGCCGACCGCCCTGCGCTGGATGCGCCGCTTCCACAATGGTGGCGATGCCACGCTGGTGCCGACGCTGGAACTGGGCCAGTGGCTGGAGGAACAGGGCTTCCATCACGTGCGCCGCCTGGCGCGCGCGGTGGACACCCGCCAGTTCCATCCCGACTTCCGCGATGAGGCGCTACGGACCCAGTGGAACGCCCATCCCGAAGCACCGGTGGTGCTCTCGGTCGGCCGGATCGCCGCGGAGAAGAACCTGGAATTGGCGGTGCGCAGCTTCCGTTCCCTGCAGCGCGATCGCCCGCAGGCGCGGATGGTGTGGGTCGGCGATGGCCCGGAGCGCGCGGCGCTGGAGGCCGCGCACCCGGATTTCATCTTCGCGGGCATGCAGCGCGGAGAGGCGCTGGCCCGGCACTACGCCAGCGCCGACCTGTTCGTCTTCCCCAGCCGCAGCGAGACCTTCGGCAACGTGACCCTGGAAGCGATGGCCAGCGGCCTGACCACGGTGGCCTTCGACTCGGGCGCGGCGCGCGAACACCTGCGCAGCGGCCTGCACGGCGCGGCGGTGGGCGATGACGAGGCCTTCGTGACAGCCGTCTGCGCGCTGGGCGCACAGCCCGCACGCTGGAAAGCCATGGGCGCGGCCGCGCACCAGGCGGTCCAGGCCCTGCAACCGGCCCAGGTGGCCGCCGATTTCGATGTCCTGCTGTCCCGTCTGGCGCGTCAACGGAGGCCCCATGCGCACGTCGTCCCCGCGTGAGTTGAACCTCCCCCGCGAAGCAGGCGTCTGCCTGTTCGCCAACCGTTTTGGCCGGCGCCAGGACGTGCGCCGCTTCTTCGCCCTCATCAGCCGCCTGGGCGATGGGGTGTTCTGGTATGTGCTGATGGGCGCGCTGATCGTGTTCGACGGCTGGCACGGCCTGGCTGCCGCCGCGCACCTGGCGGCCACCGGCGCGGTCGCGCTGCTGCTCTACAAGGGCCTGAAGCGCTGGACCCGGCGCCCACGGCCATTCGCCTCGGACGTGCGCATCCAGGCCTGGGTGGCGCCGCTGGACGAATTCTCTTTTCCGTCCGGGCATACGCTGCATGCGGTGGCCTTCACCCTGGTGGCGCTGGCGCACTATCCGGCGCTGGCGCCGCTGCTGGTGCCATTCACCGCCTGCGTGGCGACCTCGCGCGTGGTGCTGGGCCTGCACTTTCCCAGCGACGTGCTGGCTGCTTCCATCATCGGCACTTCGTTGGCGGCCCTGGCAATCTGGGCGGTGCCCGGCGTCAGCCTGCTGGGCTGAAACAAGCACATCGCTGTAGAGCGGAGCTCGCTCCGCTGCGCTTGATTCGGTCAGCGGGAAGCCCCCGCTCGGCGGAGCGAGCTCCGCTCTACAGAGCGTTGAAGGCCTGCACTTTCTCAGCGACGCGCTGGCTGTCTCGATCATCGGCACCTCGCTGGCCGCCCTGGCGATCTGGGCTGTGCCGGGCGTCAGCCTGCTGGGCTGAAACAAGCGCATCGCCGTAGAGCGGAGCTTGCTCCGCTGCGCTTGGTTCGTTTCGTGAGGAAAGCCCCAGCGGAGCAAGCTCCGCTCTACGGAGGCGTCAGTCTTCCAGCACGTCCTTGCGCGGGAGCTTGTCATCGCGCATGGCGGCCTGGTAGACGAAGGTCGCCACGATGGCCGCGGCCTGCTGCAGGTCGGCGATGGAGGCGTGGTCGTAGGTGTCCAGATCGCTGTGATGCACCTGTGTGCCGTAGTCCAGCCGGTCCTGCACGAACTGGAAGCCCGGCAGGCCGACGCGGTCGAACGCGATGTGGTCGGTGCTGCCGGTGTTGCGGCTGGTGACGATGGTCGCGCCCACGTCGTTGAACGGCTTCAGCCAAGCCTCGAAGATCGGCATCACCGCCTGGTTCTCCTGCGCATAGACGCCACGGATCTTGCCCGAGCCGTTGTCCAGGTTGAAGTACGCCGAGAGCGTGTTCCACTCCTTGGTCTTCTGCAGCGCGCCGGTGGGCTCTCGGTAGTAGGCCGGCAGTTCCTTCTGCGCCGGATCGGTCGGCTCCGGGTAACGGGCGAAGTGGCGCGCCACGTAATCCATCGAACCGACCAGGCCCTGCTCCTCGCCACTCCACAGCGCCACGCGGATGGTGCGCTTGGGCCGAGCGCCGACCGCCTTGAGGATGCGCATGGCCTCCATCATCACCGCCACGCCGGCGCCATTGTCCGAAGCGCCCGTGCCGGCGTGCCAGGAATCCATGTGCGCGCCCAGCATCACCACCTCGTCGGCCTTGCCGCTGCCCTTGAGCTCGGCAATGGTGTTGTAGCCGGGGTCGTTGGCGTCGCTGGTGAAGCGCGCATCCGAGTTCACCCGCAGGCGCACGGTCTCCTTGCGGTCCAGGGCGCGCAGCAGCGGATTGTAGTGCTCGGCGGCGACCACCAGTTCGGGCACGCCGACCGACTCGCCGGCCTTGCGCGAACCGCCGCCACCGACGCGCAGGATGCCGTCGTCCCAACCGCTGATGCTCAACGCGGCGAGAGCGCCCTCATCGATCAGGAACTGGTTGGTGGCCTTGGCCAGTTCGGTGCGTTCGAGGTAGTCCTTCAGGCGCTTGTCGCGGGCGGCCGGGTCCTTGGGTGCGGGGATGGCGAAATCCAGCAGTTCGGTCAGGCCGGCTTCGTCGTAGCGCTTGGAGGCCGCCTCGGTATCCGGCTTGTAGTCGCGCGCCTGGCTCAGCAGCACGATCTTGCCGCGCAGCTTGCCCTTGTACTGGTCCAGGTCGCCCTTGGTCTTGATCTTGAGCGCGATGGCCTCGCCTTCGACCGGGCCGTTGGTGCCCGGCGTCCAGGCCTTGGGCACGGCATGCAGCGGTGCCGTGCGCGGGCTGAGCAGTTCGACGCTGGCGTTGGCAAACTCCCAGCCACGGCCGAAGTCGGCGAAGGCCTCGTCGTGGACGTTGCTCAATCCCCACTCGGTGAACTTCTGCTTGGTCCACGTATTGGCCTTGGCCATGTTGGGCGAGTTGGTCAGCCGCGGACCGATCTGCTCGGTCAGGTGCTCCAGCGTGTCGCCCACCTGCGAGCGATGAAAGGCCTCCTGCCGGATCTTGCCGACCATCGCCAGGTCGACCGCTTCCTCGGCCTGCGCCGATAGCGCCAGGCCCAATCCTATTACCAGCGCACCCCACTGCATCCGCGTCATGTCCTGCTTCCCCGTTGTGGTTGATCAACCGGACGAGTCTGCCAGTGCGGCGCGGGGATTGCCGCCGGCCATCGGTCATGGCCGGACATGACGCTTGCGTCAGGCCAACGGCACGACCCGCGCACGGCGCAGCGCGGGGGCGTCCTGCCCATCCCAGTCGCGATCGTTGGCCACCTGGGCGCGGGCGCGGCTGGCCTCCAGTGCCTCGAAATCCAGCTCACCGACGGCCCAGACCTGCTCGCCGCTCGTTTGCGCGACCACGCCATCGGCCGGCAATCCGACATCCATCGGCGCGAACAGCGCGGCCTCGCCGGTGTTCTCGTCCAGCGCCGGGCTCCAGCGCGCGATGCCGGCGGTCACCGACTGGGCGACGAACACGCGATTCTCCAGGGCGCGTGCCAGGCAGCCGACCTTGACCCGGGTGGCGCCGGCCTGGGTATCGGTGCAGCTGGGCACCAGCAGCAGGCGCGTGCCGGCCTGCTGCTGGGCGCGCACCGGCAGCGGGAATTCGGCGTCGTAGCAGACGGCGATGCCGGCGCGGATGGCGTCGGCCTCGAACACCCGTACCTCCTCCCCGCCCTCGATCACCTGCGCGGCTTTCTCGAAGCCGGTCAGCTGCAGCTTGTCCTGCCAGCCACTGCGCCCATCCGGGGTGAACCAGTGCGCGCGGTTGCGATAACGCCCGTTGCCGGCAGCGGTGAGGAAGCTGCCAGCGATCACGTGCAAGCCCATGCGCTGGGCCAGGGTAGCGTACAGGTGCAGGAAGTCCTCGGCGTGTTGCTGGGTCGCTTCCAGCGAGGCCAGCAGGTCGGCACTGACGGCGACCGGAAAGGTCGCGGCCAGTTCCAGCGAGAGGTACTCGGGCAGCACCGCGATGCGCGCGCCGGCATCGGCGGCCTGCTGCAGCAGATGCACCTGCTTTTCGGCGAAGGCGTCGAAGTCGCGCGGCTGGCCGATGGGATATTTGGCGACGGCGACTTTCATGCCTGCGGCTCCAGGGGTCGGGTCCAAAAGGTGAGCGTATGCGTGACCTCGCCGCGCGCC
Source organism: Pseudoxanthomonas sp. JBR18 (assembly GCF_028198165.1). Taxonomy (NCBI): domain Bacteria; kingdom Pseudomonadati; phylum Pseudomonadota; class Gammaproteobacteria; order Lysobacterales; family Lysobacteraceae; genus Pseudoxanthomonas; species Pseudoxanthomonas sp. JBR18. Next base: position 138,270 of record NZ_CP116339.1, read on the forward strand.
GGCTCGCGCCAGGGCAAGGTCACGGTCAGGCCGTCGCGGCGCGTGTAGCCGCGCTTGTGCCAGAAGGCATCGTTGTCGCGGTGGCCCGCCGGCCGGCGCGGATCGTCCTGGTCGCGGTCGACCGCACAGAACGCGGTGGTGTCAAAGCCCCCCAGCGCGCGCGCATGCGCTTCGCGCGCATCGAAGAACGCATGTCCGATGCCGCGACCACGCCACTCCGGCAGCAGCACCGATTCGCCAAAATAGAACACCCGCGCCGCATCAAGGCCCTGTTCGGCCAGCGGCTTGGAGAACGCCTCGGTGTCGTCCAGCAGCGGCAGCCCGGTGGACACGCCCACCACGGCGTCACCGGCTTGCGCCAGCACGAACACGCTGCGCGGCGAACGCGCGTAGGCCGCCAGGTACTGGCGTTCGTAATCCAGGCTGCCTTCGTACAGGTACGGCCAGTGCGCGAATATGGCGATGCGCAGACGCGCCAGGTCATCCAGATGCGGGGCGATATCGGCACCGCGCACCACGGTGATCCGGTGCGCGGCTGACGCGTGGTCGGGCGAAGTCATGGCGTCAATTTAGCGCACCCGGTCTTCTTGTCCCGCCACAGGTAAACCGCAACGCCGTCTTCCGGCGCGACGACCAGCCAGGCCGGCCCGTCGCGCTGCGCGCTCAGCCACAGCAGGCCGTATCGGGCACTGCGCAGCAGGCGCCAGGGACGCCAGGCCGACAGATGCACGCAACGCGGCGCAAGCGCTTGGCCCAGCAACACCGTGGGACGCTCCCGCAACGCCCGGACCGTGGCCTCGGCCAGCTGGAACACCACCGCGCCCTCGCAGCCATGCCGCAGCGGCAGCAACAGCGGCGTGAGCCCCTCTTCCACGCGCACGCCTGCCACCGACAGGATCGATGGCAGGCGACGCGCCGCATGGCGCACGGCGCGTCCCTGCATCAGCATCAGCGCAACTCCGCCGACAGCGCGTACCAGTCCAGCTTGCGGGTGATGGCCATGATCGTGGCCAGGATGCCGAACAGCAGCAGCGAGCCCATCAGCAACGCGTTGTCCTCGGAGATCAGCAGGCCATAGAGCGCGCCATACAGCGCGGTCAGCCCCAGGGCGAAGCCCGCCGCGCGCCACCAGCCGCGCAGCACGCCGGACAGGTAGACGAACTGCACCCCGATGCACGCCACCGCCGAGACCAGGTACGCGATCCAGAAGGCGATGTGCTCGGACAGGCTGATCAGCAGCAGGAAGAACATCGCCAACGCCAGGCCAACCAGCAGGTATTGCATGGGGTGGATGGGCAGGCGCTTGATCAGCTCGAACAGGCCAAAGCCCACGAAGGTCAGCACCACGAACAGGATCCCGTACTTGCTGGCGCGGTCGGCCAGCGTATAGACATCCACCGGGTCGACCAGCTCCACGCGCAGCGCATCCAGCGCCACGTCCTGCGCGCGCAGCCGCTGCAGCTGGGTCTGGGCCTGGCTGGCCAGCGAGGACACCGCCCACTGCGCGTCGAAGCCCGCACCGCTCACCTGCCGCCGCACCGGCAGGAAGTCGCCGGTAAAGGAAGGATGCGGCCACGCCGAGGCGAGCTGCACGCGGGTGTCGTCGGCCACCGGCACCACGTCCAGTGCCTCCGTGCCGGCCAGGGAGAAGTCCACCAAGACCTCGCCTGCGGCGACATGCCCGTCCTCCACCACAGGCAGCGTGGCGCTGATGCCCGGCAGATGTGCGTTGAAGTCGCGGGTACCCGGCACCAGCGACAGCGCGGCGCCGTCGACGGTGAGCCTGGGGGTGCCCATCAGGCCGCGCACATCCTGCACGCCCAGCAGCAGATAAGGCGTGCCGTAGCGGCGCGACACACCGGCCGGCAACGCCGGCAGTTCCTGCCCGAAGCGTGCCGCCAGCCGCGCCTCCCACACGTAGGTGGGCACGTCGAACAGCCCGACCCGCCGCGTCTGCGGACGCAGCTGGCCGTGCACGTTCAGTGATTGCGGAGCCTGCAACAGCACACCGGGCTCATGCACGGTGCGCGTGCGGGCCACGCCCTTGTCGTCGGTATAGGACTCCTCGTGGGTATCGGTGTAGGGCACCGCGCGCAGCGGTCCGACCAGGCGCTGGGCGCCCGCGCTGCTGCGCGAGACGCGCTCCACCGCCTCGGCGCGGTAGGCGGTGCGCTCGGCGATCTTGCTGCGGATCATCGTCAGCGGGATCAGCAGCGCCAGGGTCAGCACACCGACCACGGCAAAGCGCAGGACGAGTTTGAGGGATTTCATGCGGGCCTCCGGCCAGGGTCGATGGCACGCAGCGTGCGCGCCCCCTGTGGGTGGCGATTGAGCTCATCTTGAAGCCAATGTGAAGTGCGCCAGCCGGCCCTCACCTTCCCAGGCTGCCACCACCGCATCCGGCGCTAAACTGACAGATTAGTCAGAATCCTTGGAGCAACCCGTTGGATTTCACCACCGTGCATTGGCTTGCGCAGGATTCACGCCTGCTGTTCTGCGCCCTGGTTGGCATCGCCTGCATCATCGTCCTGATCAGCGTGGCCAAGCTGCCCCCGTTTCTGTCGATCCTCATCGGCACCTTCGCCGCCGGGCTCGGGATCGGCCTGCCCGCCGAGAAGCTCGCCAAATCCTTCAGCACCGGGGCGGGACACCTGCTGGGTGACGCCGGCCTGATCATCGCCCTGGGCGCCATGCTGGGCGCGATGCTGGCCGACACCGGTGCCGCCGACCGGATCGCTTCGACCCTGCTCAAGCTCGGCAAGGGCAAGGCGCTGCCCTGGGTCATGGCGCTGGTGGCGCTGGTGATCGGCCTACCGCTGTTCTTCGAAGTCGGCCTAGTGATGATGGTGCCGATCATCTTCGTCATGGCGCGCCGGTCCGAGCAGCCGCTGTTGCGCATCGCCATCCCCGCGCTGGCCGGCATGACCACCTTGCATGCGCTGATGCCGCCGCATCCGGGCCCGCTGATCGCGGTCAGCACACTGCACGCGGACCTGGGCCTCACCATGCTGTTCGGCTTGGTGATCGCCATTCCCGCGGTGATCCTGGCAGGACCGCTCTACGGGATATGGCTTTCGCGCCGCATGGCGATCGCGGTGCCGGATCACATGGAAGCCCTCTACGCCTCGCGTCAGGCACCCGCCGCACAGCCGGGTTTCGGCGCGAGCCTGGCCATCATCCTGCTGCCGGTGGCACTGATGCTGGGTGCGACCGTGGCCAAGGTCGCCCTGCCGGAAGGCTCGCTGGCCTCGACCGGGCTGCGCTTCCTCGGCGAACCCATCGTCGCCCTCGCCCTTGCCGTGCTCACATCCATCGTGGTGCTTGGCTGGGGCGGTGGACTGGGCCGCGAGCGGGTCAACAAGGTACTGCTCAAGAGCCTGCCGCCGATCGCCGCGCTGCTGCTGACCATCGGCGCAGGCGGCGGCCTCAAGCAGGTGCTGCTGGACGCCGGCATCAGTGACACCATCGCCAAGGTCGCCCAGGCGGCGCACCTGCCCTTCCTGCTGCTGGCCTGGCTGATCGCCGTTGCGCTTCGCCAGGCGACCGGTTCAGCCACGGTGGCCACGACCACCACCGCTGGCATCCTCGCCCCGCTGGTCGCGCACTTGCCGGCCACGCAGGGCGCGCTGATCGCGCTGTCCATTGGCGCCGGCTCGGTGTTCTTCTGCCACGTCAACGACGCCGGTTTCTGGATGGTGCGCGAGTACTTCGACCTCAAGCTCAAGCAGACCGTGCTGGTGTGGTCGGTGCTGCAGACCATCGTGTCGCTGGTCGGCCTGGCCGGCACCGCGTTGCTGTGGCGGCTGTTCGCGTGATCGCAGGCGGTTTGCATCACACGCGCTAGGCTTGGCTGCATGACCGAATCGCTGACCGGCCTCGCCGACGATCCCCGCCGCCTGCGCCTACGCCGCATGAAGCTGGCCGCCTTCGGCCTGCTGCTGCTGATGCTGGCTGGCTTCGCCCTGAGCCACGCGATGGGCCTGCGCGGCCCGTGGGCGTGGGTGGCCGCCTTCTGTGAGGCCGCCGCAGTGGGCGCGATGGCCGACTGGTTCGCGGTGGTGGCGCTGTTCCGCCGACCGCTGGGCCTGCCGATCCCGCACACGGCGATCATCCCGCGCGGCAAGGCGCGGCTGGCCGACAGTCTGGCGGTATTCGTCCGTGACCACTTCCTGGCGCCCGAGGCGCTGCTGGACAAGCTGCGCGTCTTCGACCCGGCCACGCGCCTGGGCCAGTGGCTGTCCGAGCCGACGCAGTCGAAAATGCTGGCCGGCATGGCGCGCGGCTGGGCCCTGCAGGCCCTGAACCTGCTGGACGAAACGGCCGTGCGCACGGCGATCCAGCGCTTCGTCATCGACCGGCTGCGGCGCTGGAACGCGGCCGGGACCGCCGGCGAGGTGCTGGGCATCCTCACCGCCGACGGCCGCCACCAGGAACTGCTGGACGAGGCCCTCAAGCGCATCGGCCGCTGGCTGGACGACCCGGCACTCAAGGCGCGCGCCTCGGCGCTGATCGTGCGCTATGCGCGGCGCGAGTGGCCCAAGCTGATGGGCACGGTGGATCTGATCAAGCCGGTGGATGAAATCGGCGACGCGCTGGCCCAGCGCATCGCCACCGCCGCCCTGGACGAACTGCAGCAGGTCCTCTCCACCCCCGAGCATCCCCTGCGCCAGGACTACGAGGCCTGGCTGTCGGACTACGTCGTGCGCCTGCGCGAGGACCCGGACCTGACCGCGCGCGTGGAACGGATCAAGCAGAACCTGATCGATCATCCGGCCGTGCAGGACTACGTGCGCGGGCTGTGGGACCAGGTGCATGCCGCCCTGCGCACCGATCTGGAGAACCCCGACTCGCGCCTGGCCGCCCACCTGGAACGCTCGCTGCAGGCTCTGGGCGAGGCTCTGGGCCGCGATCCCTCGCTGCGTGACGCGCTCAACACCCACCTCACCACCGCCGCCGAAAGCCTCACCGCCCGCCTGCGCAGCGGCGTCACCAGCCACATCGCCCAGACCATGAAAGGCTGGGACGAACGCCAGCTGGTCGACGTGCTGGAACTGGCCGTCGGCCGCGACCTGCAGTACATCCGCTTCAACGGCACCCTGGTGGGCGGGTTGATCGGGCTGCTCCTGCATGCGGTGGTGGTGTTCTGGGGCGTGTGAAGGTTCCGGGAGGCCTCGCCGGCCCATGCCTTGTGGCACTGTCCCGGCGGGTCGGGTGGCGGCACGGTGGCGGTTCTCTTTTCGCCAACCGGAGCCGCGCGATGCGCCGACCCACCCGTTCGCTGCTTGCCCTGGCCCTGGCCGCCTGCAGCGCCAGTGCCTTTGCCGCCAATGACGCCGTGCCGAGCGGCCACCTGCCGGGCTGGGCCGTGCCGCAGGACTATACGCTGGACCTGAAGATCGACCCGGCGCAAGACAGCTTCAGCGGCACCACCACCATCCACGTCAAGCTCACCCAGGCCAGCGACCATCTGTGGGTCGACGGCAAGGAACTGAAGGTCTCCAAGGTGACCGTGGCCGGCGCCGACGGCAAGGCCGCCCCGGCCACCTACGTGGCCGCCGACGCGCAGAACGGCGTGGCCCGCATCGATTTCGGCAAGACCCTGCAGCCGCAGGTGCTGACCGTGACCATCGCCTACACCGCACCGTTCAATGGCGAGCTGGAAGGCCTGTACAAGGTCACCTACGAGGGCAAGCCCTACGCGATGACGCAGATGGAGCCGATCAGCGCGCGCTTCGCCTTTCCCGGCTTCGACGAGCCGGCGTTCAAGACGCCCTACGACATCAAGCTGACCATCCCCAGCGACCTGCAGGGCGTGGCCAACACCTCGCAGGTGAAGGAAACCCCCGCCGGCCAGGGCTGGAAGACGCTGACCTTCTCGCGCACGCTGCCGCTGCCGACCTATCTGGTCGCCTTCGCCGTGGGCCCGTGGGACATCGTCGACGGCCCAGGCATCACCGCCACGCCCGAGCGTCGCGGCACCCTGCCCCTGCGCGGCGTGGCGCCGGCCGGCAAGGGCCCGCGCATGAAGCTCGCGCTGGACTCCACCCCGGTGATCATCCACACGCTGGAGGACTACTACGGCTTCGGCTATCCGTGGGACAAGCTGGACCTGCTGGCCGCGCCGGACTTCTCCGCCGGTGCGATGGAGAACGCCGGCCTGGTGACCTTCCGCGACTTCCTGCTGCTGCTGGATGACAACTCGGCCACCAGCTACAAGCAATCCTCCTTCAACGTGATTGCCCACGAGCTGGCCCACCAGTGGACCGGCGACACCGTGACCATGGCCTGGTGGAACGACCTGTGGCTCAACGAGTCCTTCGCCACCTGGATGCAGCAGAAGGTGACGATGAAGGTGCATCCGGAGTACCGCGCCGACCTGGACCGCGTGCGCGGCGCCCAGGGTGCGATGTCCGGCGATGCGCTGGTGGCCACGCGCAAGATGCGCCAGGAGATCACCGGCAGCGGCGACATTGAGAACGCCTTCGACGGCATCACCTACCAGAAGGGTGCGGCGGTGCTGGGCATGTTCGAGAACTATGTCGGCGAGGACACCTTCAAGAAGGGCATGCGCCAGTACATCCAGGACCACAAGTTCGGCAATGCCACCGCCGACGACCTGGTCAGCGAGATCGCCCGCGCCGCCGACAAGGGTGCGGACTTCAAGGCGGCCTTCAACAGCTTCCTGGACCAGCCCGGCGTGCCTTACGTGCACACCGAGGTGACCGATGCCGACGGCAAGGTCGTGCTCAAGCTCACCCAGAAGCGCTACCTGCCGCTCGGCAGCACCGGTGACGCTGCCAAGACCTGGGGCGTGCCGGTCTGCGTGCGTTACCAGACCGCCGCCGGCAGCGACAAGGCCTGCACCCTGTTGTCGGCGGCCAGCGGCACCCTGGCCCTGCCTGGCGCCAAGAAGGGCGGCTGGGTGATGCCCAACGCGGGAGCCGCCGGTTACTACCGCATCGGCCTGGATGCCAAGGCGCTCAAGGCGCTGACCACCGGCGTGGGCCAGCTCAGCGACACCGAGAAGCTGGCCTATGGTGACGGCGTCAACGCGGCTTTCAGCCTGGGCGAGATCAACCCCGCCCAGGTGCTGGCCGCGCTCAAGCCGCTGGCTGGCGACAAGGTGGGCGAAGTGGCCGAAGTCCCGACCGACCGCCTGTCCTGGCTGTACGGCCGCCTGGCCAAGACCGACGCCCAGCGTGCGGCCCTGTCCAAGTGGGCACAGGATGCCTACCTGCCGCGCATGCAGCTGCTGGGCTACACCCGCAAGCCCGGTGAGGAGGGCAGCGATGCCCTGCTGCGCGCGCACCTGGCCAGCTTCCTGGCCCTGGACATGAAGGTCGCCCCGGTTCGCGACGCCCTGCTCGCCCAGGGTGATGCCGTGCTGGCCGGCGGCAAGACGCTGGACTTCGACAAGGCCAACCCGGACCTGCTGCCGGCTGCGCTGGGCGTGAGCGTGCAGGTGCACGGCGCCCCGGCCGTCGACCAACTGATGACCGCCCTGCCCGGCGTGATCGACCCGGCCCACCGCAACGCCATGCTGGCCGCGCTGAGCCAGATCGAAGACCCGGCCCTGGCCGCCAAGGTCCGCAGCTTCGGCCTGAGCAAGGACGTCAAGGTGGGCGAGATGCGCTACCTGCTGACCGCCGGCAAGCACGCCACCCTGGCCGACCGCGATGCGCAGTGGAACTGGTTCACCGCCAACTACGACGCCATCCACGACCGCATCGGCGCCTTCGCCGGTGGCTCACTGCCGCGCGTGGCCGCTGTCGGTGCCTGCACCCCGGGCGAATCGGACCGCCTGCAGGCCTTCTTCGAGCCCCGCCTGAAGGACCTGCCCGGCGCCATCCGCGGCCTGCAGCAGGCCCGCGAAAGCATCGGCCTGTGCAGCGCCCTGACCGCCAAGCAGGACCCGGCGACGCTGGTGAAGTAATCGGCTTGGGTTGAAGTCGATGTGTTGAAGCGCCGCCGCGGGAAACCGCGGCGGCGTTTTTGTTTGGTCAATGACACCGTGCGAGAAAGCCACATCTGTGCGTTTCTGCAGATGAGACCGCCCTGGCGGTGCGTCCTCGGCGCTTCGGCTGGCCCGAAGAACAATGGCGCGAGCGCGCATCCGACATACGTCATCACTCACCTCCACGCTACATGGCGCGGACGCTCACCAATCGAGACCTCTAGAACAGCACCAGTTGCGCCGAAGCAGGCGCAGCACCGAACAGCGGCAGTTGTGCGGACGCGGAGTCCTGGATGCGCCGACGGGGACTACGGTGCGCCCGTACTCCGACACGCACGCCACGTCCCAATGTGGATGCCTTCCGACCACCTGAGCTCCCCACCGCTGCCGCCTTGCGCGGGTGCGGGTCCGTTGTGGCCGGCGCCGCGCCGACGGCGGCCCACAGGTGCAGTTGGTCGAGGCGGCTGGCCAATTTGTCCAAGCGTATGGCGTCGTCAGCGCGGTCAGCGCCGATACGTCGGTCCAGGTTCGGGCGGCCGCGGATCATAGGGCGGTGCCCGATGTGCGACAAGCGCGTGACGTCGAGTCTGGACGTCGTGCGGAGTAAACGAATCTGACCCAGCTACGGCTCCATGCAGGCTTCTGATCAGGTTCAACCCCGCGCCTGCGTCGGAACCTCGGGAAGATCGGCGAAGCACTCGATCAGCATTTCGGTCAGCACACGCACCTTCCGCGACGGGTGCGGGCTGGGTGGTCTCACAACGAACATGCCCGCCGGACGCACCGGATAAGACGCCATGACCGAGACGAGCGCACCGGAAGCAAGATGCTCGACGACAAGCCCTTCGGGAAGCATCGCGATCCCAAGCCCCGCCAGGACGGCAGCCACAAGCGCCGTTCCGTTGTCTGCCTTGAAACGGCCGCGGGGCCGGACAGTGACCACCCGCTCTCGGTCCATGAATTGCCAGCTTTCGGTGCCTTGCATGAGACATTCATGAGAAAGCAACTGATCCGGGACCTCTGGCGAACCGAACTCCGCCACATAGCCCGGCGTCGCGACCAGCCTGCCAACAATCGGCCCGACACGCCGAGCAATCAAATTGGAGTCGGGAAGGTAGCCAAGACGTATCGCGCAGTCATAGCCCTCGGCCACCAGGTCGACGTGCCGATCGCTATAGCAGGCATGGACATGAAGGCTTGGATGCTGACGCGCTAGCTCTGCAAAGACCGATGCTAGATGCGTGGGACCAAAGGACAAGGGTGCTGCGATGCGTAACCGGCCACGCAGCTCGCCAGCGGGAAGAATTGTCTCCTTGGCGATGTCGATTTCGCTGGTGACCCTGGCGGCATAGTCACGAAACGTCGCGCCGGCTTCTGTGAGCGATGCACCGCGTGTCGTCCGGGCCAATAGTTGAACACCCAGATCATTTTCGAGCCGCCCCAATCGGCGGCTCACGATTGATTTGGAAATGCCGAGCCGTTGCGCGGCGGCGGTCACACCGCCGGAATCGGCGACTTCAACAAATGTCCGCAGTTCTTCGATATCCATCCGGCGTTCCCCAAAGTGCGACACAGTTTCGCAGCTTGCCTCACTACCGTAGCAAGCATCGCACGGGCAACATCGCCTCATGCCTTGTTGCAGCGGCCTGCCCCCCCCCCTAACGCCGGTCAAGACATGGATGTCACTCCAAAGTCGCCTCACGGTCGGCTTGCGCGCCGACGGCATGCGAACCCAGAAACGAACGCTTCGCCCATCACCGGACCGCCTTGGTGCGTTACGCGGCAAGAGGCGGGGTCGTCCCAAAGCTCGAACGAAGGCCCGCGGCGATAGCCAGCACCGGGAACCAGGATGGTGTGTTGTGCATTCCCAGGGCGAGCTCCCGCGCGTCGCCGTCAAACCAACCAGGTCACCGGCGCAACGCCAAGCTGCGCTTCCCAGCCGATCCATGTTTTCCCTTCACCACACGAGAGAGCACTAGCCGTGACCAGCGAAACGATCCGCTCCCCCCTCACCGATCAGCTCCTGACGCCAGCCAATTCCGCATTGATCATCATCGACTACCAGCCGATCCAGGTCTCCTCCATCCGATCAATGCCGCGCGAGGAACTGGTGTTCAACATCACCAGCACCGCCAAGGCGGCAATGAATTACGGTCTTCCGATCGTCCATTCGACGGTCAACATTGCCACCGGTCGCAACAAGCCACCGATCCAGGAACTGCAGGACGTGATCGGCCATCTGCCGACCTATGACCGGACCTCGATCAATAGCTGGGAGGACACCCAATTCAAGGACGCGGTGAAGGCACTCGGACGGCGCAAGCTGATCATGACCGCGCTCTGGACCGAGGCTTGCCTGACCTTCCCCGCGCTCGACGCGATACAGGAAGGCTACGAGGTCTACGTGCCAGTCGATGCAGTGGGCGGCACCTCGCTCGCCGCGCACGAGACGGCATTGCGCCGGATCGAACAAGCCGGCGGCAAGCTGATCAGTCGGGTGCAGATGTACTGCGAACTCCAGCGCGACTGGGCGCGCGAGGCAACCGTGCCCGGCTTTATGGACGTGTTCGAGAGTTTCGACGGGTTCAATCCTGAAAAAGCCGCCGCGAACCAATAATGTCTGACGTCCGAGCGGGCGGCATCCGTGAAGGTTGCCGGCCCCTCTTTCAGGGAGAAAACAAGGTGACCGAACTGACTGTCCTCGTCGGGCTAAGAGCCAAGCCCGGCAGGGAAGACATACTGCGCCGCGAGCTGTCCGCGCTGGTCGCGCCCTCGCGCAGCGAAGCAGGCAATCTTCGCTACGACCTGTTCGAGGCTCAGGATCAACCCGGCCTGTTCGTCTTCGTCGAAGCATGGTCATCGACCGAATTGCGGATGCAGCACCATGAACATGGCCGGCATATCCAGCATTTCCACGACAACGGGATTGCCCACGTCGAAGCGCGCGAATTCGCCTACGTCCTAAAGCGCGTCGTTTGAGGAGACGGCGAAACCACGCCAATCGCCGGCCCATCGGCTAGGAGGATATAAAGATGATCGATCTAAATGGGAAGCGGGCCCTAGTGACCGGGGGATCGCGGGGCATTGGTGCCGCGATCGCCGCCGCGCTGGCCGAGCATGGGGCCGATGTGGCGTTCACCTATCAAAATGCAGCCGCGAAGGCAAAAGCTGTCAGAAAATCCATTGAAGACACAGGTCGGCGTGCGGTCGCCATCCAGGCCGATAGCGCGGACGCCGAAGCGGTCGCGCGAGCCGTGAACGATGCGGTATCCGCGTTAGGCGGGATCGATATTCTCGTGAACAGCGCGGCGGTGGGCCTCAACGGGCCGCTCGCCGATCTCGATATGAATGAATATCAGACCTTGATGGATGTCAACGTGCGGGCGCCCGTGCTGTTCGCCAAGGCGGTTATTCCGCATCTTGGCAGGGGTGGACGCATCATCTCGATCGGCTCAGGTCTTGGAGAGCGCGTGCCATTCCCGGGTGTAACGGCCTATGCGATGTCCAAGGCCGCGCTCGTCGCCTTTACGCGCGGATTGTCGCGTGAATTGGGCCCGACTGGCATTACGGTGAACCTCGTACAGCCCGGATCGACCGCCACCGACGCCAACCCGGCGGATGGCCCGGGTGCGGATTTCCAGCGCAGCCTGTCGCCCTTGGGACGCTTCGGCGAACCTGGGGAGGTTGCGAACGCGGTGGTCTTTCTTGCGAGTTCAGCCGCGAGCGTGATCAACGGGGCCATCCTGAACGCGGACGGCGGCGCGCTCGCCTGAGCGGACCCAGCCGGCGAAATCCTTAGAGGAACTAGTGAGCATCGAACTGCGGCGCATCACGTACAAGAGCCACCACCACCTCATCGCCGGGCAACTCCGCCTGCCAGCGGATTTCAAGGAGGGAAACGGCTACCCCGCGATCGTGATCTCTGGTCCCGGGAGCAGCACCAAAGAGCAGGCGCCGGGCATCTATGGCGAGAAGCTGGCGGCACGGGGGTATGTCACGCTCACCTTCGACCCGTCCTACCAGGGCGAGAGCACCGGTGAACCGCGAGACCTGGAAAGCCCCGCAGCGCGTATCGAAGACATCCGCAGCGCGGTCGACTTCCTGGTTACGCTGCCATTCGTCGACGAGGATTGCATCGGACTGCTCGGCATCTGTGCGGGCGGCGGCTACGCCATAAGTGCCGCGATGATCGAGCGGCGGTTCAAGGCAGTTGGCACCGTGGTCGCAAGCGATATCGGCACGTCGTTTCGACGCATGGGCAATGCGGCCGACGGAGTGGAGAAGCTGCTGACCGACATTGGCCGCCAACGCACCGCGCAGGCCCGGGGCGCTGCCGCCAAGCGAGAGCCATGGCTGCCCACCCCGGAACAGGCGAAAGCGGCCGGTATTGAAGATCCGTCAACGCTCAATGCCATTGATTTTTACATGACAGAGCGCGGCGCCAGCCAAACGCGCACCAACCAGCGTCTTGCGATCGGCGATGCGCTGCTGGTCGGTTACGACGCGTTTCACTTGGTGGGCGAACTGCTCGTCCAGCCGACCCTGGTCATTGTCGGTGGAAAGCTGGGAACCACCTTCTCCTACGAAGCGAGCAAATCGCTATGGGAGCGCGCGAGAAACCGCAAGGACTTCGTGGTGATCGAGGGTGCAGACCACTATGACCTGTATGACAAGCCGCAATATGTCGACCCTGCTGTGGCCTCCCTCGTGGCCCATTTTGATGGGCATCTTTCGAAGTGATCACCACGCACCATTTCAAGCAAGTCGGCAAGCGCGGCGGCCGACAGGCTTGGTGAAACCCCCAAAACGCGTGCCGCGGCTCGAAGGCGCGGATCGATGAATGAAGGATCCCGCGGAACGGATACCCGTCGCACATTCAGCATCCACGGCACTTATCAAGGAGACCAGCCATTGAGTTTCATCACCACCAATGACGGCGTAGAAATCTTCTACAAGGACTGGGGCCCAAGCGACGCCCCGCCAATCATGTTTCATCATGGCTGGCCCCTCAGTTCCGACGACTGGGACGCGCAGATGCTGTTCTTCCTGTCGAAGGGATATCGCGTGATCGCGCATGATCGGCGTGGACATGGCCGCTCCTCGCAGGTCGGTGATGGGCATGACATTGATCATTACGCCGCCGATGCCTTTGCCGTTGTCACCGCGCTGGATCTTCGCGACGCCGTACATATCGGTCATTCAACAGGTGGCGGCGAAGTGGCGCGCTACGTGGCGCGCCACGGCGAACCGGCGGGCCGCGTGGCCAACGCTGTTCTCATTGCCGCCATTACGCCGTTGATGCTCATGACCGGGAGCAATCCCGAAGGCACGCCGATGGAGATCTTCGACAGCTTCCGGGAGGCGCTCGCCGGCAATCGTGCTCAGTTTTTCCGCGATGTCCCGTCAGGGCCGTTCTACGGCTTCAATCGCGAGGGGGTCGAGGTCCAGGAAGGCATGATCCAGAACTGGTGGCGGCAGGGCATGATGGGGAGTGCGAAGGCGCATCATGACGGCATCAAGGCTTTCTCGGAAACTGATCTGACGGGGGACCTTCAGGCAATCACTGTGCCAACGCTCGTCTTGCATGGCGAGGATGATCAGATCGTCCCGATCGCCGCCTCGGCAAAGAAATCGATCAGGCTCCTGTCGAACGGAACGTTGAAGACGTATCCAGGGCTATCACATGGCCTGTTCGCCACGCACCCAGATCGCATCAACGCCGACATCCTGGCTTTCATCGAGCGTGATTCACGATGAGCTAGGCGGGAGGCGGCTTCGCCGGCAGCCATACCCGAATGGTGAGAGTCGCCGGCCCGGCACCGTGCTGCTGCAACCTCCTTGGCCTGGCGACAGGCGCGCGAAAGCATCGGCCTGTGCAGCGCCCTGACCGCCAAACCAGGACGCGGTGACGCTAGTGAAATGATCGGCTTGGCTTGAAGCGGATGTTCTGGAGCATCGCCGCGTGGGAAACCGCGGCGGTGTCTTTGGTTCGTCAATGGGACCAGGCGACAGACGCCGCCCTACAGCGCGCCTGCAGATGAGACACCTCTGGCGATGCCATCTCCCGGGACGTGTGCAGGATCCATAACATCGTCGAGGAGATCTGCACGTCGCAGCGCTTCAGTCCGAAGCGCACGATCGGCGGCGTGCGCGAAGCGCCTGCCAGCTATCTTGTAGGACCGGCGCCTGTACCTGCTGGCACCGCATCGCGCCTCTCGCAACCGCATCCAACGTATCAGTCGCCAGGCAAGGTATGGGCCGAAGCGAGGGCGGGTTGGTTGGCCCGGGGATGCCCGGGGCGACGTCGTCGGCCTGCTCCTCGCTTTGTCTCACTCAGCAGTTGGGTGGCCGGGATTGCCATCACACGTCCCGGCTGACGGAACGAACGGTGACGCCTCAAGTTGCCGCCCCCATGACAACGGCGAATAATTCACCATGCTGCGGTGCGACATCCTGCGCGCACCTGCCTTTCCGGCGCTGCCGCCCTACCCCGTCCCGCTGACCTGGGTTGCGGCGGCGCCCAGGATCTTCTGCTGTGACTGTTACCCCACAGGCGCGGCCGGATATGCCGGCGACGCGTCCACCCCGCAAGACGCCGGACTACCGCGTCGTCTCCCTGATCATCGCCTGCGCCATCTTCATGGAGCAGCTCGATGCCACCGTGCTGGCCACGGCGCTGCCGGCGATGGCGCGGGACTTCGATGCCTCGGCGCCGGCGATGAGCATCGCCATGACCGCCTACCTGCTGGCGCTGGCGATCGGCATCCCGGCCAGTGGCGCGATGGCCGACCGCTATGGCGCGCGGCGCGTGTTCAGTGCGTCGATCGTGGTGTTCGTGGCCGGCTCGGTGTTGTGTTCACTAGCCACCACCTTGCCGATGATGGTCGGTGCGCGACTGCTGCAGGGCGCTGGCGGCTCGATGATGGCGCCGCTGGGCCGGCTGATTTTGCTGCGCGTGGTGGAGCGGAAAAACCTGGTCTCGGCGATGTCCTGGACCTTGGTCCCGGCCTTCCTGGGCCCGCTGTTGGGTCCGCCGCTGGGTGGCCTGCTGGTGAGCTACTGGAGCTGGCACTGGATCTTCTACATCAATATCCCGATCGGGCTGATGGGGTTCGTGCTGGTGCGCCGGCTGATCCCCTATATCGAGGCGGCCGACGACCCCAAGGCGTTCGACCTGCGCGGTTTCGTCCTGTGCGGGCTGTGTCTGGGCTGCGGGCTGTTCGGCCTGGAGATGGTGAGCCAGCGCGACGGACTGGAGCGGGCCACGGCGCTGATGGCCGTCAGTCTGGTCGCCGCGTTCGGCTATGTGTGGCATGCGCGTCGGCACGCCGCGCCGCTGCTGGATCTGAGCCTGATGAAGATCGCATCGTTCCGTCTGTCGGTGGTGGGCGGCTCACTGATGCGCATCACCCAGGGCGCGCAGCCGTTCCTGCTGCCGCTGCTGTTCCAGCTCGCTTTTGGCTATAGCGCCGCGCATGCAGGCCGGCTGGTGCTGGCCACCGCACTGGGGGCGCTGATCATGCGCATCCTCACGCCTTGGCTGCTGCGCCGCGTGGGCTACCGGCGCGGGCTGATCGGTAATGGCGTGCTGGCCAGCCTGGGCTATGCGGTCTGCGCGCTGTTCCGGCCGGGCTGGCCGGACTGGGTGATGTTCGTGCTGCTGGTGGGCTGCGGGGCATTCATGTCTTTCCAGTTCGCTGCCTACAACACGGTGGCCTACGAGGCGGTGCCCACTCGCCGCATGAGCACCGCCTCCAGCCTGTACACCACGCTGCAGCAGCTGATGCTGTCGGTGGGCGTGTGCGTGGGCGCGCTGATCCTGAAGGTGGCCATTTCCATCGGCCATGACCCGCGCCCGCAGCTGGCGGATTTTTCCGCCGCCTTCATCGTGGTCACGCTGATCTCGCTCTCTTCGACCTGGTGGCACCTGAAGTTCGCCCCGGATGTCGGGGCCGAACTGTCCGGCCACCGCACCAAGGCGGCGGCCTGAGTCAGGCCTGCGCCGGGCGCTTCCACAGGAAAAGCGCCAGTACCACGTTGACCAGCGCCACCACCGCCACGTAGTGCGCAGGCGCCAGCGCACCCGCGCGTGCGGCGAGGTAGGCGATCAACGGCGGCGTCAGCGCCCCGGCGATGGCGTAGGCCGCGTTGTAGGCCAGGGCCAGCCCGGTGAAGCGCACCCGCGCGGGGAACGCCGCCGCCATCACCCCTGGCGCCACGCCGGACACGCCGGCGGTAAAGCCCGCCAACGCATACAGCGGCAGGAAATGCTGCCCGCCGTGTGCCAGGTCGATGTAAAGCAGGTATACGCCGGCCATCAGCGCCAGCGAGGACACCAGCAGCGCCGGCGCGCGCCCGATCCAGTCCGACAGCATGCCGGTCCACAGGCAGCCGGCGATCAGGCAGACCGAGGCCACCACGCTGCCCTCGCTCGCTCGCGCGGCGGAAATCCCGAAGGATGACTGCACCAGCGTGGGCGTCATCAGGATCACCACCACGATGGCCGCTGTCAGCGCCCAGGTAGCGCCCATCGACACCAGCACGCCACCGCGGTGGTCACGCAGCACCTCGCGGATCGGCAGGCGCGCCAGCGCCTTGCGCTCGCGCATGCGGGCGAACACCGGGGTCTCGTCCAGCCATCGCCGTAGCCACACCGACACCAGGCCGAACACGCCACCGAGCAGGAAGGGCAGGCGCCAGGCATACCCCAGCACCTGCGCCGGGGTGAACCAGAGCGCCATCGCCGAGGCCGCTAGCGCGCCCAGCACCAGGCCCAGGCTCAGGCCGGCCGAAAGCGTGCCGATGGCGAAGCCCACCTTGCCCGGCGGCGCGTGCTCGGCCACGAAGACCCAGGCGCCCGGCATCTCACCCCCGATGGCCAGGCCCTGCACCAGCCGCATCAGCAACAACAACAGTGGCGCGGCGATGCCGATCTGCGCGTAGGTGGGCAGCAAGCCGATGCACAGCGTGGGCACGGCCATCAGGAACACGCTGAAGGCGAACAGCCGCTTGCGCCCGATCCGGTCCCCGTAGTGCGCCATCAGCACCCCGCCGATGGGCCTGACGAGATAACCGGCGGCGAAGATGGCGAAGGTCTGCAGCTGCGCCAGCCAGGCCGGCATGTCGGACGGAAAGAACAGCGTGCCCAGGGTCTTGGCAAAAAACACGAAGACCACGAAATCGTAGAACTCCAGCGCCCCACCCAGCGCCGACAGGATCAGGACCTTGGCATCGTTGCGGAGCGGGACGGTGGCGGTGGACATGACGGGCAGGTTCGGGCCAAAGGCGGCACACGATACCGGGCCGGCGGCCCGGATGTGCGGCGGCCGCCAGGCGGCGGGCGCGGGACTAGGCGGCGGCTTCGACGGCCGGGCGCTTCCACAGATAGCAAGCCAGGGCGACGTTGACCAGGGCCACGCCTGCCACGTAGTGCGCCGGGGCCAGCGGCCCGACCTGGCGCGAGAGGAAGGCCACCAGCGGCGGCGTGGCCGCGCCGGCAATCGCGTAGGCCAGGTTGTAAGACAGCGCCAGCCCGGTATAGCGCACCGTGGCCGGGAAGGAGGCGCTCATCACCGCCGGGGTCACCCCCGCCACGCCAGAGGTGAAACCGGCCAGCGCGTACAGCGGCAGGAAGTGGCGCCCGCCATTGGCCAGATCGAAATACAGAAGATAGACGGCCACCAGCAGCGACAGCGAGGCCACCAGCAGCGCCGGCGCACGGCCGATGCGGTCGCTCAGCACACCGGTCCACACGCAGCCGATGACCAGGCAGACCGCCGCCAGCACATTGCCCTCGCTGGCCAGCGCCGGGGCGATGCCGAAGGAGGACTGGATCAGCGTGGGCGTCATCAGGATCACCACCACGATGCCGGCGGTCAGGATCCAGGTCACGCACATCGAGACCAGCACGCCGCCACGGTAGTGGCGCAGGACTTCCCTGATCGGCAGCTGCGCCTGCGCGCGGCGCGCACGGATCTGCGCGAAGACCGGCGTTTCATCCAGCCAGCGCCGCAGCCACACCGAGATGAAACCGAACACGCCGCCGATCAGGAACGGAATGCGCCAGGCGTGCCCGGCCAGCTCGGCCGGGGTGAAGAAGTGCGCCATCGCCGAGGCCATCAGCGAGCCCATCAGCGTGCCGACGTTGATGCCGGCCGAGAGGCTGGCCACGGCGAAGCCGACCTTCTTCGGCGGCGCATGCTCGGCCACGAACACCCAGGCGCCCGGCATTTCGCCACCGATCGCCAGGCCCTGCAGCAGGCGCAGGAACAGCAGCAGCAGCGGCGCCAGCACGCCGACCTGGGCGTAGGTGGGCAGCAGGCCGATGCACAGCGTCGGCAGCGCCATCAGGAACACGCTGAAAGCGAACAGCCGCTTGCGCCCGATGCGGTCGCCGAAGTGCGCCATCACCACCCCACCGATGGGCCGCACCAGATAACCGGCGGCGAAGATGCCGAAGGTCTGCAGCTGTGCCAGCCAGGCCGGGATGTCGGCCGGGAAGAACAGCCCGGCCAGGGTCTTGGCGAAAAACACGAAGACCACGAAATCGTAGAACTCCAGCGCGCCGCCCAGGGCCGACAGGGTCAGGACCTTGGCATCGTTGCGGAGCGGGACGGTGGCGGTGGACATGCGCGGGGAGTCGATCAAAGGCGGCCGGACACCTTAGCGGTCGGGGCCGTCACATGGACAGGCGCAGTGGTGCGCCAGCCGGATGGTGTTTTCCGCCGTCCGTGGCGCGCGTGCAGTGCAGTGCAGTGCGGTGCGGTGCGGTGCGGTGCGGTGCGGTGCGGTGCGCGTTCCACTTTATCCCAGGCCCAATGTCGGCGACCGGTCGGCTGGCGGCGCCCATCTGTAGCGCCGAGCTTGCTCGGCGGGGGGCGTTACCGAAGAAGGCCCCGCCACGTTTGCGCGGCCAGAGGCGCTTCCGGTAAAGCCTCAGCCGAGCAAGCTCGGCGCTACAGATCCGGGCCTTGGCCGAGCGATCTCGGTGCTGCGGGAGGCTGCTGGCGCTGCCGCCTGACGGCGTCGCGCGCAACCGCGCCCGATCTCACTTCATCGCAGAAGCGCCACACACGTCCGTCAACGTGTCCCTGGATCGTCAGCGGCGTGGACTTCCCCAGCGACGCCATGGCCGCCATGGCGGCACCGATCCGTAGCGCCGAGCTTGCTCGGCGGGGACGTTACCGAAGAAGGCCTCTATCACGCCAGATCGGCCAGGGGCTTTCCCAGGAAAGCCTCAGCCGAGCAAGCTCGGCTCTACAGATCTGGCCTCAGCCGATCAAGCTCGGCGCTACAGATTGACCTCGGTCGAGCGAGTTCGGCGCTATGTGGTGGGGACCGCCGCTATCGCCGCCATGGCGGCTCCCACGACTGCCATCAGGCGCGCGTGAGGCGCCAGGCGCGGTGGATGCGGGCGTTGCGCTCGAAATCCGGGCCGATGGTGCTGAGGCTGATCTCCTCGCACACCGCGAACTCGGCCACGGCGGCCTCGTCCAGCTTGAAGCGGCGGAAGTTGTTGGAGAAGTACAGCACCCCGCCCTGCGCCAGCCGCGCGATGCAGGCGCGCAGCAGGCGCACGTGATCGCGCTGTACGTCGAAGTCCTCGGCGCGCGCGGAGTTGGAGAAGGTCGGCGGGTCGCAGAAGATCAGCTCGTACTGGCCGCGGTCGGCTTCCAGCCAGGCCAGCACGTCGGCCTGCACCAGCTGATGCTTGGCGCCGCCGATGCCGTTCTCCTGCAGGTTCTCCGCGCACCACTGCAGATAGGTGCCGGACAGGTCCACGCTGGTGGTGCTGGCCGCGCCAGCCACGGCCGCTTCCACGCTGGCCACGCCGGTGTAGCTGAAGAGGTTGAGGAAGCGCCGCCCGCGTGCCTGGGCGGCCATCTGTCCGCGCAGGGGGCGATGGTCCAGGAACAGCCCGGTGTCCAGGTAGTCGAACAGGTTCACCCGCAGGCGCGCGCCATGTTCGTGGACCACGACGAACTCGCCCTGCTGTGCCATGCGCCCGTACTTGCTGCCGCCCTTGCCGCGCGCGCGCGACTTCACCGCGACCTGCTCGTGCGGCACGGCGAAGACCTGGCGCACCGCGGCCAGCAATTCGTTGAAGCGGCGCAGGGTGTCGGCCTCGGGGATGCTGGCCGGCGCGGCGTATTCCTGCACGTGCAGGAACAGCCGGCGCGCGCCCTCGGCCTCCTGGTAGAGGTCCACGGCGGCGGCGTACTCGGGCAGGTCGGCGTCATAGACGCGGTAGCAGCTCACGTCCTCGCGCTGGCGCCAGGATTTGAACTTCTTGAGGTTCTTGCGCAGGCGATTGGCCACCATCTGCGCGCCTTCGTTGAGCTCGGCCGGCGCGTCGGGGACCACGCGCTGCGGCGGCGCGATGGGATCGACGAAAATCAGCGCGCACTCGATCGCGCCGTTGAACAGCTGGTACTTCTTCTGCGCGCGCAGGCCAGTGGCCATGGCCAGCTCGGCGCTGCCGCACAGCAGGCTGGCGCGCCAATCCGGCACTGCGCCGCGCAGGCCATCGCCCAGCGCGCGGTACAGCGCGGCATCGGCGGCCAGGCGTTCGTCGTAGGGCGGGTTGCAGACCACCACGCCGCGCCGGATCGGCGGTGCGGGCAGCTGGGCCACATCGCAGACCTGGAGCACGATGGCCTCCTCGACCCCGGCCTCGCGCGCACTGGCGCGGGCCGCGTCGATGGCGCGCGGGTCGATGTCGCTGCCGAAGGCGACCTGGCCGAGCTTGGCGCGGCCGGCGGCCTCGCGCGTGCGCGCCTCGTCCAGCAGTGCGTTCCACTGCGCCGTATCGAAGCCCAGCCAGCGCGAGGGCGGCAGGCTGCCGTGGCGCTGCAGGCCGGGGGCGACATCGGCCGCCATCAGTACCCCTTCGATCAGCAGCGTGCCACTGCCGCACATGGGGTCCAGCAGGCCACCGCCACCGGCGTAGGACTGCAACCAGCCAGCGCGCAGCAGCACCGCGGCGGCGAGGTTTTCCTTCAGCGGCGCCTCGTTGCGCACCTGGCGCCAGCCGCGCCGATGCAGCGGGCCGCCGCCCAGGTCGATGGACACCGTGGCCCGCCCCTTGCGCAGCGAGAAGTTGATGCGCACGTCCGGCTCGTCCACGTCGACCGACGGCCGCTCCAGGCCTTCGGCACGCAGGTGGTCGACCACCGCATCCTTGATCCGTTGCGCGGCAAAGCGCGCGTGCGTGATCGCCTCGCCGGACACGTGCGCGTCCACCGCCAGGGTGTGCTCGCTGCGCAGATGCTGCGTCCACGGCAGCGCGAACACGCCGTCGTACATCGCATCCTGGTCGGGACAATCGAACTCCCCGATCGGCCACAGCACGCGACTGGCCAGGCGCGACCACAGCACCGCGCGCTGCGCATCGTGCAGCGTGCCTTCGGCATTGACGCCGGAGACGGTGGCGGTTGCCTTGGACGCGCCCAGCGCGACCAGCTCGTCGACCAGCAGGTACTCCAGCCCCTTGGCGCAGGAAACGTAGAACTTCACTTCAACCTCGAATGGAAATCGGCACGCATGCCGCAAGGGCGGTCACAACCCGGCCAACAGCGCGGCGAACGCCTGTGCGGCCGCGTCCACGTGAGCGGCCAGGCGATGGTCGTCATCGACCATCAGCAGGCGCGCACGCCGCGCCTGCGCCCAGTCGATGACGTGCTTGGCCGGGATCAGTTCGTCGTCCCAGCCGTGGATGATCGAGACGGGCACCTGCGCGGCATCCAGCGCCGGCATGGGGCCCAGGATGGTCGGCGGCGCCATCAGGAACAGCGCATGCACCGGCACCAGCAGCGACACCTGTGCAGAGATGTAAGACCCCAGGCTCGAACCGACCAGCACCAGCGGCCCCTTTTTGGCCGCGGCCGCGGCCAGCGTGCGCAGGCGTACCAGGCGCGCACCGACATCGCCCAACTCGCTGATGTCGCTGCGGCTGTCCAGGTCGGTGTAGTCGGGGCGTTCGTGGCTCCAGCCGGCCGCCTCGGCGACCTGTGCCAGCGCGGTGACCTTGGTCGCCTCGGGCCCGCTTTCGAACCCGTGCGAGAGGATGACGTGGCCGCGGATCACAGCGGCACCACCGCATCGCCGACGGCGAAGGTGCCGCCTTCGACGATCCGCGCGCACAGCCCACCGTGGCCGCGCATGGCGTTGTAGCCGCCGGGGCCGAGTGCGTCCTCCATGCGCGAGCACGGGTCGCAGGGCTCGGTGCCTTCCAGCACCACCCCGCCGATGCGGAAGCGGCGCTCCTTCAGCGCGATCAGCGGAATGCCCGAGACCAGCACGTTGCGGCGCAGGGTGGCGACGTCCACCGCGTCCAGCCCGGCCAGGGCGGCGATCACCGGCAGGTGCTCGGCCTGGATCAGGGTCAGCCCCCGCTTGCCGCTGCCGCCCTTGTAGCGGTCGCCAGTGACGCCAGCGCCGGCGACGACCTGGACGCGCTCGGCGGCGATCATGGGCACATCGCGCGCCGGGCGCACACCGATCCAGTCCACCACGCCGGCACGCGGCAAGGTGGCCATCAGCTTGGCCAGGGGGGAATCGGGGTTAAAAGGCATGGCAGGACAGGGACGACAGCGCGCGGCCGGGGGTGCGCAGTCTAACGCGCCGCGCTCGGCCACCCGGGACGTGTAGCATCCCGGGCATGCCGCACGCCGCACTGATTCCGCTCGATCCACTGCCCTACGCGGGCCTGCTCGACGCCCGCCCGCTGGACCAGATCGACCTGGTCGTCATTCACTGCACCGAGCTGCCCGACCTGGCCACCGCGCGCCAGTACGGCGAACAGGTGCGTTATGCCTCGGGCACCGGCAACAGCGGGCACTGGTACATCGACCGCGACGGCGCGACCCAGTGCTGGATCCCGCCCGAGCGGGTCGCCCACCAGGTGCGCGGCTGGAACCCGCGCTCGGTCGGGATCGAACTGGTCAACACCGGGCGCTGGCCGCACTGGCTGCATGCCAGCCACCAGGCCATGGATGAGCCCTACCCGTCGGTTCAGATCACGGCCCTGGTCGCCCTGCTGACACAGCTGCGCCAGACGCTGCCGGCGCTGCGCTTCATCGCCGGCCACGAGGACCTGGACACCACGCAGGTGCCGGCCGAGGACGACCCGTCGATCCGCGTGCCGCGCAAACGCGATCCCGGCCCGCTATTCCCTTGGGACGCGGTCCTGGCGCAGGTGCCGCTGGAGCGCCTGCTGCCCTGACGCCCAGCCTGCGCAGCGCCGGGCCTCAGGCTTCCCAGTGCTCCGCTTCTATGGCGGGCAGCAAGCCACGCAGGGCGTCGCCACCAGGCTGGGAAAGCAGCTTCTCGGCATCGCCGCGGGCCATGTCCAGAGTCAGGCGCCAGCCGGATTCGTCATGGTCCTCGGCGCGGATCGCCGACAGGTCGTGCAGGCGCGCGCGCAGGCGGCCGGCCGAATGCGGCAGGCTCACCTCGCCGCGGATGCGCTGCAGGCCCAGGCGCTGGGCCAGCGCCGCTTCCAGCAGGTCCAGCCCGACGCCATCGCGCGCGGAGATCCACACCCGCTCACGGGCCAGGCCGACGGTCCCCGGTTCGGTTTCCTCATCCAGGTCGCCTTCGGGCGCATCGTGGCGCGGCTGGGCGCCGTCGATCCGGTCGATCTTGTTGAACACCAGCAGCTGGGGAATGTCGCCGGCGCCGATCTCGCCCAGCACCAGATCCACCTGGGCCATGCGCTCCTCGCGCAGCGGGTCGGCCGCATCGACCACGTGCAGCAGCAGGTCGGCTTCGCGCGCCTCGGACAGGGTCGAGCGGAAGGCCGCGACCAGCTCGTGCGGCAGGTCGCGCACGAAGCCCACCGTATCGGCCAGCACGACGCCACCGCCGGGCAGGTTCACCCGGCGCACGGTCGGGTCCAGGGTGGCGAACAACTGGTCGGCGGCGTAGGCCTGCGCGCCGGTGATGGAATTAAACAGCGTCGACTTGCCGGCATTGGTGTAACCCACCAGGGCCACGCGCGGCAGCTCGCTGCGCACGCGCGCACGGCGCATCTGGGTATGCTGCACCTCGACCTTCTCCAGCCGCTTCTGCAGCTGGTCCACGCGCTTCTGCAGCAGGCGGCGGTCGGTTTCCAACTGGGTTTCACCCGGGCCGCGCAGACCGATGGAACCACCGCGCTGGCGCTCCAGGTGGGTCCAGCCGCGCACCAGGCGCGTGGCGATGTGCTTGAGCTGGGCCAGCTCGACCTGGAGCTTGCCTTCGTGGCTGCGCGCGCGCTGGGCGAAGATGTCCAGGATCAGCCCGGTGCGATCCAGCACCCGCCGCTCCAGCGCCTTTTCCAGGTTGCGCTCCTGGCCTGGCGTCAGGGAATGGTTGACCAGGATCAGGTCGGCGCCGCTGGCGTCGGCCGCGGCCTTGACCTCCTCCAGCTTGCCGCTGCCGATGAAGGTCGAAGGACTGGGCTTGTCGGCGCGCGCGGTGATCATCGCGGCGATGGTGGCACCCGCCGAGCGCGCCAGCTCGGTGAACTCCTCGGCGGCATCCTCATCGGCGGTCACCGCGGCGGATCCACCCCGCACCGGCTGGATCAGCAGCGCGTGTTCGCCACGGCGGGAACGTTCAAACAACTCGGTCGGCATCGGCTACGCAACTGGGAAACAGACACCACAGGATGGTGACGCCCACGCCCCGGTTCAACCGCTGGCCGTGGCCAGCAGCCGGTTGTCCGACCAATGGACGCCGGGGCTGCCGGCGCCGGGAATCAGGCGTCGTCGGCCTCGTCGGACGGCAACTCACCGCCCTCGCCCCCTGGCTGCACATAGCCGCCCCCCGGTCCCACGCGCACGTTGCGCGCCGGCACCACGGTGGAGATCGCGTGCTTGTAGACCATCTGGCTGACCGTGTTGCGCAGCAGGACCACGAACTGGTCGAACGACTCGATGGTGCCCTGCAGCTTGATGCCGTTGACCAGATAGACCGAGACCGGCACCCGCTCGCGCCGCAGCGCGTTCAGGAAAGGATCCTGCAGGGATTGCCCCTTGGACATGCGTAAAACTCCCGCCCATTCTGCGATGGGACTGTTCTTGTAATGGGCCGGCAGTGGCGACTGCTCCCCGAACCACGACCGGTTAACCGATATTACACAAGGCGGACGGATTGACCAGCGACCGCGTCGCGGAATCGAAAACAGCTTTGCTCAACGACCCAGGAACAGGGCCAGCGCATCCTCCAGGCCGGCGCGCTGGGTCGCCGGATCGAACCAGCGCAGGTCCGGCCGGCCGCGCAACCAGGTGAACTGGCGTTTGGCCAGTTGTCGGGTTGCGGCGATAGCGCGCTCGCGGAACTTGTCAGCATCGCCCTGCCCCTCCAGCAACTCCCACGCCTGCCGGTAACCCACCGCGCGCACCGCCGGCAGATCCAGCGGCGCGGCAACGGCCTGCATGGCCGGCAACGCGCGCAGGGCACGAACCTCATCGAGGAAGCCCTGCTCAAGCATGGTCTCGAAACGCTGCGCGATGCGGGCATGCAGCACCGCACGCTCGGCCGGGGCCAGGGCCAGGCGCAGCAGGCGGACCGGCAGACGCGGGCCACGCCGACCCTCGGCCTGCCAGGTGCTGATCGGCGTGCCGGTCAGGCGGAACACCTCCAGCGCGCGCTGGATCCGCTGCGGATCGGTCGGCTTGATCTTCGCGGCCGCGCGCGGATCGACCTGTGCCAGTTCGGCATGCAGCGCGGGCCAGCCGCGCATCGCCGCATCGGCGCTGATGGCCGCACGCAGGGCGGCATCGGCCTGGGGCATTTCGGCGAGGCCTTCGGTCAGGGCCTGGAAATACAATCCGGTGCCACCGGCCAGGATCGGAATCCGCCCACGCGCCACGATGTCCGCGATCGCGGTGCGTGCATCGGCCGCGAACTCGGCAGCCGAATAGGTCTGCCAGGGATCGCGCACATCGATCAGGTGGTGCGGCACCCGCGCCTGTTCGACGGCACTGGGCTTGGCCGCGCCGATGTCCAGGCCGCGATAGACCAGCGCCGAATCGATGCTGACGATCTCCCCGCCCAGCCGCTGCGCCCATTCCAGCGCCAGTGCGGACTTGCCCGAGGCGGTCGGCCCCAGCAGGGCAATGGCAGGCGGCAACAGCAGGTTCGACATGCGCGACAGTGTGCGGGCCGATGCCGGTTCGGTCCATCGCAAACGCAGCGGCGATGGTCGCGGTGGCCGCTCACACCTGTAGCGCCGAGCTTGCTCGGCGGGGACTTCCTTGGGAAGGCCTGTTTGGCTGGGGTGTTCACGGGAATGCCCCAGCCGAGCAAGCTCGGCACTACGGGTCTTCCGTCACCCGTGGGAGCCGCCAGGCCGGCGATGAAGCTCGCCCGGTAACGGCTAAATCGTGCCCACGACCGCTGGTGTTTGGCGTTCCTGATAAGCCCCCGACCGCCGCCGTGGCGGCTCCACCGAGCGCGGCGATCTCAGAAGCTGTCGCCCGGCACCCGCACCCAGCCTTCCATCAGGATGCGGGCGCTGCGACTCATGATCGCCTTGGTCACGGTCCACTGACCGTTGACCTGCCGGGCCTCGGCGCCCACGCGCAGCGTGCCGGACGGATGGCCGAAGCGCACGGCCTCGCGCGCGCCGCCGCCAGCGGCCAGGCTCACCAGCGTGCCGGGAATCGCCGCCGCCGTGCCGATGGCGACCGCGGCGGTGCCCATCATCGCGTGGTGCAGCTTGCCCATCGACATGGCGCGCACGCGCAGGTCGATGTCGTCGGCGCTCACGACCTTGCCGCTGGAAGCGGTATAGCCCTCGGCCGGCGCGACAAAAGCCACCTTAGGCGTGTGCTGGCGCTTGGCCGCCTCGCCGACGTCCTGGATCAGTCCCATGCGAACGGCGCCATGGGCGCGGATGCGCTCGAACTTCGCCAGCGCGGCGGCATCCTCGTTGATCGCACCCTGCAACTCGCTGCCGGTGTAGCCCAGGTCGGCCGCGTTGAGGAAGATCGTCGGGATGCCGGCATTGATCATCGTCGCCTGGAAGCTGCCCAAGCCCGTCACCTCCAGCGTGTCCACGACGTTGCCGGTGGGGAACATCGCCCCGCCGTCCTCGCCTTCGTCGGCCGGATCCAGAAACTCCAGCTGCACCTCCGCGGCCGGGAACGTGACCCCGTCCAGTTCGAAATCGCCGGTCTCCTGCACCTGACCGGCCGTGATCGGTAAATGCGCCACGATGGTCTTGCCGATATTGGCTTGCCAGATGCGGACGCTGCACACCCCGTCGTGCGGCACCTTGCCTGCATCGACCAGTCCGGCGGCGATGGCAAACGGACCGACCGCGGCAGACAGGTTGCCGCAATTGCCGGACCAGTCCACGAAGGCGGTGTCGATGGCGACCTGGCCAAACAGATAATCCACGTCGTGCCCCTCGCGCGTGCTCCTGGACACGATCACCGTCTTGCTGGTGCTGGAACTGGCGCCCCCCATGCCATCGATCTGCTTGGCGTAGGGATCTGGGCTGCCGATCACCCGCTGCAGCAACGCATCGCGCGCCGGGCCCGGCACCTGGGCGCGCGCGGGCAGGTCCTGGAGGCGAAAGAACACGCCCTTGGAGGTGCCACCGCGCATGTAGGTGGCCGGGATCCTGGTCTGAGGGGCGTAAGGCATGGAGAGGTCCTTGGTGCGGAGGCAGGAACGCGCCGGGATCACGCCCGGCCAGACGAGGCGCTGGGGCGCAAGGGCCAGCGCCCCAGCATGCGGTAGCGGTACGGGTCGCCGCCTCCCACCACCAGCTCGAAGCTGTCGATGGTCCACTGGATCGGCCGCACCGGACGAACCTCGAGCCGCCGCGCATGGTGGGCAAACCGGTAGCTCAGGGTCACGTGTGGAACCGGGTCGACGCCACTCTCAAGGCCTTGCTCACCCATCGCGTGCCTGAGTCCTGCAAACAATCGCGCCAGGGGCGCCGACGGTTGCGAGCAACGCAGGTCCACGTTGGCGCTGTCACGGGCGTTGGGCGCGATCCGCCACTGGTCCAGGGCCAGGGTGAAGCCTTCGGCCTGGACCTGACCCCCGGCGCGCAGCAGCTTGGCCCGGGCCTCCGGCGTATCGACGAAACGATCGGACAGCGTCTGGTGCCAGTTGACCAGCGGAAACAGGGCCAGCCCGACCCGCGCCTGGATGCCGTGCTCGCGCGTCGCGGTGTCGAAGGCCTCGCGCATCCTCGCGTCCGGACGCGCGATGAACAGCAGCCGATGCCCGCCCAGCCCAGGTGACCAGGCCATCTCCGGGCGCGGCCGGCGCGCCGGATCCAGGGCCATCGCGTCGTAGGTGAGCAGCATCGCTCAGGCCGCCTTGGTCGCTTCCAGGAAGTCCTGCGCGAAGCGCTGCAGCACACCGCCGGCTTCGTAGATCGAGACCTCCTCGTCCGAATCCAGGCGGCAGGTCACCGGCACCTCGACCACCTCGCCGGTCTTACGATGGATCACCAGCGTCAGCGTGGCGCGCGGGCTGCGCGCCCCGACCACGTCATAGGTTTCAGTGCCATCCAGCTGCAGCGTGCGTCGGTCGGTGCCGGGCAGGAATTCGAGCGGCAGCACGCCCATGCCGATCAGGTTGGTGCGATGGATGCGCTCGAAGCCCTCGGCCACGATCGCCTCCACCCCGGCAAGGCGCACGCCCTTGGCCGCCCAGTCGCGCGAGCTGCCCTGCCCGTAGTCGGCACCGGCGATGATGATCAGTGGCTGGCGGCGCTGCATGTAGGTTTCGATCGCCTCCCACATGCGCACCACCTCTCCCTCCGGCTCGATGCGCGCCAGCGAGCCCTGCGTCTCCACCCCGTCGATCACCGCCATCTCGTTGAGCAGCTTGGGATTGGCGAAGGTGGCCCGCTGCGCGGTGAGGTGGTCGCCGCGATGGGTGGCGTAGGAATTGAAGTCCTCTTCCGGCACGCCCATGTGGGTGAGGTATTCGCCGGCCGCGCTGCTGGCCAGGATCGCGTTGGACGGCGAGAGATGATCGGTGGTGATGTTGTCGCCCAGCAGGGCCAGCGGACGCATCCCGCGCAGCGTGCGTTCGCCGGCCAACGCGCCTTCCCAGTACGGCGGACGCCGGATGTAGGTGCTCTGCGCGCGCCAGTCGTACAGCGGGCTGATCTTCTCGCCGTGCTCCACGCGCACGTCGAACATCGGCCCGTAGACCTTGCGGAACTGCTCGGGCTTGACGCTGGCCTTGACCACCGCATCGACCTCCGCATCGCTGGGCCACAGGTCCTTCAAGGTGATCGGCGTGCCGTCCGCGTCGACGCCCAGCACGTCCTTCTCGATATCGAAGCGCACGGTGCCGGCAATCGCATAGGCGATCACCAGCGCCGGCGAGGCCAGGAACGCCTGCTTGGCATACGGATGGATGCGCCCGTCGAAGTTGCGGTTGCCGCTGAGCACCGCGGTGGCATACAGGTCGCGGTCGATGATTTCCTGCTGGATCTTGGGGTCCAGCGCGCCGCTCATGCCGTTGCAGGTGGTGCAGGCGAATCCGACGATGCCAAAGCCGAGCTGCTCCAGCTCCGGCAGCAGGCCGGACTCCTCCAGATACAGCTGCACCGCTTTGGAGCCCGGTGCCAGCGAGGTCTTCACCCAGGGCTTGCGGGTCAGCCCACGCGCGTTGGCGTTACGCGCCAGCAGGCCGGCGGCAATGACGTTGCGTGGGTTGGAGGTGTTGGTGCAGCTGGTGATCGCCGCGATCACCACGGCGCCGTCAGGCATCAGGCCCTGGGCCTCCTCCTGACGGGCCTTGTCCAGGTCCACGGCGATGCCGCGTTCGGCCAGCAGCCGCGTGGGCAGGCGCCGATGCGGGTTGGACGGCCCGGCCAGGGTGCGATCCACGCTGGACAGGTCGAACTGCAAGGTCCGCTCGTACTGCGCTGCGACCAGGTCGTCGGCCCAGAAGCCGGCGGTCTTGGCGTAGGTTTCCACCAGTTGCACCTGCGCTTCCTCGCGGCCGGTCAGGCGCAGGTAGTCCAGGGTCTGCTGGTCGATGTGGAACAGCGCGGCGGTCGCGCCGTATTCCGGGCACATGTTGGAGATGGTCGCGCGGTCGCCGATGCTCAACGTGGCCGCGCCCGGCCCGCAGAATTCGAGGTAGGCGCCGACCACCTTCTCCTTGCGCAGGAACTCGGTCAGCGCCAGCACGATGTCGGTACAGGTGATGCCCTCGCCCGGCTTGCCGGTCAGCTGGACGCCGACGATGTCCGGCAGGCGCATCCACGAGGCGCGGCCCAGCATGACGTTCTCCGCTTCCAGGCCGCCCACACCCACGGCGATCACGCCCAGCGCATCCACGTGCGGGGTATGGCTGTCGGTGCCCACGCAGGTATCGGGGAAGGCCACCCCATCGCGCACGTAGATGACCGGGGACATCTTCTCCAGGTTGATCTGATGCATGATCCCGTTGCCCGGCGGGATGACCTCCACGTTGTGGAAGGCCTTGGCCGTCCAGTCGATGAAGTCGAAGCGATCGGCATTGCGGCGGTCTTCGATCACGCGGTTCTTGGCGAAGGCCTGGGGATCGGTGCCACCGCATTCCACCGCCAGCGAGTGGTCCACGATCAGTTGCACCGGCACCACCGGATTGACCTGGGCCGGGTCGCCGCCCTGTTCGGCGATGGCATCGCGCAGGCCGGCCAGGTCCACCAGCGCGGTCTGGCCCAGGATGTCGTGGCAGACCACGCGCGCGGGGAACCACGGAAAGTCCAGGTCGCGCCGACGCTCGATCAGCTGGTCCAGATAATCGCCAAGGCGCGTGGGATCTGCGCAGCGCACCAGATTTTCGGCGTGGACCCGCGCCGTGTACGGCAGTCCTGCCCAGGCGCCGGGCCTGCGCGCCTCGACCGCGGCGCGGGCATCGACATAGTCCAGCGCGGTGCCGGGAAGCGGGGTGCGATAAGCGGTGTTCATGGCGGGATCCTGAAATCAGATCTTGCGTTGGGCCGGCCGGGGAGACGACGAAGCGCGCGACGCCCGTCCGCGACCGGGCGCCAAATCTGGCACCGGCCGATGCATTGATCAATCTTGAGTGAACCAATCAACCTGTCGTGACACGGCCTCGGTGGCAGGAATTCAAACGCTTGTTCGGTTGGCTTGGTTATGATGGCGCCCCTTTCGCCATGCCCAGAGCCGGAGCACAGCCGATGACCCCGGAAGCCCTCCTTGCCCAGTACGGTCCCCGCGAATCCATGGAATACGACGTGGTCGTGGTGGGCGCAGGCCCCGGCGGCCTGGCCACGGCGATCCGGCTCAAACAGTTGGCTGCACAGGCTGGCAACGAGGTCTCGGTGTGCGTGCTGGAGAAGGGCTCCGAGCCCGGCGCCCACATCCTCTCCGGCGCGATCATGGACCCGCGCGCGCTGACCGAGCTGATCCCGGACTGGCAGGAACGGGGCGCCCCGCTCAAGCAGGCCGTGACCCGCGACGAATTTCTGTTCCTGGACGAGACCGGCGCCAAGGCCACGCCGGATTTCTTCCTGCCGGACTGCTTCAAGAACCACGGCAACTACATCATCAGCCTGGGCGCGCTGGTGCGCTGGCTGGCCCAGCAGGCCGAGGCGCTGGGCGTGGAGATCTTCCCCGGCTTTGCCGCCGCCGAGCTCCTCTACAGCGAGGCTGGCGCGGTCAAAGGCGTGGCCACCGGCAACATGGGGCTGGGCAAGGATGGCGCGCCGACGGCCGACTTCCAGCTCGGCATGGAGTTGCACGCCAAGTACACGATCTTCGCCGAAGGCTCGCGCGGCCAACTGGGGCGCCAGCTGATGGACAGGTTCTCGCTGGACGCCGGCAAGGACCCGCAGGCCTATGGCATCGGCATCAAGGAGCTGTGGCAGGTCGATCCGAGCCGCCACGAGCCCGGCCTGGTGGTCCACACCGCCGGCTGGCCGCTCACCGATGACACCTATGGCGGCTCGTTCCTGTACCACGCCGAGGACGGCAAGGTCGCCATCGGCCTGGTGGTGGGCCTGGACTACAAGAACCCCTGGCTGAGTCCGTTCGAGGAGTTCCAGCGCTTCAAGACCCATCCGGCGATCCGTAAATATCTGGAAGGCGGCAAGCGCGTCGGCTACGGCGCCCGCTCGATCACCGCCGGCGGCCTGCTGTCGCTGCCCAAGCTGGTGTTCCCCGGCGGCGCCCTGGTCGGCTGCGAGGCCGGCACGCTCAATGCCAGCCGCATCAAGGGCAGCCACGCGGCGATCAAGACCGGCATGCTGGCGGCCGAGGCCGCCTTCGCAGCCCTGGGCGAAGGCCGCAGTGCCGATGAGCTGAGCGCCTACCCGGCTGCGTTCGAGGCCAGTTGGCTGCACGACGAGCTCAGGCAGGCCAAGAACTTCAAGCAGTGGTTCAAGAAGGGCCGTACCACCGCGACCCTGATGACCGGCATCGAACAGTGGCTGCTGCCCAAGCTGGGCGTGCGCACCCCGCCCTGGACGCTCCACCGCACCCAACCCGACTACGCCTGCCTGCTGCCGGCCGACCGCCAGCCACGCATCACCTATCCCAAGCCGGACGGCACGCTGACCTTCGACCGGCTCAGCTCGGTGTTCCTGTCCAGCACCAACCACGACGAGCACCAGCCCGCCCACCTGACCCTGAAGGATCCTTCCGTGCCAGTGGACGTCAATCTCGCCACCTACGCGGGGCCGGAGGCGCGCTATTGCCCGGCAGGGGTCTACGAATTCGTCGACGCCGACGGCGGCGGCCAGCGGCTGCAGATCAACGCGCAGAACTGCGTGCACTGCAAGACCTGCGACATCAAGGACCCTACCCAGAACATCGTCTGGGTCGCCCCGCAGGGCGGCGGTGGACCGAACTATTCGGGCATGTAGCGACGCGTTACCTCTCACCGTGCGCGCCACCTCGGCGCGCCGCCGTCGCCATGCACCCGGTTCCCGCCGCGCGCACCGATCGACATGGCCATTCCCACAAAACTCTGACAGCGGCCCGGCTCCCATGGAGCCCGCCTGACGCGAGCTCCTCCGAGCGTCAGCACCGCGACCAGACCCTGCCCGGTGGAAAAGCCGGATAATGCGCATTATGCAGACCCCAGCCCTTTCCGTCGTCGTGCCGGTCTTTAACGAGCGCGACAATACTGCCCCCCTCGTCCGCGAGATCGTCGCCGCCCTGCGTGGCGTGGTCCCCTTCGAGATCGTCTATGTGGACGACCACTCCCGCGACGATACCGTTGCCACCCTCCAGGCCCTCAAGTCCGAAGTGCCGGAATTGCGCATCCTCCAGCACGTCACCCAGAGCGGCCAGAGCACGGCCATCCGCACCGGCGTCAAAGCCGCGCGCGGTGCCTGGATTGCGACCCTGGACGGAGACGGCCAGAACGACCCGGCCGACCTGCCTAAGCTGCTGGCCGCACGCGATGCCGGCGACCCGGCGGTCAAGCTCTACGCCGGCTGGCGCGTGGACCGCAAGGACAGCGGCAGCAAGCGCTGGGCGTCCAAATACGCCAACGCCATCCGCGTGCGCATGCTCCACGACGACACCCCCGACACCGGCTGCGGCACCAAGCTCTTCGAGCGCGCCGCTTTCCTGGACCTGCCCTACTTCGACCACATGCACCGCTACCTGCCCGCACTGATGCAGCGCGCCGGTTGGAAGACGATCAGCGTTCCGGTCAACCATCGCCCGCGCGGCGGCGGCGTGTCCAAGTACAACAACCTGCAGCGCGCCCTGGTCGGCATCCGCGACCTGCGTGGCGTCGCCTGGCTGATCACGCGCAGCAAGCGCACCGCGGTGCGGGAACTCTAGGCCGGCTTACTAGCCCGCTTGACGGCAGGTGCGTCACGCACCTCGCAATACCCCTCAATACACGCGCGATGCGCACGCACCAAACTGAGCCGACATGGACATCCCCTTCCTGGACCAACCCATCACCTGGCTGTTCTGGACCGGCCTCCACGTCACCGGCTGGAAGCTCATTGGCTACACCGGCGCCTTGATGTTCGGCGGCCGCTGGCTGGTTCAGTTCGTCGCTTCCAAACGCGCTGGCAAACCCGTCATCCCGCGCCTGTTCTGGTACATGAGCGTCCTGGGCAGCCTCATGACCCTGAGCTACTTCGTGTTCTCGGCCAAGCAGGACTCGGTGGGCGTGCTACAGAACCTCTTCCCCGCCTTCACCGCCAGCTACAGCCTGTACCTGGACATCAAGCACCGCGGCTGGAAGCGGGATCGCGCCACGCATTGAGTGCCACAGAAACCGACGTACAGAAGGGCTTCGACACTGAAGAGAGGCGGCCTGAGCGGGCGCCCCGCGTAATTACAAGCGGCGGTGCCAATCGCCTGCAATGCTCTTCACCTAGCAACCTAAGCCCTCGCCGTGATCAATACTTAATGTACTTGCGTTGTGTGCATGCCTGATAAACCACTTCACACGGAACCCCGCCGTTCAATTCGCTACAGGACTGCAAGCCGTCTTGCGTTGCTTCTTCGATAGTAGCTGCGGTGTTTGTGCGGCCACTCGACTTTCCGGGCACTCCATTCTTTGGGAATGTCGCCACAACGCACTGATCGTAGTACGTGATTACCACTTTGCATTTCGTCCCGCCACGGTCCTCACAGTTTTTTATCGCCGATAGTTTCGCATCCCTCTTCTTTTCAAAATCGACTGAAACCCCACCAATTCCATTCTCCCCGTTTGCAAGCGCACCCCAAGTCTTGGTCCAGTAGCCTGTATAGCGCACCACCGTAACTGGACCTTGATCTGACGAATCCACGTCATCCGGCGCGCATTGTCCCGACCCGATAGCCGAACCCGGAGGGCAGCGCGTTTGTGCAAACGATGCGCCAGCAAAAAAAACGCTTGACATTCCGAAGGTCGCAAAAAAAGCAAACTTAAAAATGCCCGAAACATTAAAACCAAGCTGATTAAAATTCTCTTTCTTTATTCGCCTCACCTCGGCTACCTTGATTTGCAGCGATTCTTTGAGTGTTGCCCGTATAATTATTTGTAACATTTGGCCCCTCAATTCGTTGCGTAGTAGCCCCGCCAGATAGAGCTTGCCCCATTTGACTCTGCACCTGCACCGGGGTCCGCTGCCCATTCGGCGAAGTCGATGATCCAGGCCCAATGGCCGCATAAGGATTGAACTGCCCGAGCATACCGTTGAAGAAGGCTGCAGCCATGGGAGGGCCAGTCACGATCAGCATCGTCAGGATGATGCCCAATCCGCCTGTCTGGATAGATACCGTACGCATGCCATCTGGATTCTGAACCAGCGCGCTGCTAAGCCAGAAGGTAGCCGCCACTGCCAACATCATCTCAGTCGCGATGATCAGCACGACGTACAGCACCGCCAGGGCAAACATGGTGCCGACACCGTAGAACAACCACTTCTGGAACAAGGGCTTCGTGGCATCGAATAGCAGACACATGATGAAGAACGGACCAAAACCCGTGAACATCGCCATCGCCAGCTTGTTGAGCGTGATCATGGTGCCGCCAGCCAGCGCCGGGCCGCCCGTCCCAAAGGCAGCGACGGCCTCGATGAGCATGTCATCTGACACGGAATTGCCCTGACCACTACCGTCCCGCCCCTTCTCCACTGCGCTGATAGCGCCCAGGGCCGCAGTCGTGACGGCCAGGTTGGCATCCATGACGTGGTACATGCTGTCGATGTCATCCGTCGTACCGGTCACCGCACCATAGATGGCCTTCCCCAGTCCGTCGGTCAGCTTGGTGTATAGCGAGGTTGAGTTGCCCGCCCAGCCCGTCGCGATGCCGATGATAAGCATGGCCTTGAGCGAATCACCAACCAGCGCCATCATTGGCTCGCGAGAGCGTCCACTGACCACGCGCCATCCCTGCCAGAAGATCCAGATAGTCAGCAACGACAGTGCGGTGACGCCCAGCACCTCAGCAAAATTGCCGAGAATGCGCGACTGAAAGTCGCCAATGCGATCGCGGAGATAGGTCTGAATCTGCTGGTAGAAGATCAGATTAGATAGACCGGAGAGGATGTCGGTTGGCACGGTTTAGTTTTCCTTTTCCTTGGAGGCGGCGCCCCGCTCCATGGTTCGCCGATCAGACTAGTGATGCGGGCCGGGTGTGACCCGGGTGAGGCCTCAGAACGAGGTCAACATGTCACTGATGGTCGGTGCCATTTGGAGCGCACCCTGCAACAGGACCGCCGAACCCACCATGCCACCAAGACTGGAGTTGCCACCATTTGCCAACTGCTTGGCATAGTCAGCCAAGCGGGCACGCTGGGCTGACAGGTAACGGTCGTAGCTGGCGACGGTGAGGTGATAGTTGGTGGCGTCGATCTGCAACTGCGCCTGCAATGCGAGCAACCGGTTGGTATTGGACTGCAATTGACCCATTTCATGCTCAGCGCCGGAATTGATGTCCTGGCGCTCTCGCAAGATTTCCTTGAGTTCATCCTGGCGGTTCTTTGTCAGCTCCAGCATATCGATCATGTAGTTCTGCAGCTTGGACTCGCGCTCGACGATGTCTTTGCAGATCGGCTGCTGCTGGGCACTCTGTGGATTGCTCGAACCCGTCGGACAGCGGGCGGCGATAAGGTCACTGAGCTGCTGCGAGGTCACCTTGGACAGTTCCCGCTCACCGGACAGCTGCTCGCCGCCTTGACTGGAGTCGCTGTACTGGAGCGTCAGACTCTTGTGGTTGTCAGCGCTGTACGTCTGGCCGTTGACGTTGGACTGCTTATATATCTTGTCCAAGCGCTCGTTGATATCGCTCTTCAGTTCACTGATACCCTGATGGGTTTCATCGTCGGTGACCGACCATTGGGCGAACGCAGGCAGGCAGGTGCAGCACAGCACGAGTGCCATGAGCAGCCGCATCACGATGTAGCCATTCGGCTGGGTAAATCGCTGAGTGAAGGGTTTGATGTTCATGAAGATTCCCATGTACTCTCGATCAATTGACGGACGCAACGCGGCGTTCGGTATTGTGACGTGCGCCGCGCTTACCAGAGCCCTTCCGGTTCTCATAGAACAGCGCCAACCAATCGTCCGGCTCAAGCGCATCCTGCGACTTTTCTAGTTCGATGGCGCGCTGCTCCAGCGCCTGATGCATGACCTCGATGTTGTCGGTGGAGGCGGAAATCACCGACAGGGCGTCGTCGAGACCGCGCAGATTCAACTGGCACACCACCGAACCATGGCCCTGCTTGACCAAGAAGCAGCGCGAGCGCTCATCGAGGCTAACGACGACCTGATACTCGGCTTCGGTGAGCTTGAGCCCTTCGATATAGTCATCGCGGCTCGCGTTGGGGTTGGGCAGCAGGATCAGGGTCGCAGTCTGCTCGATCAGGGAGGCAGAGATGTCGCTGGCCAGCGCGTCCTCGGGACTCTGCGTGGCGAAGATGCCCAGGCCGTTCTGCTTTCGGATGGTCTTCTGCTTGTTCTTCGCGAATTCCTTCAGCCCGCCCTTGCCATCCAGGATCTTCCAGAATTCATCCATCACATAGATCAGCGGCCGGCCGTCGATCAGCTCCTCCAGCCGGTGTAGGAGATAGTTGATCACCGGGGCGCGGACTTCGGGATTGTCGATGATGTCCGTGTAGTCGAACCCAATGATGTTCGCCTTCTGCAGGTCGATGGTATCCATGGGATTGTCGAATACCCAGCCCAGCGAGTTGCCAGCGGTCCATTTGCGGATACGGGCGTACAGGCCGTCATCGCCCATGTTGGGCAGGCTCTTCTGGAAGTTGGTCATCGTGCGTAAGCGCATTGGGGTGTCGAGAATGCTCTCGACCGCGCGGAAGATGTCCTCATCCTCGCGTGCGGTATACGCCTGCTTGCCCGCCAGCACCTTGATCAAGTCGGCCAGGAACTGCACGTTGGCCTCGTTACGCTCGCACTGGAAGGGATTGAAGCCAGTCGGACGGCCATTCTCGAGCGCCAGGTAATTCCCTCCGCAGGCGCGAACGAAGATCTCCGCGCCGCGGTCCTTGTCGAAGAAGAAGATGGTCGGCGACGGGGTGTACTTCTGCACCTGGCTGAGCAGGAAGTTGATCAACGCGGTCTTGCCGGTACCCGACTTGCCGATGACCATGGTATTGGCGATGGCCTTTTCCCCGAAGGAGTTCTCGGCCGGGTGTGTGGCATGGAAATTGAAATAATAGGGCTGGCCATTGGTGGTCTGCAGCGTGGTGACGCACTCCCCCCAAGGGTTGTTCTCACGCTTGCCCGTGGCGAAGTTATGCAGCGGCGAGAGCCCAAGGAAGTTGAGCGAACTGATATTGGCCGGGCGCGTGCGGTACTTCCAGTTGGCAGGCAACTGGGAATAGAACGAGGCGGTGATCGCCAGATCCTCCTTGGCGGTCACGAAGCCGGCATTGGATAGCTCCGCGCGCGCCGTGGCCACGTTCTGCTGCAGCCTTGCCTGGCTGTCTGCGTAGACCGACATGACGAAGTGATATTCCCCCAGCACGAAATTGCCGGAGGAGAGCTGGTCCATCGCGTGATCCAGCTCGGCGATCTGGCTGACGGCCTTGTCGCCCGAGGAGATCATCATGCCCTTGGTCCGGTCCAGGACCTTGAGCGCATCGTGACGCCCCATGGGACTGAAGGAATGCGTGATGACGTATTCGAAGTCCAGGTACTTGAGCCCGTTGAGGATGCCGGGGAACGTGCCGTCCGGATATTCCTTGACGTTGAGTACGGCCCCGTAGTGCTTCTCTCCATCCGGAGCCGCGATGATGTAGTCGCCGGTCTTGGCGGAGAACAGGTGCCGACTGACGGCAAGGTAATCCTTGACGGACGCCCCCAGCACCGGAACCGGTTCGGTCACGCGGTTGAGGATGTACCCGAGGAACTCGAGGGTCTCGGAAAAGACCACGCCATTACGCGCCTCGTAGACGCCTAGTCGGTACGGTGAATAGTCCTTGAGCACGGCCTCGACGTTCCCGGCCAGTTCCAAGACCTTCTCGACGGCTTGCTCCTCCATCGCACGCAGCCGCTCCAGGTTGTCCGTTTTCTCGATGAAACTCTTTCCCGAGACGACAGGACGATAGATCAGGGTCAGGTACATCTCGTTGCGCATCACTTTTTGCTTGGCCAGGCTCTCGAAGTAGTCATCGGAGAGCTGCTGGTTGAAGCGGTGGGCAAAGCTGCTGTGCTGCCTGATGCTGCCACGCCGGCGAACGTCATGTACCCAGAAGGCCACATTGACGAAATCAGGCGCACGTAGGGTCTGCAACATCCGATTGAATGTCTTGTGGCGATGTTCCAGCTCCCACTCCTCGCGGCCAACAAAGGGCAGCCCTCCGAGGTGCCAGGTCAGCATGTAGTCCCCACCCGTCGTCTTGACAACCGACTGAGCGACGTGGCTCGAGTAGGGAATGAAATCGCTGATGGGAGAGTCGGGGTTAAACATCACTACGTCCTTGGCAGTTATGCAGACCGGCGCGAAGCGCCGGCGTCTCAATCGGCTCGCTTATCGCGATAGGGGTTTGCCGAGAACACCCAGAGTCCGTCATTGTCGCGGACGTTGCGGACGCGCAGACGGAACTGCAGGCGCAGACCAAGCAGGCGGAAGATCATCTCGTCACGCTTGGCCATCTGCCGCATCACGAAGATCACGACCGGAAGCGCGAGCAGCCACAATAGATTTCCGCTGTACATGGCGAAAAGGAGCGTGCCGCCTGCCCCGATGAAAAACGGGACATACGGCACGCCCATGAACATCGCCGGCCGCGTGCACCCGCGGAACATGATGTTCTTTTCCATCGTACGCTTTAAAAGAGATTGGGAAGGTGCGCAACAATGAGGCCGACCGTCGATCCCTCGGTCATGCAGGCGCCCTGATTGGTGTTCTTCGGCATGATCATGGCGGCAATCTGTCCCGCGGCTCCGATCAATAGGCCACCGATCAGAATCGGCGCAACGTCCCCGATCCGCTTGTGCGCAAAGGCAATCTGATAGCCGGCGAAGATCACGGCGATGGTCACCACGGCGATCGACGCGATGGTCAGCAGATTGTTCACGCTGCCCAGGAAGCCGCAGACGCTGTCCTCGGTCTCCTGATAACCACTATTGTCGGCCATCGCCGGCATGGCGATCAGCGCAAAGACGAAGAGCGAGGCTCTTGCAAGCGCCTTGCTTGCCACCATGGCTCCTTCGGCCGAAATCAACTTGTCCTGCTTGTTCATCCTGTCTATCTCCTTGTACGAGGGTGGTTTGGGGGGAAGCCTCCCCGGGGTATCCGTACCCGCCCATTCAGGCAACGCGGGTACAAAAATCAGAAGACAAAGGCTGCATCGATGCTGTCCCGCCCGGCCGGATTGGCCTGCAAGGGCCCTGCGGCGGCTTGAACCTCCACCTCATTCCTCGGCGCTTGGGTGACGGCTGGCCCAGCGCTATCCGCATAGCGAGGGCCGCCGGGCGTGAGATGGACGACCTCACCGGCATGTGCGCCGGGATCATCATTCACGAGCGCAGCGGACTGATTTCGAGGCGACGCCCCTGCTCCTCCGGAGCGCATCACTGCGGGGGCGGAAAACGCCAGCGGTCCTGTGTCGTTGAGGTCCTCCACGACGCGGCGCGGTGTGGTTCGTTCGGCTCGCTCTGGCGCGCTGGAGGACGCTGCGGCAAGTGCCACCGGCGTCGATGTCATGCCGCCTTGTGCCGCCCGGATGGAGGCAACGATCTTCTGCACGT
Source organism: Pseudoxanthomonas sp. JBR18 (assembly GCF_028198165.1). Classification (NCBI taxonomy): domain Bacteria; kingdom Pseudomonadati; phylum Pseudomonadota; class Gammaproteobacteria; order Lysobacterales; family Lysobacteraceae; genus Pseudoxanthomonas; species Pseudoxanthomonas sp. JBR18. The sequence goes on from NZ_CP116339.1 coordinate 178,875, forward strand.
ACCCGTGCTGGAATCCGGTGGAGAAATTGCCGGAGTAGTAGCAGCTGAACGCCTTCCCCCAGTCGCCAGCAGCCCGCGTACGACATTCGGAGAGAATCTGTGAGCCTGCCCGCAGGTTGGTGCACTTGTCGAAGGCTGCCGTGTAATCACTGATACCGAAGCGGCCCAGGTTGTGGCGATTGACCTGCGCAAGACCGACTGAGAAGTTGTAGCCGCGTTGCTCGAGCATTTCGGCCGTTGCGACCGCCTCCGCGAGGCTTTCCGGCTGGCGCACCAAACGCCCCCCGACAACCCCGATTGCGTAGGGGTTGGCAGCAGATTCCACTTGAACGACGTGCTGCATGACGTCTGGCGAAACCGCGAGATTTTGGCATTGCATCATGTCCACATAGGGAAGCATGTGCGTCTCCTTGAGCCTGCCACTCGTTGCAACGAGTGCCCTTGTTTCCTTTATGGGAGCGAACCAAACAGCGGTCGCGAGAGTGATCTTCGCGGCAGCGCTGCCCAGTGTCAATTCATTCAGCACCACCGTGAGCGGGCCGCACCAACAAGCCCCGCTAATGGTGATGTTCGTCACAAATCAATCGTCAAATGTTCGATCGGGGCCGAAGTCGATTCCCGTAATGTAACGCCCGCCGCCGTGCGCCTTGATATGGACCACGATATCGATGGTCATCATGAGCAAGCGCTTGATCACCGAGAACTCAAGCCCCGCCCCTTCTGTGGAGGCTTTGACCATGAGGGCAAGCTGATCCCAGGTCTGCGTGATGTTGCCCGCATGGCAACTTGTGATCGATCCCGGATGCCCGGACGCGCAGTTTCGGATGAAGTAGAACGATTCATCACCGCGCAACTCGGCCAGGATGATGCGATCAGGCTTCATTCGCAGGCATGCTTCCATGCAGCTCTTCGCAGAGACGTTACTTGTGCTCTGCCCGCCTTTTGAATACAGCAGGTGGACGACGTTGGGCTGTTGGATAAACAGCTCGCGCGCGTCTTCGATGGTGACCAGTCGCTCTTCGTCTGGGATGTGATGGACCAGTGCTTTCATGAACGTCGTCTTGCCGCTACCGGTTGCGCCGGCCACGACAATGTTCTTCTTGTAGTGCACGGCCTTGCGGAAGAATTCGGCGTAATCACGCTTGCTGCGCAATTCAAGCAGTTCTTCGTCATGCGCGCTCAGGCCAGCGGTGCCCTCAAGGATCTGGTCGAAGAAGCCCTCCTGCTGATATTGGTCGAGCGTTCGCGTTTGATGCGATGGAAGCCGAATCGTGATGGAGACCTTGCCAGGATCGCAGGCAGGAGGGATCACGAACTGGGCACGCTGCCCAGTCGGGAAAGTCAGCGACACCACTGGATCAGCATCGGTGATGCGCTGACCGGTATTGCTCTCGTTGACGACGGCGGTACAGAACTGCCGTGCACGCTCGAAATTGAGGGAAGGGACCTCGACCTTGCGCCAACCTCCACGTCCCTCTAAGTACAGCTCACCCGGACGATTGATGCAGATTTCCGTGACATCCGGCGAGGCCATGTATTCCTGAATACCGAGCACCTCATACTGGTAGTTCAGAAACTCATTGGAAACCTGGGCCATTGGGCCCTCACCAACCTCGGAAGACATCATCCCGGCCGTCACTGATAGCTCGGCAGCACGCCGGAGAAGTCGACGTCCTTGGCGACGTAGACATTCAACACAGTCCCCTGGTTGATGGTGATGGTAGGGGTACGCGCCATCTGCTGACTGATCATTTGATCGGCGAGCTTCTGCGCCGTCTTCGCGGTCTCGCTTTCATAGGGTTCAATGTAGGTCGTGCCTGTCGGACTGATCGTGGTCCGCTCTGGCCCGTTCTTTTCCCCGGCATACTTGAAGGCATCCGCGATCATGCTGATCATGAGTGCCGAGCTAATCTTGCTCGCCCAGTGGTTGTCCAGATCGCCGGGATGTCCCGCCCCACCAAGATTATCGACACCGGGGCTGGACATCATCACATCCAGCCCTGTCGGTGTGGTAATGCGATCCCAGATCACGGCGACGCGATTGGTACGGCCACCGCCGCCAGAATATGAGCCGCTAACTTTCGACCCTTTGGGCAGCAAGAGCCGCTTCCCGTTGACCGAATACACTGGCTCGGTCACGACGCAGCTGGTGAACCCGGACACATCAGTGACGATGTGGGTCTCCAGGACACATCGAATATAGGTTCCGCGCAACAGCAGGGTATCCGGCTTGCGCAGATACGTTGCGTAGGACGTAGGCGCGAGCTGCGCCTGGATGGAGGGCTGGCCGCCGGGCTCACCGCTACCGAGCATGCCTGAAGCATTCGTCGGCCCGCCCGCACTAGGCTGAGCACCGCCAACACTGCCGCCGCTGTCCGCAATGCGGCGCTCAACCAGTGATGGCCCAGACGGACCGGCATCACGACGGGACGACGCCATCTGCTCACGCCCGTATTCCCGCGGCTCCTCCAGCGGAAGCGGCGCGACCGACTCTGTAGGCCCAGCTGCCGGGAGCGGCGCAACGACCTCGGGCGCGTCAGGAATCAAGGGACGCTCCACGCGCACACGCTCAGGCGCCGACTTGTCATTGCCGCCGCCATCGAACATCTTCAGGAACATGGCCGCCATGACAAGGATCAGAAGCAGCGTGGCCCCAAGGAACAACAAGGCACGCCGATTGAGCCTCTGCCCTTCTTCAGCCCTAAGGCTCGGTGCACCCGCATCCAGATCCTCGAACTCCTGCTCGCGGCCCGCGTTGAAGTACGGATTGCGACGTGCTTCGGATGCACCGTCTCCCGGAACGTCATCACGGTCGTTGGGGGGATTGTGCTGATTCATTTCTGCTCATTCCTCCGCAAGCCGACCACATTCAGACCGTGCCGGATCACCAAGTAGGGGTAAGTCCCATGCACCACGATGGTGTTCTTGTCCACGGTGGTGTTCACGACGAAGTCCTCGCTGTGGGCCTCTTGGCGGCCATAGACGGTCGGAAAATTCCCGCTCGGGAAACTAACGCCATCATTCAGCTTGATATAGGTGAAGCGACCGTCATCGTAGACCGTCGTCGGAATCAGCCACTGGGCTTTGCTTCGCGTCGCGTACGAATAATCGTAGTAATACCTGCGCCCCTTATCGATCCCCAGATCGAGCGCCTCCGGTGGTTCCTTGTTGGCAACTTCTTGCGTCGGGGCCGCACTCGCGAATTGCGTCTCGGGCGAGTAGACGAAGCTCACTTTGTACTGGACGCCGGAGGCGCGGGCCTGACTAAGCGTCTTCCAGTCGGTCGCCACGACTTTCAACTCGAAGATGTAGGAGTGGGTCGCGGTGCGCACCATCATATTGGTGTCCACGTCCGTATTCTTCGGCTTGAGGTAGAAGACATTTTCGCGCCGAGACAATTCCCAGCCGCTACTGAAGCCGGTACTGTAATCGAGGATCTGCTCGTTAGGACTCAGTTCGATCTGTGTCGTGATGCCGAGCCCAGTCCTCACCTGATAGATCGCATCGGGCTTGTACTCATAGCGATCAATCACCTGTGCGGAAGCAGGCCACGCCAACGCACACAGAAGCATCAGGAACATGACCGGCAATGCACCGGGGCGTGGAGGCGCACTCATTGCGGGGAAGCTCCATTCTGGTCAACTGGGGGAAGTTCAGGCGGCTCGGATACGGCAGGCGCGCTTGCGCCCCCCTGTGCAGGCTCGACCAGCGTCTCAGCCGGCGGCAGACTTGCGGCATCATCATCGAGGCGGTAGCTGGTGACCTGGAAACCCATCGGGTTGATGACGCGATCCTGATCCTCGAACTTCAGGCCTGGGTTGTATTCGTAATCGATGGTCGCCAGCTTGTTATCCAACGGCTGGGTCATGCCATTTTTCTTGTCGTACTGAAACCGCTGAAAGCGTACCGTCGCGCCACGATAGCCACGCCCATCAGGCGTACGGACCAAAACAGTGCTCAGGATCTTGACGCGGATCGCTGATTGTCGCCCCATTGTGTTGATCGGGCTGGCGGGATTGTTCTTTGAAAACAACGCGCGATAGGACGCGGCAACGGCGCTTGATGATGTCGCGTAGACATGTCGCCAGCCGCCCAGAGGGGTGAAGGTCAGATCGGCGTCATAGGATTCGCGTGCGAGCACGTAACGATCGACATTCGCTCGATTGATTGCCTCATTCATGGTCAGGCGCTTGTCCATGACATCGCCAACCAGGCGGCTTGCCTGCACATTTCCGGTGTAGGGGTCAGCCAGCACAATGAAGGGGGTTTTCTCTTTGAGCGGCAGCAGCACAAAGTACCCTGCGGCCAGAACGAGAGACAGCATGATTGCGCCGGTCGCCACCTGCCAGGCACGTCGCTCGCTCCGTTTTGCCATATCGGCGATGGTGAGCTCGTAGCTCACCGCCTTATTGATGGCCGACTTGACCTTGGCTGTTTCTTCTTTCTTTCGAGTGATCATGCGCTCGGCGCTTCTTAAGTTATTCGACGCGTATCCAGAAGTTCAGGCTTGCCACCTACTGTGCCGGCTCGGCTGCAGTCGGCGCCGCCGACACCGGCGCAACGGTGATCGTCTTGGAAACGACATAGATCGAAACCCCATGGCTGGCATAGGCGCTGCTTAGCTGAGCTGCGGCATCGCGAATATCGGTGGTATCGATCTGTGCCACGGGGCCGAACAGGGTGAAGTCGGAGCCAAACCGGTAGTCCAACTGCATGCCGCTGTCCTTGGCCCAGCGCGACAGCATGGTCTTGAGCGTGCCGTCCATGGGTGAAGCCTGGAAGATGTACGCATTCGCCAAGGGAAGCTCGATCGGGGCTTCGGAATAGGTATTGAGCGGCCGCCACTTCCCGCGGTAATCAGGCGCAGGCGTGGTCCCGCAGCCGGCAAGCACGATGCTGATCAAAGCCAGCGGAAATGTATTTCTGAAGGCGTTCCGACGACTCACCCGCGTGTACTCCTGTTCCAGGCCGGATATTTCAAAGACATGAAAGCCCGGCCTGCATTCAGGTCAGGCACAACGAATGACTGCGAGCGAGCGCACAGGTGGTGCGCTTGAACAAGAACGGGAAGTGGACGTGCGCGACGAAGGTGCGGATGCACAATGGCCGGCATTGCGCCGCGCCATAACCAAGAATTCCCCAACATCCTTGCAGCCTCCTTGCCTTCAGCTCACCGGCGCATCTTGCCGACGGGCTCGTCCCTGGATAAGGACCGCGATCCAGGCGCCCCCTGTTGAGTAAAGCTAACGTGCACTTGGCGAAGCGGTCAAGCGTTCAGCGTGCACTTATCTCCGCACGACGCTCCTCGATTCCACAAATTTTGAGATGAAAGTCACACTAAACAGAGATAGGCGTGACCTGCACCTTTTCCTTTAGGCGGGCGGTGAAGTGGCGATCCTTGTAGTACTTGATCTTCTCGCACTTCACCGGATGCGGGATGCCTTCGTACATGAAGACCTCGGCATCAAACCCCATGGCCTTGAGTTCCTGCGGCAGCATCAGTGCGCGCCGCTCCTCTGAGATGCTGCGCGTGGTGTCGCGCCCGCGCGTGATGTTGCGTCGCTTGTAGGTGGTGTAGCCCAGCATCTCGGAATAGTCGTTGGCGTCCTGCTGCTCGCGCGGGGCATAGAGGATCTGCAGCGCATGATTGGTGATGATCGTGCGCGACACGTCCTTGCCATAGGTGGCGTCCAGTTGCGCCATCGACTGGATGATGGGCAGCAGGCGGATGTTGTAGCCGGCCATGTAGGACACCGCGGTGGCGATGATGTCGACCTTGCCGATGGCGGTGAACTCGTCCATCAGCAGGAGGCATTGATACTTCAATTCCGGATTGCTCTGCGGCAGTTCACGGGTATTGAGATTGATGATCTGGCTGAAGAAAAGATTGATGATCAGCCGGCTCTCGGCCAGCTTGTTGGGCTGGATGCCGATGTAAATGCTCATCTTCTTCTTGCGCAGATCGGTGAGCAGGAAATCGTCCGCCGAGGTCGCCGCGTCGAGCACGGGATTGATCCAGGCGTTGAGCGGCTCCTTGAGCGTGCCCATGATCGAGGCGAACGTCTCGTCAGCCTGCGAGAGGAGATTGGAGAACGCCGAGCGCGCGTTGTCGCTCAGGAACTTGCGGCCTGCGAGCCCCCGCAGATAGGCCTTTAGTTCGGTCCCGTCGCCGGACGAAAGACGATAGATGCGTCCCAGCGTCGGCGCACCGGAGGAGAACGGGAATCCCGTGGCCAGCTCGTCGTCGCGGTTCTCGAACAGGAACAGCGCGAAGGCCATGAAGGCATTGCGCGCCTGGCTGACCCAGAATTTCTGGTCCTCGGCGCCGTCTGGATAGAGCATCGCGGCGATGCTCATCAGGTCCGAGACGCGGAACGCGGGGTCGGAGGAAACGTAGGTCAGCGGATTCCAACGGTGTGTGCGACGGTCCTCGGCGAAAGGATTGAAGAGAAAGACCTCCTGCCCTTGCGACTTGCGCCAACCGCTGGTGAGATCGAAATTCTCCTGCTTGATGTCCAGCACCACCACCGACTCGGCATACTCGAGCAGGTTGGGAATGACCACGCCCACGCCCTTGCCCGATCGGGTCGGCGCGGCCAGGATCACGAACTGCTGCCCCGGCAACCGCACCAGCTTGCCGCCGAACTTGCCCACGATGATCCCGTTGGCCGACGGCTTGAGCATGTCGTGCTTGGCGAGGTCCCCAGCGGTGGCAAAGCGTGCATCGCCGTGGAGCGATTTCTTCTTCGGCTTGAATACAAGAACAAGCGTCAGCGCGTAGACGAGCAGGACGCCACCAAAGCCGATGTAGCCACCTGCCTTGATCCTGCCGACATAGGGTTGATAACGCGCATCACCCAGCGCCTGCATGTACTGGAGATAGGTATTCCAGTGCAGCGGCGCCCTGACCTTGATCAGGAGCATGGTGGCGTAGCCGGACAGATAGAGCCCTGCGGCCAGCGCCAGGACAGTCAGGACGCCAGCGAAGACGAGTTTCCCCTTGGTCAAGCGATTTCCTCCTTGAAACCGACCCGGGCGGGCCGGTACAGCAGTCAGCGGGTGGGACCTGAGCGCTTGGGGCGCACGGAGCGGCGTCGGCGTGGACGCGCGTCATCCGCGCGCTCAGGTTGCAGATCCTCGAGCAATTGCTCCATGTAGAGCCGCGCCTCTTCGAGCGAAGGCTCGTCGCGCAGCTTGGCGCCGGAGTCGGTGACCACGGCGTACCCGATCACTTCGTCGGGGGCGTAGGCGGGGTCCGCGTCGCGTGTCAGGGCGACAACCTGATAGCCATGCTTCTGCAGAATCGTGTGGCGATATTCCACCCTGGCGTTCCTTCACCGGTGCGACGACACGATCCTAAGCCATCCGGGTGCGCGCCGGCCACCTTGATGCGGCAGACCGGAAGGGGAACTGCCCATACTCCGCAGCCGGCCGCTTCGAAACGGGTATCTCCGGGCGCTCCACACCAGGACCACCTAGTCCAAACCCAGACGCAAAAAAGCCGGGCAATGCCCGGCCTTTCTTGTCCCACCTGCCCCGCCAAGGGAAAGGTGGTGGGCGGTACAGGGTTCGAACCTGTGACCCCTACCATGTCAAGGTAGTGCTCTACCGCTGAGCTAACCGCCCGTCGCAATCAAATTGCGCCCTCGCTGGGAGGGCGCGCATCATACCACCCCTTCGGCTGGACGGGAACGGGCCCGGTCGAATTTTCTGCCGTGGCCGCCTTACCCCTAGACCGAGAGGCTAACGGCCTTGAGCTTGCCGATCTCATCGCGCAACCGGGCGGCGTCCTCGAACTCCAGGTCGCGGGCGTGCTGGTACATCCGGGTCTCCAGCTCCTTGAGCTTCGCGGCGATCTGCGACTGACTCAACGCCCCGTAGTTCTCAGACGGCTCGGCGACCCTGCGCCCCTTGCCGCGCTTGGGTGCCTCGTCGTTGGCTGCGTCGCGCGCGCCTTCCATGATGTCCATGATCGGGCGTGCCACCGACTTGGGCACGATGCCGTGCTCGATGTTGTACTCCTCCTGCTTCTGCCGGCGGCGGTCGGTCTCCTCGATCGCGGCCTTCATGGACGGTGTAAGCCGGTCGGCATAGAGAATCGCCTTGCCGCGCAGGTTGCGTGCAGCGCGGCCGATGGTCTGGATCAGCGAGCCGGTCGAGCGCAGGAAGCCCTCCTTGTCCGCATCCAGGATCGCTACCAGTGACACCTCGGGCATGTCCAGGCCCTCGCGCAGCAGGTTGATGCCGACCAGCACATCGAACTTGCCCAGGCGCAGGTCGCGGATGATCTCCACGCGTTCGACCGTGTCGATATCCGAGTGCAGGTAGCGCACCTTGACGCCGTGCTCGCCCAGGTACTCGGTCAGGTTCTCGGCCATGCGCTTGGTCAGCGTGGTGACCAGGACCCGATCGCCCCAGCCGATCCGCTCGGTGATCTGCGACAGCAGGTCGTCGACCTGGGTGCCGACCGGACGAATCTCCACCTCCGGATCGGTCAGGCCGGTCGGGCGCACCACCAGTTCGGTGATCTCGCCATCGGATTCACGCAGTTCATAAGGCCCAGGCGTGGCGGAAACGTAAATGCTGCGAGGCGAACGCGCCTCCCACTCCTCGAAGCGCAGCGGGCGGTTGTCCAGCGCGGACGGCAGGCGGAACCCGAACTCCACCAGGGTCTCCTTGCGCGAGCGGTCGCCCTTGTACATCGCGCCGATCTGCGGAATGGTCACGTGCGACTCGTCGATGACCAGTAGCGCATCGGCGGGCAAGTAGTCGAACAGCGTCGGCGGCGGCTCGCCCGGCCCCTTGCCGGTTAGGTGCCGCGAATAGTTCTCGATGCCTGAACAGAACCCGACCTCGGCCATCATCTCCAAATCGAACTGGGTGCGCTGGGCTAGGCGCTGGGCTTCGACCAGCTTGTTCTGGGCGTAGAGCTGGTCCAGCCGCTCCTTCAGTTCCAGCTTGATGCTGTCCACGGCGCTCAGGGTGCGCTCGCGCGTGGTGGCGTAGTGCGTCTTGGGGTAGATCGTGAAGCGCGGCACCTTGCGCAGGGTCTCGCCGGTCAACGGATCGAACAGGGTCAGCTGCTCGACCTCGCCATCGAACAGCTCGATCCGCAGCGCCTCCACGTCGTTTTCTGCCGGATGCACGTCGATCACCTCGCCGCGCACGCGGAAGGCGCCGCGCTGCAGTTCGTATTCGTTACGCGTGTACTGCAGATCGGTCAGGTGGCGGATCAGCTGGCGCTGGTCGATGTGCTCGCCCTTGGACAGGATCAGGCGCAGGGAGAGATAGTCTTCCGGCGCGCCCAGGCCGTAGATCGCCGAGACGGTGGCCACTACCAGCGCATCGCGCCGGGACAGCAGCGTCTTGGTCGCCGCCAGGCGCATCTGCTCGATGTGCTCGTTGATCGAGCTGTCCTTCTCGATGAACGTGTCCGAAGCCGCCACGTAGGCTTCCGGCTGGTAGTAGTCGTAATAACTGACGAAGTACTCCACCGCGTTGTGCGGGAAGAACGACTTGAACTCGCCGTAGAGCTGCGCGGCCAGGGTCTTGTTGGGCGCCATGACCAGGGTCGGCTTCTGGATGCGCTCGACCACGTTGGCGATGGTGTAGGTCTTGCCCGAGCCGGTCACGCCCAGCAGGGTTTGCTTGGCCAGGCCGGACTCGAAATTCTCGGTCAGCCGGTCGATGGCCGCGGGCTGGTCGCCCGCGGGGGAGTACGGGGAAACGAGCTGGAAACGTTCAGTCATGGGACCTGCCTTGCACGAGCGAAAAGTATAGACCCGGGCCAGGTGAGGCCCGGATGCAGGGATTTCCTACCCCCTGATGCGGCCTGTCCGACAGCCAAGCAAGGCGGCCGCCGATGCCCGGCGCCGAGCCTGCGGGCGACACTTACTCACACCGCCACGGACAAAGGATTGCCCGATGAACAGAACCTGCCGCGCCGCAAAGCACACTCGCTGCCGAGGCTTTACGCTCCTGGAAGCCAGCATCGTTGTGACCCTGGTCAGCCTCGGGGTCGCCGTTGCCATCCCTTCCTATCACGGCCTACTCCAGCGACAGCGGGAAAGCGCCACGACCAATCTGATTACATCGTTCATGGCGTCCGCCCGGAGCACGGCGATCAGCTACCACACCCCGACCGTGGTGTGCCCGTACGACGGCCTGAAAGGCTGCCGCGCCGACAGCGACTGGACGCAAGGCTGGATGATGTTCTACGACCCGGACGGCAATCGTCAGCCCGATCTCCCGGATGAGATTCTTCGCATGGAACATGCCCCTCGCGATGCCGGCCTACGGATCGTCTCCACCAGCGGCAGACCGCGCGCCACCTTCCTGGCCAATGGCAGTGCGGCGGGCAGCAACCTCACAATTCGCCTGTGCCAGGGCAGCACTACCCGCGCGGCCGTGATCGTCAATCGCAGCGGACGCGCCAGGGTCGAGCGCGCGCCGGATGACGGGGCGTGCGCGGATTGAGGTCGAAACAGGTCCCGTCCGGTCCGGGACAAGCCGCACAAAAAAAGGCCTGCATTGCTGCAGGCCTTTTCCTGAATCTGGCGCCCGAAGTTGGACTCGAACCAACGACCCCCTGATTAACAGTCAAGTGCTCTAACCGGCTGAGCTATTCGGGCGGGGGCGCAAATTGTAGACGGTCGCCAGATGTTCGGCAACCGTCCGATTGCATCGGCGAATCGCGGTCAGAAGCAATCCGGGTTGTTGGCCGTCCCGCTCGCGCCCGAACCACGCGCGCCAGCCTGGTTCAGGGTCAGCGTGCCGCAGCTGTCCTTGTTCTGGCCCTGCGTCGTGGTCGGTGTGGCGGTGAGCGTGTAGGTGTTCGCCGCCTGGTTAGAGATGGCGATGGTGTATTGCGCGGTCCCCGTTCTGGGAGATTGGTTTGTCAGCCCATTGACCGCCGCCATGCTGGTGCCATACGAGTTGTTGACTGTGTGATATCGCTCGAGAATCTGCGCCGATTCCACCAGATCCGCCTTGGCCTGCGCGCGTCGCGACTTACGCACCTGGTTCTGGTAGGAGGGATACGCGATAGCGGCGAGAATGGCCACAACCGCAACGACGATCATGAGCTCGACCAAGGTGAAGCCCTTCTCGCGGCCTAGTTGCCGCCCCTCCCCAGTGACAGTACGGATCTCGCCAGTCGCTACTTGGTGTCGCACTTTCATCGCAATTGTCTCCAGGACTGCCTTCCACAGACGCGCTGGATAGTCAGCGACTGGGTCGGATTGATTGGATCGACCACCACCTCGCTGCATGTGCCCGTTGGCGAATCAGGGACGCAGTCAGGATCGGCCGGGTTGCAGTAGGTGGGCAACGTTGGGCTGGGCTGGGTCACGCCTACTCCCTGGCTGGGCGCACCACTCCCCGACGACACACCGCCGGTGCTGCCGCTTCCCACGGGCGTATTGTCAGGTGCGACCGCCACTTGGCCAAGCGCGGCCGCGCCGGAGAGCGGATTCAGCCCGTAGAGCCAGTTGGTGCCGCCTGGCACACAGTCCGAACCGACGCTGGGAATGTAGGTCGGGAAATAGATCTTGCCGCTCTGGATACGCGGATTGCCGATCATCCGCTCGCCGGTGAGCACGTACTTTCCGTTGGTGTCCTTGACCGCCAGATCCATGTACCAGCCCCGCTGCGCAAGGAAATTGACCGCATTGCTCGACACACTGCGCGTCGGTGGCGTGGTGTTGTCATCCGACAGAATCTGCTGCTGAGCAAGGACCCCGCGTCCGGTGACCGTTGACGACCCGTTGTCCCAGATTCCGTACACCGTCTGCAGATCCGTCGTGTTGTTGTCCCCCGTGGCGAAATACCGGCCTGTCCCGAAATAGACCATGTAGCCGCCGTTCGGCCCCACCGACAGCTCGAGCCCGCCCGTGATCGGCTGGCGATTGCCACTGGGATCCTTGGCGGTGAACAGGGCATTGCCGCTGTAAGCCACATTCCAGGACGCCGCTGTGGCGCCACTGAGGTCGAACTTCCACACGTTGCCCTGCAGATCGCCGCCATAGACACTGTCCACCAGGCCATCGCCGTTGGTGTCGGCCACTGCGATATTGCCCAGCCCGTTCATCGCATTGGTGTTGAGCAGATCCGAGACCTTCCAGTTGGGCTTGACCCTGGCTAGTACCGCGCCGGATTCCACGTCGACCACGAACAGCACCGGGTCCCCGTTGGTACTGTTATACCCATTGCCAAACAGCGCCACCCATTTCCCGTTATCCAGCGGGACGACGACCGGCTGCCCCATGACCAGACCGATATCGGCGGCAACCGCGGGGGTGCTGCTCTTGTCGTTGACCTCCCAGAGCACGTCGTTGGCACCGAACGAATCCGGATTGGTCACGTTGAGACCAAAAGCGCCCTTCTGGCCCGCACCGAGTCCTCCGACCAGGACGGTTCCCCAATTGCCGGTCGTGGCCATCAGGGCGTCGGCGACGGTCAATTTTCCGTCGACGTAGTAGCGATGTGAATAGCTGCGATTGGCCAGGTAACCGAGCCCGGTCAGACGCGTGCGTCCCAGCAGCGAGTTGGGAACATAGGCAAAGGATTCGACACCCGCATCATTGAAGGCATGCAACATACCGTCGTTGGCACCTACGAAGGCATATTCGCGCTTCGAAGCCTTGCCGTTCACGTAGCTGGTGTAAGCCGTGCGCTGCGCCGCGCTCAACCCACCGGCTGAAGACCAGCCGAAGTCGGAGCGTTTGCTTGAGACCACCGGCGCGGAGTTGATGATGTCTCCCATGATGCTGCTGCGCGTCCGGTAAGGCGCAGAATTGAGGGTCGTACCTTGCGCCGTCTTGTCGCCACGCAAATATTTCACGATCGAATCGGCCGACATGCCGCTACCGAAGTCGACGTTGAATTCCCCTTCGGTGGGGTAGCCCAGCTGCGCCAGCACTTCAGCTCGCGACGATCCGAGGTTGGTAGCGCGGAACTCCTTGACGACGGTTCCCCTGTTGGCCGAGGCGACCGGCGCCAACGCCGTATAGATCTTCCGCGCATCCACACCGGCTGAAGTGCTCGGAAGGAGCGCAGCCGCCGACCAGAGCTGCGTACCAAGCAAGCCGGCAGAGGTGAGCCGGAATGCCTTGAGGTCGCCGATCCAGTCGACGCCATTGGGGCTGGCATAGGAGGGCAAGACCGCGAAGGAGTTGGACGACACCTGCGCACCGGCAATCGCCAGTGAGCCGCTGTTCGCTGAGTCAGCTTGGATAGTGTCAAACGCCTTTTCCAGCTGCGGACGCAGATAAAGCGGATTGGTCACCAGGAAGTAGTTATCGGGGGTGCCGTTACCGTCCGCGTCCCATTGCGCCGCACTCGTGATCACGCCATTTTTTCCGGTATCGGCAAAACCACCGAATTTTGCGGCATACCACAGCGGGTCTTGCAACTGAACCGCCGTCGATGTCGCAGAAGGCGTAAAGGTTCTGGACGCATTCAGCGTCAAACCCGCATTGCAGGGCGCAGTCCCCGTCGCCCCGGGCGTCGCACAACCGCCCGCATCGACGCCCGCTGGCGTATTGAGGGCGTAAACAGACGTGTTTTGCGCACTGTCAGAATCACGCACCTCCAGATAGACGCCGTCCTTGGTTGTGCCCGAGATCACATAACCCAGGTTTTGGTTCGCACTGCCGGCCGCATATTCGGAGGTGAGATTGACGGTGACCGTCTTGTCGGCATTTTGGGTAACGACATAGCGCACGATAGCATCCATATCGAAGTCGTTACCCTGCTCCACATCCTCATAGCTGATGCGGAAAGATGCGTAGGGACGACCGCCGTTGACGTCATCCTTGGTTGTACCGTTCAGATTTTCGATCTGCTCGATATACAGCGCCACGATGGTGTTGGTCGGTTTGCGCGTGTCGCCGCCGAAGGTGCCGCTGACCGTCTTGCCGAACGGCAGGATGGTGATGTTGCCAAACTGAAACTTGGGTAGCGGCGAAGCCAATGCAATCGCATAGGTGTTGATCTTCTGATCACCCGCTGCGGCACTGACGTCATTGACATGACCATAGCGCGCCACGCTCGCCGAATAATACGTGCCGTTTTTGGTTGGTTCTTCCGGCGACAGGCCGCGGATATTGCCAAACGAGGTGGCGAGCTTGGGCGTCGGCGCGCCGTCGGTGACGCCACCCACGTCGCCGATGAACACATTGCGGCTGCCGCCGAACTGCTGGTTCCAGATCTCCTGTCCCTCTGCTGCCGCAGAGAACGCCTTCAGGGTCGAAGGCGTATCGCCAGTGGTTGCGTTCGCGTTGAAGGCGCTGCCCGGTAGGTCTCCATCGTAACTCGGATTGATGTCGCTAATGATGGTCTGATACGGCTTGGCGCAGAACGGATAGCCACCGTTCTTGCGATAGGGATCTACCCAGCTCGGGCTCGGCAGGCCCATTGCGACCTCTTCCGCAGCTCCATTGGAGCTGGCCGGACTGTTGGCGAAGCGCGGCGTCGGTGTGGAAGCACCGGCGAAGTAGCGCATCGACTCATACAACATCTCCGCAATCGGATTGCCCCACATGCGGCAGTTGCCGTTGCTGATCGGGTTCGCGGACCCGCCACAGTTCCCTTTGCCGTTGCCCCAGTTGAACGCAGTATCCGAGTTGTAGTTGTTGGTGACGCTACCACCGTAGGCGCCACCAATCATGCGCAGACTGCTGATGGTCTTGGCGATACCAACGACGCTATTGAACTGCCCCGTCGTCGGATTAATTTCATCCGAAAAACTTCCGATATTCCTCCTCAGCACACCGCCTTCGATGTTGTTAGGCTGGGAGCCGGTGATCAGACCGAAATACATCCGGTTCTCTTCGCCGTAGTCATGCAGGATGCCCGTGGGCTTGTAGTTGCCATTGGGATACGCCTTGCACGTATCGTCCCGCACGGCGGCATTGTTGGTGCAGACCTGCACGCGCACCCGGTAATCCTGACGCGTTACAGGATCAGTGGACGGCGTCAGATTGTAGGTGGCGATTGAGAGCGAGCCATCCACAAAGCCGGCCGTCGGGTTGAGCGGACCTCCGTTGTATACCGGAACGATCGTCCAGTTGCTCCAGCCGCCGCCCCCGAGCGCGGTCCGTTCACGCCGGAAACGTAGATAGAACGCTTCACCACCAGCCGCCTCCTCCATTCGGAAGCGGATGGTATAGCTTTTGCCCTGACCCAGATTCAAGATGCCAGTTGAATAATTCTGGCAGTTGCAGGCGCCATGACCTCCGTAGTAGCCAGCCCGACCAACAACATTGTTCCCATTAAGGATCTGAACGTCGACCGCGTCATCGCCATCCACGGCGAATTCGTACCGGCCAGTTTCTAATAGGCCAGTCTGCAAGGTATTGAAAGTACCCTGCATGATGGTCAGAAAATTGTCGTTGGCGCCGTAAGGATTGCAGTTACTTGCGCAGTTGATCGTGCTGCTCGAAATAACGCCACTGCCGAACTGATACGCTGGTTTGGCGTAATTAGTTTCCATCGTATCAAATGCTGCACGATCACCGGGATGACCCGGATAGGCCTGCGGTGTGCCGGCGCTTGTGCAGTCCACACGCTGGTTACTGCTGTTGAAGCATTTATTGCCGGCAACCGGGGCCTCGATGGAGAGCCAGTTGTAGACACGAGTGGATGTATTTTGCAGCACGCGGAACAGCGGGCCGTTGTAGCCGGAACTGGCGAAATCCTGGGTGGTGGTGATCGCAAACAGATGGTACTTACCCGAGCTTGGCAGTCCAAGCGGTGCGTACTTGCGGATGTCATACCCGTCGCGGTCGATGCTCTGGTATTCCTTGCCCCAGCTGTGGCCGTCCTGCGGGAAGAACGAACCCTCCAGCACTGTCTTGTCGGCATCATCCACCGCGCGGTAGCCGCCATAGAGCACCTTGCGCAGGGCATCCATGCGGGAAGTGGTCAAGTAATTGAGGAAGTCACCGCTCCAGTAGGTGCCGCCACAGGTCTTGTCCGCGGTGTAGGACTGGGGGACAAACTGCCCGGACGCGCTCTCGCCCGTGGTGCCGGACCAGGCATAGCAGACATACGAATTGAAGTACCCGTAGTAATCAATCTTGTACTTTGACTCGCCTTCGGCGGGGTTTGGCTTGAGAACGTAGCCGCGGTAACCGACGTCCAGGATGCCGTCGCCATCCAGGTCGGAGGTATCGTTGTAAGCCGAGAAGTAGATCTTGTGGTCCTTGCCCATCACCAGCATGTTCAGTGGCGGCAATGCAGTCTTGGTGAACAAGGGCGCCTGGGCTACGGGAAGCTGGGTGGGCGTGGCCTGGGTCAGGGCCTTGCCGACGAAGACCAGCAATCCGAGCAGCAGCAGCGCAGGCAGGAGATGGCGGATGCGCATGACGTGTGCCTTCAGGGCTTGATGAAGATGGTGTCGACCGCAGCGGCCGAACTGGAATCGGCCACCGAGTCGCGGTCGCGACTGAACGCCGTCGTGCGGAACATATTGCATAGTTCCTTGTCGGCGCCTGCCTTGGCGCTGCATTGCGCGGTGCAAATGCTGATGTTGACCGTGCGTGTATCGCTCACTGTCGTCGCCGGAATTGCGTTGGCCCATACAGTGGGATCGACCGGGTTGGCACAGTCTTCATATGCGTAGGAGGTGCCATTGGTGATGTCGGCCTCACGCTGGCGAATATTCCCCTCAGCGCGTTGAAACGCCATGTTGGCGGACTGGAAGTTCGCAGACATGCGCTCCTGCATGGTTGCAACCTGCATCCCGACGATTCCGATCAGGGCCAGCAGAATGAGCATGATCAAGGCGATGTACAGCGCCGCACCGGATTGCGCACGACGTGGGGCCATGATGCGAGAATGGCGCTTGGGAGAGGTCATGATCAATTTCCGAACAGCCGATTGCGCAGGGCGATGGTGGTGTCATAGCCATGCCGGTAGTTACCGTCGGCCGGTGTATTCATCGTCACCCCCATGACATTGATCGCTTGGACCGGCTGGCCGACGACCGCCCGGTCGTTTGTTCCCCGGATCAAGAGGCCCAGCTGGACGCTCCCAACTCGTCGCCAACGCTTGGCGCTGGTGATTCCGGCCGCTGTATTCGGCAGCGGAGTTCCGATATCAGCCGCCGAAGCGGTCTTGTTGATCAACCCGCTGGCAAAGGCAGCTGTGAGCGCCGCAGAGTCCTCTCCGTAACGCAACTGCATCGATTCCACGCCTTCAACCATTTCTTCCTGCACCGCCTGCAATGCCCCCCCCGCCGGCGCCGTCCAGCGCACGCGATACAGCGACGGGACATTCGTCGTCGGATTAAGTGCGACGAAATAGGCCATGGTTTCGGCCCGATATAGCCAGGTCTGATTTGGCGCGTATGAATAGTTCTCCGTCACCAAGGCGTTATCGCTGGCAACCGTATAGCCGAGCGCCGTCTGGTTGAGCCCAGTGACGTTGACATTCATGGAGGTGTTGCCGGGTGCGGCAGACGCCTGGAACACCGAAGTGGCTCCGCAGTTGCCGATCGCGAATAGGCCGGCCGATCCGCCTGTGGCGACCTTGCTGCTGTCGGCGGCACTTTCACTGGGGTAGCCCAGGGCGGAATTCCCGGTCGTGGTGACCGCCATTGATGTCACCGTGGTCTGGATCGGCGACATGTAGCGCAGGACGATGATGTCACTGCCACGAATGGGCTTGGGATTGATGGAGTTGTCGGTGAGCGCCGTTGGGAGCGCAGGCGTCCAATCCCCCGCGCCGCCCGCCGCCGGCGTGGTGGCCACGGTCAGAATGTCGTCGGGCGAGGTATTGTTTGCCTCGAAGCCTTGGATCGAAATATCGAAGCGCAACGGAAATGCCAAGCTAGAGGCATCGTTGGCCTCGCGCTGGGCGCTGGTCATGAACAAGGAGCGAATATTGCCCCCCGTGATCTTCCCAGCGGCATCGGTCGAATACAGCGACTGATCGTTGACGCAACCGGCATGACCCGCCATGCGGATATCCCGCTGCAGGAAATCCAGGGAGAAGCGCGCATTTTCCTGGTTGCGGGCAACGCCCTGCGACAGTCTGTAAGCGGCGCTGGATGCGCTGAAGACCTGCACTAACCCCAGGATCAGGATCAGGCCGATGGTGATGGCGATCATCAGTTCGATGAGCGACAAGCCGGCCTGATGGCGACGCAACGCGGGCATGGTCCTGGACGTCATAGGCGGCTCTTCAGCTCGATCTGGCTCTTTTGCTTAGCGGCATCCTGCTCCCAGTAAGCGTCCGTCCAACGCAAGGTGACCGTGACCTCACCGTCCGCGGCCAGCGCAACCTGGGCGTCCCCATCAGGAAAGGCGCGACGCACCTCGCAGCGCCAACGGGCGATGATCTCGTTCGGTGTCGCGCTGGATGTCCGCTTACAGGCGTCTTCGGTGCCCGTGATGCTACCGAAGCTGCCGTAGGTGATGCCGTTGTAATAGGAGGCCTGCGAGCGCTGGGTGCGCATCATATCGACCAGTTCATAGGCCAGGTTGGTCGCGATCGTGCGGTCCTGCGCGCTCTTGGTGAAGCGCACGCTCATGGTCTGCAGCATTGCGAAACCCAGCAGGCCCAGCCCCATGATGAGCACGGCGATCATCACCTCGATCAGGGTGAAACCGGCATGCCCGCGACGCCCGATGCGCCTGCGCAATGAGTGGCTCATGGGCAATTCCCCTTCTGTGACCGCACCTGTCCGGTACTGGTCATTGTGATGGTGTTCCTCAGCTGCTGGCCGGCGGGGCACGGATTGCTTGCAAGCACCATGGCACCGGCCGCGGTGGACGGAACGCCTCGCGCGTCGAAGCGCAGTGGCTTGACGCCGACCGTGACGCTGATGGCGCCACTGTTGGCGAAATAGCTGATCACGGTTTCGCCTGCATCAAGTACCCCGTTGCGATTGGGGTCACTCCACACCAGCCAGCCCGCGTTCCAGTCATTGCCGCAGGCAGTGCCGTTGGCGCTAGGACACATGCCGGCGGCTAGCGTGCTCTTGATGGCCTCGCTACGGGCCATCGCGATGGCCGCCGTGAACTGGTTGCTGGTCGTGGCCAGACGATTGGACCGCAGTGTGTTTTGGAAACTGGGCAACCCAATGGCCAGCAGCACCGCCGCAATGGCGACCACGACCATCAGCTCAAGCAGCGTGAAGCCGCGCAATTTGAAAGAACGCCCCATCCCCAGATCCCTGTATGCCCATTCCGGCTCATACAGCCTACCCGGGCATCACCGTGCGACACAGGCCGGTTCGATGAACGGTAGCAAACCCGGGACGGACGCACGGGCGCTTCGCCGAGACGTCGCCCCCCCCTTCCGAGAAACGCGGCGACGCCAGGCAGGCCGGGTCAGGTCACTACGCGATAGCAAGGCTTGTAGTCGCCGGCGATCTTCATGCGTCGCTGGGCGACGAAGGCCTGCAGCAGTGCGTCGAGAGCCGCCATGATATCGGGATCGCCATGGATCTCGAACGGGCCGTGTTCCTCGATCCGGCGCATGCCGTCTTCCTTCACATTGCCGGCGACGATGCCGGAAAACGCACGGCGCAGGTCGGCCGCGATGGCATGCGGGGCGCGCCCGTGGTGCAGGTCGAGTTGGGCCATGGCCTCGTGACTGGGCACGAACGGCTGCTGGAACGCCAGCGGGATATCGATCGCCCAGTTGAAGTAGTAGGCATCCTTGACCGCCTTGCGATGCTCACGGACCTTGGATATCCCCTCCCTCATGACCTGGGAGACCGCCACCGGGTCGCCCACGATGATCTGGTAACGCGACGCGGCGGCCTCGCCCAGGGTCATGCGGATGAACTTGTCGATCTGCTCGAAATAAGGCGCGGCCACCACCGGACCGGTGAGCACCAGCGGGAATGGCAGGTCGGCGTTTTCCTCGCGCAGCAGGATGCCCAGCAGGTACAGGATCTCCTCCGCGGTGCCCACCCCGCCCGGGAAGACGATGATGCCGTGCCCGATGCGGACGAAGGCCTCCAGGCGCTTCTCGATGTCCGGCATGATGACCAGGTGGTTGACGATCGGGTTGGGCGATTCGGCCGCGATGATCCCCGGCTCGGTGATCCCGATGTAGCGCGTCTGCTTCTGGCGCTGCTTGGCGTGGCCAATCGTGGCGCCCTTCATTGGCCCTTTCATGGCGCCGGGTCCGCAGCCGGTGCAGATGTCCATCCCGCGCAGGCCAAGCTCGTAGCCGACCTCCTTGGTGTAGAGGTACTCCTCGCGGGAAATCGAATGCCCCCCCCAGCACACCACCAGGTTCGGCTCGGCGGGCTTGAGGATGCGCGCGTTGCGCAGCTGCCCGAACACCGCATCGGTGATGCCCGCCGAAGTCTCCAGGTCGGCCGCGTACTCCTCGCCCAGCTCGATGGCCATGTAGGCCAGATCGCGGACGACGGCGAACAGCAACTCGGCGACGCCACGGATGATTTCGCCATCGACGAAAGCCATGGCCGGCGCATTGACCAGCTCAATGCGCACGCCGCGGTCGCGCTGCAGCACCTGGATGTCGAAATCCGGGTACAGGTCGCGCGCGGCACGCGGGTCGTCGGAGGCACTGCCGCTGGTCAGCACGGCCAGCGCGCAGCGCCGCAGGAGCTCGTGCATGCCACCGGCGGAGGCATCGCGCAGGCGCGCCACTTCGGTCCGGGAGAGGACATCGAGCCCGCCGCGTGGATAGATTCGGGTACTCACGACCGGGAGCGCCCGGGCTGCCGCTTCACTCATCTGCGTGTTCCTGATTCTTCTCTTTGTCTGACCGATGACTTTAGCGCAGGCTGGCATTGCCGGATATGTCGCCACCGCCAGACGCAAGAACGGCCGGGTCTCCCCGGCCGTTCGTCTTGCGATCCAGCGTGGCGCCGAGCTTAGAACTCGTAGCGGAAGCCCACCTGGGCCGACCACTGCGAAATGCCCTGATCGAAGCCATCGGCGTCGCCGTTGGCCACGGTCGGCTCGTCGGCGCTGCTGAAGTTGTACACGTACTTGCCGTCGGAGATGCCCACCAGGCGTGCAACGCGCGCGTCAGCGTAGAAGCCGTAGTCGATCACGTGGCCCCAGTCCTTGTTGATCAGGTTGCCGACGTTCTGGATGTCCAGCCACACCTGCGCCTTGTGCCCCTTCATGAAGCCCGGGATTTCCTGGCTGATGCGCAGGTCGAAGGTGTTCACCCAGCTTGAGCGGAAGCCGTTGGCAGGCGCGTAACGGCCCTTGTACTTAGCAAGGTCCGGGTGATCTTCAAGCCATGCGTAGAACTTCTGCTCCATCGCCGGATCGGCCACATAGGCACCGTTGGTGATGGACCCGAACAACACATCGCCCTGACCGGACGGCACGTAGAACAGATCGTTGTTGCTGCGGTTGTCGCCGTTGGCGTCGCCGTTGAAGACGTAGCTGTAAGGACGGCCGCTGCGGCCTTCGTACACCAGACCGACCTGGGTCTGGTAGTCACCGAAGAAGTTGTGGTTCCAGTTCAACGAGCCAGAGAAGCGATCGTGGATCTCGTAACGCGAGGTCTTGGCCACGTCTTCGCCGGAGTTGAAGCTGTACTGGTAGGTATAGCCGGAACTGGCCGTCGAGCTGGTCAGCGGACCGACTTCCTCGGCGTCGGTGTAGGTGTAGCCCAGGCTCCAGGACCAGTCGCTGTTCGCAGTCCAGGGCTTGGTCAGCGAGACGGTGAACTGGTTGGTCTTGCCCTTGCTGGTGTTGTCGATCAGGTACACATAGCCGAAGTCGCGATCACGGTCATAGCGCGAGCTGGTGAAGGCGGCCTGATTGGGGTTCCAGTACAGCGTGCGGCCGTCCGGACCTGTGAATCCTGGGCCCAGGTTGAGGCTGCGGTAATACAGCCCGTTCTTGACCTTGGTCATCAACAGCTCGGCCGAGGCAACGATGCCGTACCAAGGGGTCTCATGGTCAATCGCCAGGTTGGCCTTCCAGGTGGACGGCAACTTGAAGTCCTTGCCCGACGTGAAGTTGGCATCGAACACGGTCGAGGACGGGTCGGTCGGTCGCGGCTGGTTGAGCCCGTCGCCACTGAATGGCAGCGTGGTGTAATCCGGGCCGTCCCCGCTTAGGCTCTCGAAGTAGGCGATGTAGTTCGCCGCACCCGCGTTCGCGTAGCTGTTGCCCACCCACACCGACGGGGCAGCACCCTGGAACAGGCCCACGCCGCCGCGCAGCTGGGTCGGACGCTCGCTCTCGAAGTTGTAGTTGAAGCCGAAGCGCGGCTGGATCAGGAACGCATCGTCAAACACCTGGGTGTTGTCGTATCCGAAGGTCTCCTGCACGCCCGGAGCCACTGGCGGTCTGGGGCTGGTGCTCGGCTTGTCCGCACGCAGGCCAAAGGTCAAGGTGAGGTTGTTCGTCGCATACCACGTGTCCTGCACGAACAGGCCCAGGTTCTTGTCGTGGAAGTCAGCGGCGATCGAATTGGGCGCGGTCTCCGCATGGAGCGCGTAGGTGCTCCAGCGACCGGCCTCGAAGTTGTCCAGGCCGTAGAAGGTATAGACGCCGTAGGACTGCTGGCCGAAGTAGTTGTAGATGTCGTTATCGCTGTACTGGGCACCGAACTTGATGTCGTGGTCGCCCAGGGTCAGCGTGCCGGCCCCGTAGTAGTCCCAGGTCTTGGTTTCCAGGACATTGTTCTGCGAGTACTGCTCGGTCCCCAGGTAGATCGAGTCGCCTGACGGCGAGGTCAGGTTCTCATTGCCGCCAAAGAAGATCTGCACGCTCGGCGCGGTGGTCGGCGTATTGCGAACCGCCGAGTAGTCGCGATACGAGACCTTGAATTCGGTGGAGAAGTTGTCGCTCCAGTCTGAGAACAGCTGACCGACGTAGCTTTCCACCGTCTTGTCCTGCTGGTACCAGTACGAGCTCAGCGAGATGCCGCTGTTGCTGATGCCATTGATCCGCAGCTTGCTCTGGTCCAGCTTGCTGTAACGGAAGTTGGCACGGTGGTTTTCGCTGATGTTCCAGTCCAGCTTCAACGCGTACTCTTCCAGATCGGTGTCGCCATTGCTGTCCAGCGTTCCGGCATCGATGCCGTAGCCGGCGGCGATGCTCTGCGCACGCGTGATCTGATCCATGGTGATCCCGCCATCGCCCAGCGGCGTGGTGCTCGGATCGAAGCCCGGGGCCTTCTGTTTGAACTTCTCGTAGTTGGCGAAGAAGAACAGCTTGTCCTTGACGATCGGGCCGCCGAAGGTGGCACCGTAGGTCTTCTCCGAATCGAAGCCGTTGAACTTCTCGCCTTCCGGATCGTCGCCGAACCAGCTGCCATCGCGCATGTAGCCATAGATGGAGCCGTGGAACTCGTTGGTGCCCGACTTGGTGACGGCGTTGACCGTGGCGCCGGTGGCGCTGGTCAGACTGACGTCATAGTTGGACAGGTCGATGTCGATGGCCTCGATGGCCTCCATGGACACCGGCTGGCGGCGGGTCGGCATGTTGTTGCCTTCCAGGCCGAAGGTATCGCTGGCCGAGACACCGTCGATGTTGATCGAGTTGTAGCGCGGGTTCTGACCACCGGCCGAGATCATGCCGGACGCGCGATCGACGAACGCAACACGCGGATCCAGACGCATGAAATCCTGGATGTTGCCGCCGATCGAGGGCAGGTCCTCGATCTTCTGCTGGTCCACGCTGGTACCGGAACCCATCTTGGTCGCACTGAAGACGTCCGAACCGCCGGCATAGCCGATGGCCTGGACCGACTCCAGATTGGTCACATCCCCGGTCAGCGACGCATCGACCGTGTTGACCTGGTTCAGGGTCAGGTAGACGCCGTCTTCAGTCTTGGTGCCTTCGCCGGGCTTGGTGATGGTGACCGTGTACGGGCCGCCCACGCGCAGGCCGCGGGCGGTGTAGCGGCCGCTGGCATCGGTGGTGGCGCGGCTGACCGTTCCGGATTCCACGTGGGTGATGGTCACCTCGGCGCCGGAGACGGGTGCACCACCCGGACCGATGACCGTACCGCCGACGCCAGCGGAGGTGCTCTGCGCCATGGCGGGGGCGGTGGCCAGTATGGCCAGGAGGCCAAGGGCCAGTTTGGAAGTCCGGATACGGCGATGTTGGGTCATTGCGTCTGCCTCGAAGGTTTGGGCGGTCAGAAAAAAATCGTGCTGGCCGGCCACGCTTCTGGCGTGGCTCTCATGGACTTGCTAGTGATGTGCCCCTGGAACGCGTGACAGGCACGACTGTCACGGGTTAACGACAGGTTAACACGTTAAAGCCAAGTTGTGACGGCTTCGTGACGATTTTTCGCAACGCAACATACGGCATTCAATCGAGCCGAAAATTCCTGCAAAATCATGACGTTACGGAAAAATAAAACCAGGCACAGCATGTCGTTCGCGCGTGCGCTGCATGCCTTTCGACGAATGCTGTGACAGAGCTGCCATCAGAGGATCGGCCCCCGCGGGAAGCCTGCCCCCACCGGTTTGATCCACGTTGCGTGCGCGATGACGCATGGGAAGGAAGCTGACGTCTGAAGCCACGTGCGGCGAAAGTCGACCCGCTTCAGGTGCGGCTTCGGAGGCGGGGCCGTTCCACCTGTGCAACGCCAGACCCTGATCGTCAGCCTGCACGCTCGGATCTGGACCGCAAGGCGCGGCGACTGAATGTCAGGAGAGCGCTTCTAGATAAGTCCCGATGCCATCGAGCAGCATCTGCACGGAGATCGCCACCAGCAGCATGCCCATCAGGCGCTCGATCGCGGTCAGCGCGCGCATGCCCAGCCATTTGTAGACCAGGGTGGCCGAAAAAAGGATGACCGCGGTGCCCAACCAGGCGATGCCCAGGGCCAGGCTCCAGCCGAGCAGACGCTCGGGCTCGTTGCTGCCCATCAGCATTACCGCGGCCATGCCGGACGGACCAGCCACCAGCGGGATGGCCAGCGGGACGATGAAGGGCTCGCCGCCCGGAATCTCGCCCATTAGGCCTTCCGGCCTGGGGAAGATCATGCGGATGCCGATCAGGAACAGCACGATGCCGCCGGCAATCTGCACCGACTCCTGGCGCAGGTGCATCCACTCCAGGAAGTACTTGCCGCCCCACAAAAAGCCCATCAGCACCGCCAGCGCGATCAACATTTCGCGCAGCAGCACGATGCGCTGGCGCTGCGGCGGCAGCGGGCGCAGCACCGACAGGAACACCGGGATGTTGCCCAGTGGATCCAGGATGAGGAACAGCAGCAGGGCCGCGGAGAGGATGGTCATGCGAGGGGGTTCCAGACCTGGCCGCGCCGGGAGGCGCCCTCAGGCGATAACAGGGTGACGCAGTGACGTGCGTAATCGCTGGCATCGGCCAGCGCCGGGTCGGTATCTTCGGCGTAGGCGCGCGCGCGAAGCCTGGTCCGCATCGGTCCAGGCTGCAGCGCGGCCACGCGCACCGGGCTGGCGGCCAGTTCCTCGTGCAGCATGTGCACCAGCCCACGCAGTCCCTGCTGGGCCAGACCGTAGCCGCCCCAATAGGCGTGTGCGATGCGCCGCGGGTCGTCCAGCGCGAAGACCAGTGCACTGTCGGGCGCGGCGCGCAGGAGTGGCAGGCAGGCTTGGCTGAGCCACCAGGCCGCGGTGAGGTTGACGTGGATGGCCCGGGCGAATGCGGCCGGATCGGTGTGCTCAAGCGGGGTCAACCCGCGGAACTCGGCCGCGCAGTGCAGCACGCCATCAAGCCGCCCCAGCTGCGAGGCGATGCGCTGCGCCAGTTCGGCGTAGTCGTCGGGGGCGGCCCCTTCCAGGTCCAGCGGGTACATGACCGGCTCCGGCCCTAGCGCCGCGCAGACGTCATAGACGCGATTGAGCTTGGGGGGCCGGCGCCCGAGCAGGATGACGGTCGCACCGGCCTGGGTGCAGGCCTTGGCCGCCGCCTCGCCCAGCCCCCCATGCGCGCCGGTGATCAGGACAACGCGCCCGGCGAGAACCTGTGCCGCGCGCGTAGGCACCTCCAGCAATGTCACTGCGGCAGCGCCTCGGCGACGATCCGCGCCAGTTCGCCGGACTCGTGCAGCTCCAGCGTGATGTCGCAGCCGCCGATCAGCTCCCCATGGATGAACAACTGCGGGAAGGTGGGCCAGTTGGAGAAGCGCGGCAGGTTGGCACGCATCTCTGGCTCTTCGAGCACGTTGATCGCGCGCAGGCGGTCGGCGCCGGCTTCGAGCAGGGCCTTGACCGCGCGGCTGGAATATCCGCACATGGGAAATTCCGGCGTGCCCTTCATGAAAAGCACCATCGGATGGGTGTCCAGTTCCGCCTGGATACGTTCCAGCACCGGCATGTTGCGTTCTCCTGCTTTGACAGCATGCAAACTGTCGTCGAGTAAACTCACCGGCGCTTTCCATCGCCGCCGCCAGCGCCCAATTGTAAGCCTTCGCGCCCCGCTGCCGGCATCTGACTTCACCGCCAAGCCTCAAGGAATTCCGCCATGGCCATCGAACTCCCCGCCCTGCCGTACGACCGTACCGCCCTGGAACCGCACATTTCCGGCGAGACCATCGATTTCCATTACGGCAAGCACCACAAGACCTACGTGGACAACCTCAACAAGATGATCGAAGGTACCGAGTTCGCCTCGATGCCGCTGGAAGAGATCATCAAGAAGTCCCAGGGCGGCATGTTCAACAACGCTGCCCAGATCTGGAACCACACCTTCTACTGGAACTGCCTGTCGCCCAAGGGCGGCGGCGAGCCGACCGGCAAGCTGGCCGAGCTGATCAAGGCCGCCTTTGGTGACTTCGAGAAGTTCAAGGAAGAGTTCACCAAGACCGCCGTCGGCACCTTCGGCTCCGGCTGGGGCTGGCTGGTGCAGAAGAAGGACGGCAGCGTCGGCCTGGTGAGCACCTCCAACGCGGCCACCCCGCTGACCGGCGAGGACAAGCCGCTGCTGACCTGCGATGTGTGGGAACACGCCTACTACATCGACTACCGCAACGCCCGTCCGAAGTATGTCGAGTCCTTCTGGGCCTTGGTGAACTGGGACTTCGTGGCCAAGCAGCTGGCCTGATCGTCACCATCGCAGCAACGAAAAAGGCCGGGGCGACCCGGCCTTTTTCACGCGTGCCTCGTTCGTGCGTCCTGTGCCACGCACCAGATTCAGCGCAGCCTAATCACACGCCGGACAGGACCGCCACCACGGGCTGGACCTGGGCCTGACGCGACAGCGCTTCGCCCGCTGCCGCGACGACCGACGACAAGGCCTGTGGCGTATCGGCACGCAGCGTCGCGTGCCCGACCTTGCGTCCGGCGCGCGGCGACTTGCCGTAGTCGTGCCAATGCCCCCCCGGCTGTGACAGCACACCGTCGGCATCAGGCATTTCGCCCAACCAATTGAGCATGCAGGCATGGCCACGCATGGCCAACGCGCCCAGCGGCAGGCCGAGCACCGCGCGCAGGTGCGCCTCGAACTGCGAGACCTCCGCACCTTCGATGGTCCAGTGGCCGGAGTTGTGCACACGCGGCGCCATCTCGTTGGCCAGCAGCGTCTCGCCCTGGCAGAACAGCTCCAGCGCGAACACCCCGACGTAGTCGATCGCCTCGGCGACGCGGCGGGCGTAGTCGATGGCCTGGGCCTGCACGGCCGGACTGGCCTGCGCCGGGGCCAGGCTGGCCGACAGCACGCCGTCGACATGCCAGTTCTGGGTCAGCGGGAAGGCCTTGAATTCGCCATCGCGGCCGCGCACGGCCACCACCGACACCTCACGGTCGAACGCGACGAAGCCTTCGAGGATCAAGCCAACGGTCGAGGCCTGCGCGCCCAGCGCATCCCATGCCGCCTGCGCATCAGCAGGTGACTTGATCCGGAACTGGCCCTTGCCGTCGTAGCCGAAACGACGCGTCTTGAGGATGCAAGGCGTGCCGATCTCGACCAGCGCCACGTCCAGGTCCTCGCGAGAATCGATCGTGGCGAACGCCGGCACGGGGATCCCCAATTCACGGAACAGGGTCTTCTCCGACAGCCGGTCCTGGGCCACGCCCAGCGCGCGCGGGTTGGGGTACACCGGCACGCGCTCGGCCAGCCATTGCGCACTGCTGGCCGGCACGTTCTCGAAATCGAAGGTCACCACATCGACCTTGGACGCGAACTCCGCCAGCGCCGCTTCGTCGTCGAACCCGCCTACCTGCAGCGGCGCGCACTGGCCGGCGCAGGATTCGGCCGAAGGATCGAGCACGAGGAACTTCAGCCCCAGCGGGAGGCCCGCCAGCGCCAGCATGCGGGCCAGCTGCCCGCCGCCCAGGATCCCGACCGTGGTCATGAGCGCGGATCGTCCCGGTCCATTACGTCCTGTGTCTGCCTGGCGCGGAAGGTGTCCAGTGCTTGCGCCACGACCGGCTCGTGCGGCGCCAGCATTGCGGCGGCAAACAGCGCGGCATTGGCCGCACCGGCGTTGCCGATGGCGAAGGTCGCCACCGGGATGCCGGCCGGCATCTGCACGATGGACAGCAGCGAATCCATGCCATTGAGCGCCTTGGACTGCACCGGCACGCCCAGCACCGGCACGGCGGTCTTGGCGGCGATCATGCCCGGCAGGTGCGCGGCGCCGCCGGCGCCGGCGATGATCGCGCGCAGACCGCGCCCAGCGGCCGCTTCGGCATACGAGAACAGCACGTCCGGCGTGCGATGCGCAGAAACGACTTTCACTTCGTAGGCGACACCCAGCGCATCGAGCTTCTGCGCGGCGTGCTGCATGGTCTCCCAATCCGAACGCGAGCCCATCACGATGCCCACGTGCGGCGCTGACTGGTTGGCGGTCATTGGCCGTCCACGGCTGCAAAACGATATTCTAGCGATCTTGATCGCCAACGGACCTTTCATGGACCGCAAACTGCTCGACATCCTGTGCTGCCCCGTCTCGCGCCAACCGCTTGGACCGCTGGAGGCACGCGGCCTGGACGCGCTCAACCGCGCCATCACCGCCGGCACGCTCAAGCGCATCGACGACACCGCGCAGGCCGAGCCGCTGAAAGAAGCCCTGGTCACCCGCGACCGCAAGACCGTGTACCGCGTCGAGGACGGCATCCCGGTGCTGCTGCCGGAGGAAGGCCTGGCCACCGTGCAGGTCGCCGACTTCCCAGCGTGAGCACCGCCGCGGCCCCGCTGCCACCGCCCGAGGCGGTGATCCTGGACGATGTCCGCCGCGCCCTGGCCGAGGATCTCGGGCCCGGTGACGTCACCGCCGCGCTGCTGCCCGACAACGCCGATGCCGCTTACCTGCTGTGCAAGCAAGAAGCGGTGATCTGCGGGCGGCCATGGTTCGATGCCTGCCACCAGCTGCTCGACCCCGAGGTCGCCATCGATTGGCGCGTGAGCGAAGGCCAGCGCGTGGCCGCCGGCACCGTGCTGGCGACGCTGCAGGGCCGCTCGCGCACACTGGTCAGCGCCGAGCGCACCTCGCTCAACTTCCTGCAGACCCTCAGCGGCGCGGCCACGACCACTGCGGCCTATGTCGATGCCGTGCGCGGCACCGGCACGCGCATCCTCGACACCCGCAAGACCATTCCCGGCCTGCGCCTGGCGCTGAAGTACGCGGTGCGCTGCGGTGGCGGCGACAACCACCGCATCGGCCTGTTCGACATGGTCATGCTCAAGGAGAACCATGTCCGCGCCGCCGGCGGCATCGCCGCCGCCATGCGGGCCGCGCGTGCCCTGCACCCTGACCTGCCGCTGGTGGTCGAGGTCGAATCGCTGGACGAGCTGCGACAAGCGCTGAGCCTGGACTGCACCCGGATCATGCTTGACGACTTCAGCCCCGAACTGCGCCGCGAAGCGGTGCGCATTGCCGCCGGCCGCGTGCCGCTGGAAGTCTCCGGCATGGTCGACCTGAGCACCGTGCGTGCTGTCGCCGAAGACGGCGTGGACTGCATTTCCATCGGCGCTTTGACCAAACACGTCCAGGCCGTGGACCTGTCGCTGAAACTGGGACCGCCGCCCGCCTGATTTCACGGGCGCTGGGCGGCGAGTCTGCGAGCGTGAAGCGCATCGCACGCAGGGGATGAGCTCACACGATGGATCGACGCCGGTTGGCCGCCCTGACCCTGGGCCTGCTCATGCTGGGAAGCGGGTCCGCCGCGGCCATCGAGGTCTGCGATGCCCCGCCCCGCTACGGCCTGAGCCAGGCGGCGATCAACATCGTGCGCGCCACCTGCGAGGAGCACCGCCTGTGGGGGCGCCCCTTCTTCGACCCGCAAGGCCATGTTGCCAGCCTGGGCGTGACCGAGGCCGAGCGCGAAGACCTGACCGATCATGGTGTGATCGCCTGGCAACGCGTGGCCCGCTACTGGCGCGAGAGCGGCACGCTGGCCCAGATCGGCGGCGAGCCCGGCGCCGCCAGCTGCTGGTCCATGCCCGGCAATCGCGCGACCGACAGCGACTGCCGGGCGTTCGTGGTGGACACGCCGTGGTCGGCAGCCTTCGTCTCCTGGATCATGACTCGCGCCGGCATTGCCAACTTCTTCCGATCGCCGCGCCACATCGACTACATCCGCGCCGCATGGCGCGACACGGCGGGAACCGGGCCGTATCGCTATGCCGACCCCGCCACGGAGAAACCCGCCCCCGGCGACCTGCTCTGTTTCATCCGTGGCCGCGACCAGGCGTTGGGCTACGCCGGGCTGACGGCTGCGCTGGCCGGTCCGGGCCCTGTCCCGTCAGAGTCGCACTGCGAGATCGTGGTCGCGGCCAACCTCGGGGGCGACCGTACCCTGCACCTGATCGGCGGCAACGTGCTCAACACGGTGATGATGCGGGCCCTGCCGCTGGATCGCGGCGGGCACGTAATCCTGCCAGCCCCGCTCACACCCATTCCTAACAGCGGCGGCGCCCTGCCTGCGGACCGTCAATGCCTGCCCTCGCAGCCGGATCAGTGCGACTTCAACCGGCAGGACTGGGCCGTGCTGTTGCAGCTGCGCCCACAGGAGGTACCCGTCGCCGAGGCGCCGTCCGGCCCGGAACTTCCAACAGCTCCCGCTGGAGGGGAGCCCATGCCGGCCGCCCCGGTGACACCGGCCGAGACCGTCACGCCCCCTTGAAATCAGCGCCGTCATCCACGGCTGCCACACCCCGCCGCCAGCCGGTAAAGTCGCGCGATGGAACCCATCCTCCTGCTGATCGCCGCCGGTGCCGTGTTCGGCTGGTGGAACGCCGCCCGCGCCGCGGCCGAACGCGCCACCGAAGTGGGCCGCAATGCCTGCTCGGCCGCAGGCGTCCTGTGGCTGGACCAGAGCGTGCATGCCGCCGGCGTGCGTTTGCGCCGCCGCGAGGACGGACGCCTGGGCCTGGAGCGCAGTTTCCGCTTCGACTATTCCTACGACGGTGCCGAACGCCATACCGGACGCTTGGTCCTGCACGGGGACCGACTGGTGTCGTTCGTCGGCCCGGCGCGACCGGACAACACCGCTGAGTTCAGGACCCTGCACTGACCGGCGCCAGCGGCTGACGGCGCAGGTCTCAGCGCGGCTGGTCGCCACCCCACTGCCAGCCGGGCTTTTCGCCTTTCCAGCGGCAGACCAGGATCAGGACCACCGTGGCACCAGCAGCGCACGCGTAGAACGCCATCGGGTGACGCGCGGGCGGGAGCAACGCCCCGCAGGCCAGCAGGGCACCGACGTACAGCGCCAGCGTCGCCCAGCCCTGCCACGCCACCGGCAACCCCCATCCCCAACCATATCGCTTGGCGGGAAACCAGAACCTGTGCTCTGCATGCATGACTGAGCCTCGCTGTCCTGCCAGCGCGTCCTAACCGGACTGCGGCTTACTTGACGACCCGCAAGTGCGGGCGCTTGGCCGGTGGCGGCGCATCGTCATCGGGTGAGGGCGCGTCGGGCGTCGGCGGTTCGTCATCGTCCGAAGGACCGCCCGGCCCGGTCCCGATGTCCTCGGGCAGGGCCATGCCCTGCCCGGTCTCCCGCGCATAGATCGCCAGCACGGCGGAAATCGGGACATTCACCGGATAGCTGACGCCGCCGAAGCGGGCGCTGAAGCTCACCGTGAGGTTGTCGATCACCAGGTGCGCCACGGCCCGCTGGGCGATGTTCAGCACCACGCGCCCTTCCTTCACGGCACTGGCGGGCACCTGCACACCCGCCTGCGTGGCATCCACCAGCAGGTGCGGGGTCATGTCGTTGTCGGCGATCCATTCGGCCAGGGCCCGCAGCAGGTACGGACGATGGCTGGTCATCTGAGGGACGTCTTCGGTCATGGGGCCAGTTTAACCGGCCCGACCGCAGGAGACCGTCGTTTCACGTCATGCGCGACCCATAAAGGACGCCGCCAACGGCTCAGGCCGGCAGGTCGCGCAGCTTGCGCTCCTGCTCGGTCAGGCTGCGGGCGAATCCCGGGTTGCGGAAGATCCGGTTGCCATAGTCCTCGATGACCTTGCCATCCTTCGGCAAGCCCACGTCCAGCGACTGCAGACGCCAGATGATCGGGGCCATCGCGCAATCGGCCAGGCTCATCTCAGGATTGAGGAAGAACTTGCTGGCCTTGAACAGCGGCACCGAGGCGGTCAGCAATTCCTTGAGGCGCTTGCGGCCTGCATCGGCCTGGGCCTTGTTGCCCAACTGGATGGCCTGCACCTGCGGCACCCAATCCACCTCGATGCGCAGCATCGCCAGGCGCAGGCGCGCGCGCGACAGCGGATCGACCGGCATCAGCGGCGGATGCGGATAGCGCTCGTCGAGGTACTCGCTGACCACCGAGGCGGCGTAGAGCGTCAGGTCGCGCTCGACCAGGGTCGGCACCGAATGGTAGGGATTGAGATCGATCAGATCCTCGGGCGGATTCTGCGGATCGACCGGAACCAGATCGTAACTGACGCCCTTGGCGGCCAGTACCAACCGCACGCGGTGGCACAACACGTCATCGACGGAGGAAAACAGCGTCAGGGTGTTTCGCATGCGGGCACTCGTAACCTTTATCAGACCGATCCAGCGGCCGGACTCCCGGCCGCGCCACTGCTCAGGCTGGGTGCCTGGCTGCGCGTGCCGGACGAGCCGGTTTCACGCGACGTACTCGAACATAACAGCTGCCCACGGATTTGCGCACCCCTGCAGGAGCCCGCGCACCAGCCTCAATGGACGTCCTTCCAGAATTCCTTCTTCAACAGGTAGGCCAACAAGGTCAGCGCCACCAGGAACAGGATCACCCACACGCCCATGCTTTGACGCTTGAGCGCGGCCGGCTCGCTGGCGTACTGCAGGAAATTGGTGATGTCGCGAACGCTGCGGTCGAATTCGGCCGGGCTCTCGGTGCCCGGCGACACCAGCTTCAAGGTCTCGACCGGCTTTTCCTTGGTCTGCGGATCCTCCGGCCCGTACTCGGCATGCTGCAGGCCCTGCAGCTCCCACAGCGGGTTGGGCATGGAGGCGTTGGGGAACAGCTTGTTGTTCCACCCCAGCGGGCGCGACTCGTCCAGGTAGAAGGACTTGAGGTAGGTGTAGATCCAGTCGGGCCCGCGCACGCGTGCGATCAGGCTCAGGTCCGGCGGCATCTTGCCGAACCACTTGGCCGCCCCGTCATGCGGCATCGCCACCTGCACCTGCTGGCCCACGGGCGCGCCGGTGAAGTTGAGGTTGTCCATCACCTGGTCCTCGGTCAGGCCCAGGTCCGAGGCCATGCGCGAGTAGCGCAGGTACTTGAGCGAGTGACAGCCCGAGCAGTACCCCATGAACAGCTTGGCGCCACGTTGCAGCGAAGCCGTATCGCCCAGGTCGTTGCCCGCCTGC
Source organism: Pseudoxanthomonas sp. JBR18 (assembly GCF_028198165.1). Lineage (NCBI taxonomy): Bacteria > Pseudomonadati > Pseudomonadota > Gammaproteobacteria > Lysobacterales > Lysobacteraceae > Pseudoxanthomonas > Pseudoxanthomonas sp. JBR18. The sequence goes on from NZ_CP116339.1 coordinate 212,587, forward strand.
TGGGTGGCTCCACCCTCGGCCGCCAGCAGCGATGCACTCATGAGCAGGCCGGCGACCAGTGCGGCCAGCTGCGGGAAGAAGCGCTTAGTCATGCGTACTCACCCGCTCGGGCACCGGCTTGGTGCGTTCCAGTCCAAAGAACGTATAGACCCACAGGAAAATGAAGAACCCGAAGTAGCAGCAGGTCAGCACGCGCCCGATGTAGGTCTCCATGATGTCCGTGCCGGGACCCGAGCCAATCTTGCCCAGGTAGATGAAGCTGAACGCGAACACGCCCAGCGCGATCTTGTAGGCCAGCCCGCGGTAGCGGATGGAGCGGACCTTGCCGCGATCCAGCCAGGGCACGGTGAACAGGATGGCGATGGCCGAGAACATGACCAGTACGCCGCCCAGCTTGTTGGGCACCACCCGCAACATTGCGTAGTAAGGCGTGTAGTACCAGACCGGCTTGATGTGCTCGGGCGTCACCAGGCGGTTGGCCTCGGTGAAGTTGTCGTGCTCCAGGAACAAGCCGCCGAAGGCCGGCGCGAAAAAGATGATGAACGCCCCGATCACCAGCAGGAAGCCCACGCCCACCAGATCCTTGACCGTGTAATACGGGTGGAAGGGGATGGTGTCGATCGGCGCCAGCTTGCTCCAGCGGTTGCCTTTGGGCCCGTGCTTGGTGTCCACGCCCTGCGGATTGTTGGAGCCCACCTCGTGCAGCGCACCCAGGTGCAGCACCACCAGCAGCAACAGGACCAGCGGCAGCGCGATCACGTGCAGGGCGAAGAAGCGATTGAGCGTGGCGTCACTGGGCAGGTAGTCGCCCATGATCCATTCGGTCAGCCCCTGCCCGATCACCGGGATGGCGCCAAACAGCGAGATGATCACCTTGGCGCCCCAGAAGGACATCTGGCCCCAGGGCAGCACGTAGCCCATGAAAGCCTCGGCCATCAGCACCAGATAGATCAGCATGCCCAGGATCCACACCAGTTCGCGCGGCTTCTGGTAGCTGCCGTACATCAGCCCGCGGAACATGTGCAGGTAGACCACGATGAAGAACAGCGAGGCGCCGGTGCTGTGCATGTACCGGATCAGCCAGCCCCACTCGACATCGCGCATGATGTACTCGACCGAGGCGAAGGCCTCGGCCGCGCTGGTCTTGTAGTTCATCGTCAGGAAGATGCCGGTGACGATCTGGTTGACCAGGATCAACAGGGCCAGCGAGCCCATGTAGTACCAGAAGTTGAAGTTCTTCGGCGCGTAGTACTCGCTCATGTGCTTGCGATACATGGGCATCAGCCCCGGCGCACGCGCGTTGAGCCAGTCGAAGGCGCCGGTGGCCGCCCGCGAGATCACGTTGGACATCAGGCAGCTCCTTCCGGATCGACGCCAATGATGATGGTGTTGTCGTCCTGATAGTGGTGCGGTGGCACCAGCAGGTTGATCGGCGCCGGCACGCCCTGGAACACCCGCCCGGACATGTCGAAGCGCGATTTGTGGCAGGGGCAGAAGTAGCCGCCCTTCCATTCCGGGTCGAACGGCTCGGGCCGGATCTCGGCGATGATCTCCGGCGAGCAGCCCAGGTGGGTACACAGGCCCACCAGGACCGAGATCTCCGGCTTGATCGAGCGCAGCTCGGGATTGCCCTTGAGCACGTAGGCCGGCTGCTGGTCCTTGTTCTCCGACTCCGGGTCGCGCAGACGCGGATCCAGCGTCGGCAGCGCATCCAGGATCGCCTTGGACCGCTTGACCACCCAGATGGGCTGGCCGCGCCATTCCAGGACCATGCGCTGGCCCTCCTGCAGTCCGGTGATGTCGGCGGTCACTGGCGCACCGGCCAGCTTGGCCCGGGCACTGGGGTTCCACGATTTGATGAACGGGACGGCGAGGAATCCTGCACCCACGGCACCGACGACTGCGGTGGTGGCCGTCAGGAACCGGCGGCGCCCCGCATCCACGGGCATTGAGACCTCGTCATTGGCCATCCGTTACTCCGCGAAGCGTCTTGAGGTAGCTGTCTGGCTGCCTGGATGGGGCCTGTGAAAGACCGTCATCGCAAGAGCGCGGCCGAGTCTAACTGAATAAAAAATTGCGTCACAACAAACCCTTTTCCATCAATGACTTGCAACTTCAATCGTCGACTCGAAGTGTATTGCAGTGCAGCAGCCGTTCAGCGAGCGCCCACCGTTCCCAGGTTGGATCGGTAGCGCGTGGCCAGGACACCAACGCGCTGCACGTAACGCTGGGTCTCGGCATACGGTGGCACCCCGCCGTTGCGGTCGACCGCCCCTTCGCCAGCGTTGTAACCCGCTGCGGCCAGGGTCAGGTCGCCGTTGTAACGCTTGAGCAGGAAGGCCAGGTACTTCACGCCGCCGCGGATGTTCTGGGCCGCGTCGTAGGCATCGGCGACCCCGAAGCGGGCCGCCGTCGCGGGCATGAGCTGCATCAGGCCCATCGCCCCGGCATGCGAGAGCGCCAGGGGGTTGAACGAGGACTCGGCATGGATGATGGCCCGCACGATGGCCTCTTCCACGCCGTATTCGCGGGCCGCCGAGGCGATCTCGCTCTCATAGGCCACGGTGTTGAGCCGTACCGCGCCGAAATCCACGCCCGGGTTGCCGCAGGCGTAGCAGGTCTCGATATAGCTGTAATGGATCGTGCGCAGGTTGCTGACCGCCACGCCGCGCGGCCTGGCGCTGGTGTAGTTGCGTACGCCGTCCTTGATGAACGAGTAGACCTGCCCGCTGACCACCCGCTGCGGATGCGCGGCGGCGGGCTTGGGCGCCACGGCCACGGCTGCCGGTGCAATCGTGCTCGTGGGAGCCGACTCCGCCTTGGGCGCGGCCTTGGGTGATGGCGCCGGTGGCGATGCGGAGACGCGCGCCGCCTTGCGGTTCGGCGCGGGGCGATACTGGCTGACGACCGTGCAGCTGGTCCCGGCGATGCGCTTGCTGACGTAGGCCGGCACGCCATCTGCGCCGACGCACTTGTACAGGGTGCCGGCGCTGGCCGGCAGCGCGACCAGCGATGCAGCGATCATCCCCAGTCGCAGCCATCCCCTCATGGCGCGAAGTGTCCCAGCTTATCAAGGACTTAACAAGCGATTCATCTGGAATTCCGCGCTGACTTTCGGGAAGCGCATCCCGCAACCGGACCAGCCGGAAGTTCCGCGCCCGGAAGCGCGGGAGCCCTGTTGGCCAAGCTCGCTTCCACGCCGTCCACCCGGCGCGAAGACCGCGCCGGACCGCCCGCAACCCGATAAACTAGGCGGCTTTCCCGCCCACCCGACTGGATTAAGCGCCATGACCGGGACGCCAGACGTCACCACGCCCCTCGCGGGCGACACCCCCCTCGTGCCCCTTCCCGGCCAGCGCAAAGCGCCGGCTAACGTGCGCGGCAAGCTGTACATCAAGACCCACGGTTGCCAGATGAACGAGTACGACTCGGCCAAGATGGCCGACGTGCTGGCCGACGCCGAGGGCCTGGAGTTGACCGACAGGCCCGAAGAGGCCGACGTCATCCTGGTCAATACCTGCTCGATCCGCGAGAAGGCGCAGGAAAAGGTCTTCAGCCAGCTCGGCCGCTGGAAGGAATTCAAGACCGGCGGGCGTGAGGTCATCATCGGCGTCGGTGGCTGCGTGGCCTCGCAGGAGGGCGAAGCCATCGTCAAGCGCGCGCCTTACGTGGACCTGGTGTTCGGCCCGCAGACCCTGCACCGCCTGCCCGAGCTGATCCGCGCGCGCCGCGAGCAGAACAAGCCGCAGGTGGACATCAGCTTCCCGGAGATCGAGAAGTTCGACGCCCTGCCGCAGCCGCGTGCCGAGGGGCCCTCGGCGTTCGTCTCGATCATGGAAGGCTGCAGCAAGTACTGCAGCTTCTGCGTGGTGCCCTACACCCGCGGCACCGAAGTCAGTCGTCCCTTCGAGGACGTGCTGGTGGAAGTGGCGCAGTTGGCCGCCCAGGGCGTGCGCGAGATCAACCTGCTCGGCCAGAACGTCAATGCCTATCGCGGTCCGTATGGCGAGGACGGCGAAGTGGCCGATCTGGGCATGCTGATCCGCACGATCGCCGAAATCGACGGCGTGGGCCGCATCCGCTTCACCACCTCGCATCCGCTGGAATTTTCCGACTCGCTGGTCGATGCGTACCGCGATGTGCCGCAGCTGGCCAACTACCTGCACCTGCCGGTGCAGGCCGGCAGCGACCGCATCCTCAGCGCGATGAAGCGTGGCTACACCGCACTGGAGTTCAAGTCCAAGATCCGCAAGCTGCGCGCGGTGCGCCCGGACATCTCGATCAGCTCGGACTTCATCGTCGGTTTCCCCGGTGAGACCGATGCGGATTTCGAGAAGACCATGAAGCTGATCGAGGACGTGGGCTTCGACCAGAGTTTTTCCTTCATCTACTCGCGCCGCCCCGGCACGCCGGCCGCCGACCTGGAGGACACTACCAGCGACGCGGACAAGCACGCCCGCCTGTCGCGCCTGCAGGCCCGCATCAATGCGTTTGCCGCGAACATCTCGCAGAAGATGGTTGGCAGCGTGCAGACCGTGCTGGTCGAAGGGCCGTCGCGCAAGAATCCCAACGAGCTGACCGGCAAGACCGAGAACATGCGCTCGGTGAACTTCCCGGCGCCGGCGCGACTGATCGGCCAGTTCGTCGATGTGGTGATCACCGAGGCGCTGAGCAACTCGCTGCGGGGTCGCGTGGTCACGCCGCTGGACGACGCCGCGTGACCGCGCGCATCAATCGCGACACCCGGTTGTGCATGTCCCTGTCGGCACGGCCGGGCAACTTCGGCACCCGCTTCCAGAACTATCTCTACGAGGCGCTGGGCCTGGACTACGTCTACAAGGCGTTTTCCACCACCGACCTGGCCGGCGCGATCACCGGCATCCGCGCCCTGGACATCCGCGGCTGCGCGGTGTCCATGCCGTTCAAGGAGGCCTGCATTGCGCTGATCGACGGCCTGGAGCCGTCCGCGGCGGCGATCGACTCGGTCAACACCATCGTCAATACCGGCGGCGTGCTGCGTGGGCACAACACCGATTACGCCGCCGTAGCCTCGCTGATCGCCGACAGCGGACTGTCCACCCGCACATGCGTCGCCCTGCGCGGCAGCGGCGGCATGGGCAAGGCCGTGGCCTGCGCCCTGCGCGATGCCGGCTTTGCCGACGGCACCATCGTGGCCCGCAACGCCGTGGCCGGGCAGCGCCTGGCGCGCCAGGCCGGCTGGGCGTGGGCAGCCGACATGGGCGGCGTGTCAGCCAGCCTGCTGGTCAACGTCACTCCGGTCGGCATGGACGGAGGTCCGGAAGCGGGCCAGTTGGCCTTCACCGAGGCCGAGGTGGCCGCCGCCGACCTGATCTTCGACGTGGTCGCCATCCCGGTGGAAACCCCGCTGATCCGTCTGGCACGTGCGCTGGGCAAGCCGGTGATCACCGGCGGCCAGGTGATCGTGCTGCAGGCGGTGGAGCAGTTCGTGCTGTACACCGGCGTACGCCCGGACCAGGCCCTGATCGCCAAGGCCGCCGCGCACGCGCTGGCCTGAGACTCGACGCACTCGATCAAACCCTCATCCAGCGTTGCACGCCGGGCCTGCGCGTGCAGGCATCGGTCGCCCGATGCTGACGAAGGTTCCCGTGCCGATCAGCACATGCCTGCGGCACCGCGACCGCACAGACTCGGCGACAACGCCTCTCGGCCAGCTGCCACGCCGCCATGCTCACGCAGGCGGCCATTTGCCCTGACGCCCCTGATGGCATCAAAAGCGAACTTCCCCCCTGGTGTTGCCTGATCCATGAAACCGCATTCCCCGTTCCGCGAGGTGGGTTGGTTCCTCGTCTGGCTGGCTGCACTGAGCGCCCCGACATGCGCTTTCATCGTCCACCTGGGCAGCCAGCCGCCGATGATGTCGCGAATGCTCATGTGGTGCCCGGGCACCGCGGCATTGCTCGCCTGCCTGATCTGCCGGCGTGATCCACGCACGCTTGGCTGGCACTGGCCTGCTGGCCGCTTCATGGCCCTGGCCTACTTCCTGCCGTGGCTGTATGCGATCCCGGTCTACGTGCTCACGTGGTGGATGCTCCCGGGCGCCTTTGATTGGCAGCTCTATGCCTCGCCACTGGCCGAGCAGTACCACGTTGCCTCACATCCGGATGCCTTTGCAGCGCTGTTTGGCATCCCGACCACGATGACCTTGCTCGTGATCAGCACATTCGCCTGGGCGCTGGGCGAGGAGATTGGCTGGCGCGGCTTCCTGGTGCCACGGCTCTACCCACGATTGGGGCTGGCCGGCACCAGCGTGGCCAGCGGGCTGCTCTGGGCCGTCTGGCATTACCCCAGCCTGCTGGGCGCCGACTACAACGCCGGCACGCCCCCAGTCTATGCCGTGGGATGCTTCACGGCGCTGGTGGTGGCACTGTCTTTCATGATGACCTGGCTACGCATGGCGTCCGGCAGCATATGGCCTTGCGTCATGCTGCACGCAGCGCATAACACGCTGATCCAAGCGGTATTGGACAGCATAACCGCCGAGCACGGAACTGCCGCCTATGTCACCACTGAATTCGGCGCCGGCACTGCACTGGCCGCCTGGGTCATCGTGGCCGCACTGCTTGCAAGGATCCGTGCCAACCGCACACCCGAGCTCCAAGGCAGGTCTGCGCGCTGATCGCCTGGGCCGCCGCGCACGCGGACGGATCAGCGCCTGGCGCGCATCCGCGGCGCGGGTGCGGGCGACACGCCCTCCGCGCGCAGGCTGTCCACTAGCGAGAAGACCCAGGGCCGCAACGCCACCAGCATGCCGACGCTGCGCCGACGCTCCGGCGGCAGGCTGACATCCAGTTCGGCGGCTTCCTTGAAATCGGCCACCAGCTTGTCCAGCTTGCGCCGCAGCGTGGCGGCTGAGGCCTCGCCCAGCTCGCGGATCTCCAGCGCGAAATGCGCCTGCGCCGCGGCGAAATCGTCCTTCAGGAATTCATGGCTGGCCATCTGCAGGTAGCGCGCGCGCACCGGGCCGTCGTCGCGCCAGGAGAAATCGCGCGGCACCCGCAGGCGCACGTGGTCACCGGGCAGCAGCTCCAGCAGTCGCAACCGGTCCAACTGCGCGAGCAGCCGCACCAGTTCGGTCGGCTTGAGCCCGTAGCCTTCGCCGATGGCCGCGGTGCGCCAGCCCTGGCACAGCAGGTGGAACACCGTCATCAACCGCGGCTCGGCGGCCAGCGAGTGCTCCTGGTGCAAGGTGAGGTGGCGGCGCGATTCCCGCGTGCCCCGGGCACTGCGCGCCAGGTCGAAGAAATCGATGTCCAGCACCTCGCAGATCTGCTCCAGGCGGGTCAGGTCCATGCGTCCGCTGGACAGCACGCGCTTGATCGTCGGCTCGGACACGCCCAGAGCAGCGGCCAGGTCGGCGTAGCGCCAGCCCCGCTCCTTGAGCAGGCGCTTGAGCGCAATCAGCAGGCGTTCGCGGTCGGCCATGGCGGTGGAGGCTCGATGCAGGAAGACGCTAGGGATCATATTCCGATACTTGATGGGCCGTGATTGCGCATGGCGATGCCCGAGCGTGACGGTGGACGCTCCTCTCGCGACCAAGTCCGCGCCCATGTCCGCCCTGCCCGCCTCCGTGCCGCCACCGGCCCAGTTGCTCAACGATGTCCACGCCCGCCTCAACCCCACCCGCGCACGCGTGCTGCGGCCTGGCAATGCGGCCGAGGCCTGCGAGACCGTCCGCGCCAGCGCGCGGGCCGGTCTGCCGCTGATCGCCGCCGGTGCCCGCCACGCCATGGGGGGACAACAGTTCCTCAGCGACGGGCAGGTGCTGGACACCTCGGCGCTGGATCGGGTGATCGCCTTCGACAACGCCCGCGGCCTGGTCACGGTCGAAGCCGGCATCCGCTGGCCGGCCCTGCTGGCCTGGCTGGCATCGTGTCCAGACAATACGGCGGGCTGGACGATCCGCCAGAAACAGACCGGCGCGGACGACTTCAGCCTGGGCGGTGCGCTGGCGGCCAACGTGCACGGGCGCGGCCTGTGCCTGGCCCCGTTCGTGGAAGACGTGGAAGACCTGGTGCTGCTCGACACCGACGGCCACTGCGTGCAGAGCAGTCGCAGCCAGCGCCCGGACCTGTTCGCCCTGGTCGCAGGCGGCTACGGGCTGTTCGGCCTGGTGGTGCAGCTGACCCTGCGCCTGACCCCAAGACGGACCCTGCGCCGCCAGGTCTCGCTGGCGCGCGTGGGTGGACTGCAGCGCGCGTTCGAGGACGCGATCGCCCAGGGCTGCACATTTGGCGATTTCCAGTTCGCGATCGATCCGCGCAGCGAGGATTTCCTCGACCTGGGCTTGCTGTCCTGCTACCGCCCGGTCGAGGGTGTCGAGCCCGGCGCACCGCGCCACCTGCAGGCCGAGGACTTCGCGCGACTGCTGTTGCTGGCGCATCACGCCCCCTCCCGGGCCTTCGACGAATACGCCGATTTCTACCTGGCCACCGACGGCCAGCACTACGCCAGCGATGCCCAGCAGAGCGGCGTGTACCTGGATGGCTATCACGCAGCGGTCGATCGCAGCCTGGGCCACTGCGGATCGGAAATGATCACCGAGCTGTACGTGCCGCGCGGCGCGCTGGCCGGCTTCATGGGACGCGCCGCCGACAGCCTGCGCCGCCACCAAGCGCAGCCGATCTACGGCACCGTGCGCCTGATCGAGCGCGACCCGACCAGCGTGCTGGCCTGGGCGCGACAGGACTGGGCCTGCGTGGTGTTCAACCTGCACGTGCAGCACGGCCCGGCCGGCGTGCAGACCGCCGCGGTCGCGTTCCGCGCCTTGATCGACGACGCCTTGTGGTTTGGTGGCAGCTATTACCTGACCTATCACCGCTGGGCCACCCGCGAACAGGTGCAGGCCGCGCATCCGCGCTTCGCGGAATTCCTGCGCGCCAAGCGTGCGCTCGACCCGCAGGAACGCTGGCAAAGCGACTGGTATCGCCATCACCTGGCCCTGGTGGGGCGCTGAGGTGCGCATGTCGACCTCGCTGCTGCTGGCCGCCGCCGCCGTGCGTCAGGCCCGCACGGACCCCACGCCGGGCGCCCAACACAACGCCGCCCTGGCCCGCGCCTGCCTGGAACGTGCAGGCAAGACCGGGCGGCACCTGCTGCATGCGGTCGACACCGCCCCGGGGCGCGGTCTGCTGCGCCTGGTCGAAGCCGGCTGCCTGCCCGGCATCTGCGCGCACTACGCCTGGCGCAAGCGCCGGATCGGCCAGTGGGCCGCGCAGGCCTGCGCCGACGGCGTGCGCCAGGTGTTGATCCTGGCCGCGGGCCTGGACGGGCTGTCGCAACGGCTGCTGGCTCAGACGCCCGCATTGCGCGTGTTTGAGTTCGACCGCGCCGACACGCTGGCGCTCAAGCGCGACGCCCTGCGGACGTTGGGCCTGGACGATCCATGCCTGCACCTGTGCCCGGGCGAACTGGGCGCGGTGCCGTTGGCGCGCTGGCAACGCGACCTGCCTGGCTTCGTGCCTGAACAGCCCACGCTGGTGATCGCCGAGGGCGTGCTGATGTACCTGCCGCTGGAGGCGGCGCAGACGCTGCTGCGCCAGCTCGCCCGGGCCCTGCCCGATGCGCGCCTGATCGCCACCGCCATGGATCTGCGACCCGATGGCGCGCCCGGTTTCGCCCGCCAGCGGCCCTGGGTGCGCACCTGGCTGGGGCGGCGCGGCGAGCCCTTCCGCTGGGGCGCGCCGCGCCAGGCCTTGCCCGGCCTGCTGGGCCACGGTGGCGTGCGCCTGGCCGCGATCGCCGAGCCCGGTGACCCAGACGATCCCGACCCCGCACCGGGTGAATGGGTGTTCCGCGGAGACCTGACGCATCCGCACCACAGCGTTCCGGCCGCCCCCGCACACGCCCGACTCAGGGCGCCCGCGCTACCCTAGACGGTCTATGACCAAGCACCATCACGATTTCACCCTCGACCCCTACGACACCGAGCAACTGGCCAACCTGGCCGGGCCATTCGACGCGCACCTGCGCCAGATCGAATTGAAGCTGGGCGTGGAAATCTCCAACCGCGGCAACGTGTTTCGCGTGGAAGGCCCGGAAAAGGCCGCGCGCGCCACCGAGCAGTTGCTGCGCGCGCTCTATGCCGAGGCGGCCACCGAGGTCTTCGACGCCGATGCCATTCATTTGCGCATGAACGAGGCCAACCTGGAGCACCTGGCCAGCGATGGCTACGCGCCGCAAGAAGTGGCGATCAAGGTCAAGCGCGGCACCGTGCGCGGGCGCGGCCCCAACCAGGCCGCCTACTTGCACGCCATCGCCACCCACGACATCAATTTCGGCATCGGCCCGGCCGGCACCGGCAAGACCTTCCTGGCCGTGGCCATGGCCGTGGAGGCGCTGAACGAGGCCCGCGTGCAACGCCTGATCCTGGTGCGCCCGGCGGTGGAGGCCGGCGAGAAACTGGGCTTCCTGCCCGGCGACCTGAGCCAGAAGGTCGATCCCTACCTGCGCCCGCTCTACGACGCGCTGTACGAGATGCTGGGCGTGGAAAAGGTCGCCAAGCTGCTGGAGAAGAACGTCATCGAGATCGCGCCACTGGCCTACATGCGCGGGCGCACGCTCAACGATGCGTTCGTGATCCTGGACGAGGCGCAGAACACCACCATCGAGCAGATGAAAATGTTCCTGACCCGCATCGGCTTCGGCAGTACCGCGGTGGTCACCGGCGACATGAGCCAGACCGACCTGCCCAAGCACATCCGCTCCGGCCTCAAGGACGCCACCGAGGTATTGCGCGGCGTGGAGGGCGTGTCCTTCAGCTTCTTCGGCGCGCGCGACGTGGTGCGCCATCCGCTGGTGGCGCGCATCGTGCGGGCTTACGATGCGCGCGATGACAAGTCCGGCGATGCCGATCCGGCGTGAGTTGAGTTCGACATGACCCAAGGTCCCATCCATCTGCAGGTCGCGGTCAGCTACGCGCTGCCGCGCGCCGGCCTGCCCGCCGCCGTGTCTTTCCGCAAATGGGTCGCCGCCGCGCTCAAGGGCCGCATCCGTGAGGCCGACCTGGCCATCCGCATCGTGGATGCCAAGGAAGGGCGTTCGCTCAATCGCCACTACCGCGGCAAGGACTACGCGACCAACGTGCTGTCCTTCCCCGGCGAGATGGACCCGGAAATCAAGCTGCCCAAGGGGGTGACCCTGCCCTTGTTGGGCGACCTGGTGATCTGCGCGCCGGTGGTGGCGCGCGAGGCCCGCGACCAGGACAAAGCACTGGCCGCGCACTACGCCCACCTGACCGTGCACGGCACCCTGCACCTGCTGGGCTGGGATCACGAGGACGACAAGGAAGCCGAGGCCATGGAACAGCTGGAACGCGAGATCCTGGCCGAGTTGGGCATCGACGACCCCTACGCGTCCGAGCACGGGGCATGACCGTGCGGGTCAATGCCGCCTGCGTGGCGGCCGCTCTGATCCTGTGCTCCGGCCTGGCGTCGGCCAGCGCACCCGCACCCACCCCCGCGGACACCGCTGACAAGACGGCAGCGCCTGCCGCGCCCGACCTGCCGGCCCTGATCGAGTGCCGCCGGGAGATCGCCGATTTCCTCAAGCTCGACCCGGCCGTGCACGATCCACTCAAGGCCGTGGCCCTGGGCTGGAAGCCGCTGCCGCAGGTCAACCCGTTCATGACCGAATTCGAGCTGACCGCGCCGATCACGGTGTTCGGCCACCCGACCCGCCACATCGCCTTTTCCGGCGACAGCGTCATGGCGATCCTGGACCTGCCCGACCCGCGCCCGCTGGCCCATCAACTCCAGTTGGAGACCGGGATCGACACGCCCGCCAAGGCGATCTTCGGCAAGCAGCTGCGCGCGACCGAGCGGTTCGATCCGGACAGCGGCCAGACCCTCATCCAGGCGATCATCCTCAACGTCTCCAACGTGGCCACCCACCCGGGCAAGACCCTGGTCGGCTGCAGCTACAACCTGGACACCGAAGGTCCGGAACCGGAGCCCGCCAGCCCGCCTCCGGCAGCGGCCAACGCCGTGCCAAACGCCGACTGAGACCCTCGACCGGACGTCAAAACCGTTCTGCTAGACTGCCGGCCACGCCCGCTGTTTGACGGGTGCCTTCACCCCACCAATGTCAGAAGACGACAGTACAACCGCGTCGGAACTTCCCGAAAAACGGCGCAGCTGGCTCGACCGTTTGAGCCATGCGTTCTCAGGCGAGCCTGAATCCCGCGAGGACCTGCTCGCGCTGCTGCGCGATGCCCAGCACAACGGCCTGCTGGAGGCCGATACCTTCACGATGATGGAAGGCGCCATGTCGGTCGCCGAACTCACCGTGGGCGATGTGATGGTCTCCCGCTCGCAGATGGTATCGCTGGCGCAGGACACCCCCTTCGTGGAACTCATGCACCAGGTGGTCGAATCCGGCCACTCGCGCTTCCCGGTGCATGGGGACAACAAGGACGAGATCCTGGGCATCCTGCTGGCCAAGGATCTGCTGCGCGGGGTGGTCGACAAGGGACCGCAGAGCGTGCGCGAACTGCTGCGCCCGGCGGTGCTGATCCCCGAGTCGAAGAAGCTCAACGTCCTGCTCAAGGAATTCCGGCTCTCGCGCAACCACATGGCCATCGTGGTGGACGAGTACGGCGGCGTGGCCGGCCTGGTCACCATCGAGGACGTGCTGGAACAGATCGTCGGCGAGATCGACGACGAGCACGACGAGGCCGAGGACGAAGCCTCGCTGATCGCCGCGCAGGCCGATGGCCAATACGTGGTCGATGCGCTGACCCCCATCGAGGACTTCAACGAGCGCTTCGGCGCCGACTTCCCCGATGACGAATATGACACGGTCGGCGGCCTGGTCACCGACGCGATCGGCCACCTGCCCGAAACGGGCGAGGAACTGACGCTGGGACGTTTCGAGTTCCGCGTGGCCCGCGCGGACGGGCGTCGCGTGCACGCCTTCCACGTCGGCATCTTGTCAGACACCTGATGCGGCGACTGCATGCCCTGCTGGCACGCATCGCGTGCGCGCTGCTGCTGGCGCTGCTGGCCGGCACGGCGGTGGCCGCGCCGCGCATCGGGGTGATGACGATGCAGCCGGGCGAGGTGTTCTTCGAGCGCTTCGGGCACGACGCGTTGGTGGTGGCCGATCCGCAGACCGGTCAGGCGACCTCGTACAACTTCGGCTTCTTCGACCCGGACGAGCCCGGTTTCCTGGGCCGCTTCATTGACGGCAAGATGATGTACTACCTGGTCGCGCTGCCGCTGCAGCAGGACCTGCAGACCTATCGCGAGGAGGGCCGCGGGGTCTCGATCCAGTGGCTGGACCTGACGCCCGAGCAGGCCGATGCACTGGCCTATTCGCTAGCCTGGCGCGCGCAGCCGCAGAACGCGCGTTATCCCTACGACTACTTCACCAGCAATTGCGCTACCCAGGTCCGCGATGCGATCGACGCGGTGATGCGCGGCGCGTTGAAGAAACAACTGGCCGGGCGCTCGCGCGGCAATACCTACCGCAGCGAAGCCGTGCGTCTGGCCTCGCCGGCGTGGTGGATGTGGATTGGCTTCGACCTGGGCTTCGGCCCGTACGCCGACCAGCAGCTCTCGCGCTGGACCGAGTCGTTCGTGCCCATGCGCCTGGCCCAGGCCCTGGCCCAGGTAAAGAACACCGAAGGCCGGCCGCTGGTCCAACAGACCCAGCAGCTGCTGCCGCACCGCATCGCCCCCGAGCCGCCGGAAACCGCGCGACGCTGGTGGCCGTGGCTGTGCATCGGGGTGGCAATCACCATCGCACTGGTCGCCCTGGGGCGCCGCCACCGGCGCGCGGTGGCGGCCTTCGCCCTGCCGTTCTGGCTGCTGTGCACACTGGCCGGCGCGTTGATGCTGTTCATCTGGTTCGGCTCGGGCCACGTGGCCGGCTGGGCCAACCGCAACCTGCTGCTGTTCAATCCGCTGTGCGTGCTGCTGCTGTGGCCGTCGGTGCAGCTGCTGCGTGGGCGCCCGCTGCGGCGCTGGCAGGGCTGGCTGTTGCGGGCGGTGGCGGTGATCGCGGTGCTGGCGTGGATGCTGCACTGGTTTCCGTTTGGCCAGCAGAACAACGTGGCCTGGGTCGTGCTGATGCTGCCGATCCATCTGGCGATTGCATACGTATTCACTGGGCAACGCGGCTTGTCGCGCTGATCCACGCGGGCGAGCATGCCGGTCCACTCCAGCCGGACCACCCGTCATGCTGCGTCTGTTGACCGCCCTGTTGCTGTTCTGTTCGCCGCTGGCCGCCTGGGCGGTCGTGCACGTCGACTCGCCTGGCAAGGTACTTTCAGTCCAAGTCGACACTGATCCTGACGGCCGGCCCAGCTACATGGTGCTGCGCCACGGCAAGCCCCTCATTGCGCCCTCGCGGCTGGGCTTCCTCCTGGTCGACGCGCCCAAGCTGGACCGCAACCTGGTGCTGGGCACGCCGGTCACGCGCACGTTCGATCAGACCTGGGAGCAGCCCTGGGGCGAGCGCCGCGTCATCCGCAACCACTACAACGAGCTGCGCGTCACCCTGACCGAAAAAGTCGCGCCCGGGCGTCATTTCGACGTGGTGTTCCGCGTCTACGACGATGGCGTGGGCTTGCGCTACGACGTCCCCGATCAGCCGAACCTCAAGGACGTGCGCATCGGTCAGGAGCTGACCGAGTTCAACATCGCCGACGAGGCCACCGCGTGGTGGATCCCGGCCTTCGAATGGAATCGCGCCGAGTACCTCTACCACCGCACGCCGGTCGAGGAGATCGGCGATGCGCAGACCCCGCTCACGCTGCGCACGAGCGACGGCCTGCACCTGTCCATCCACGAGGCCGCCCTGGTCGACTACGCCGGCATGAACCTCACCCGGGTGGAGGGGCGGCGCCTGCGCGCGGCGCTGACGCCGGGCAGTGGCGGCCAAGCGCCGGTCGAGCGGACCGCGCCCTTCCATACCCCGTGGCGCACGCTGCAGGTGGGCGAACGCGCCGGCGACCTGGTCGAATCCAGCCTGATCCTCAACCTCAACGAGCCCAACACGCTCGGCGACGTGTCCTGGTTCAAGCCGATGAAATACGTCGGGGTGTGGTGGGAGATGCACCTGGACAAGAAGACCTGGGCCTCCGGGCCCAAGCACGGGGCGACCACCGCCAACGTGATGCGCCATATCGACTTCGCGGCCAAACATCATCTTGGCGGGGTGCTGGTGGAAGGCTGGAACCTGGGCTGGGACGGCGACTGGTTCGGCAACGGCGAGGACTTCGACTTCCTCAAAGCCTACCCCGACTACGACCTGCGCAAGCTGGCCGCTTATGCCAAGTCCAAGGGTGTGCATCTGATTGCGCACAACGAGACCTCGGGCAACGCGGCCCACTACGAGACGCAGCTCGAAGACGCCTTCGCGCTATACCAGTCGCTGGGCATCGATGCAGTCAAGACCGGTTACGTGGCCGATGCGGGCCAGGCCAAGGTGATCGGCCGCGACGGCAAGCGCCACTACGCCTGGCACGAAGGCCAGGACATGGTCCGCCACTACCAGCATGTGGTCGATGTGGCCGCCGAGCACCACATCGCGGTGGATGCGCACGAACCGGTCAAGGCCACCGGCCTGCGCCGCACCTATCCCAACTTCGTGGCCCGTGAAGGCGCGCGCGGCATGGAATACAACGCCTGGGGCAACCCCGGCAATCCGCCCGAGCACGAGGAGAACCTGGTCTTCACCCGCCTGCTGGCCGGGCCGATGGACTTCACGCCTGGCATCTTCAAGATGCAGACCAGGCCCGGTTCGCAAGTGTCCACCACGCTGGCCAAGCAGTTGGCGCTGTACGTGACGATCTACAGTCCGATCCAGATGGCCGCCGACCTGCTGGACCACTACGAAGCCAATCCAAAGCCCTTCAAGTTCATCGAAGACGTGGCCGTGGACTGGGATGAAACCCGCGTGCTCAACGGCGAGGTGGGCGACTACGTCACCATCGCGCGCAAGGAGCGCGGCGGCGAAGACTGGTTCCTGGGTTCGATCACCGACGAGCAACCGCGCACGCTGCAAACCAAGCTCGACTTCCTGACCCCGGGCAAGCGCTACACCGCGCAGATCTACCGCGACGGCCCGGATGCGGACTGGGCGAAGAACCCCGAGGCGATCGTGATCGAGCAGCGCGAGGTCACCAGCGCCGACACCCTCACGCTCAAGCTCGCCCCTGGCGGCGGACAGGCGATCCGCTTCGAGGCCGAATAGGCGCCCGGCTGGCGCGCGGTGGATCGCCCGGTCAGAATCGGGCGATCTTCGTT
Organism: Pseudoxanthomonas sp. JBR18; assembly: GCF_028198165.1. Taxonomy (NCBI): domain Bacteria; kingdom Pseudomonadati; phylum Pseudomonadota; class Gammaproteobacteria; order Lysobacterales; family Lysobacteraceae; genus Pseudoxanthomonas; species Pseudoxanthomonas sp. JBR18. Next base: position 228,876 of record NZ_CP116339.1, read on the forward strand.
CATCACCGCGAGTCGTCCATGCCTGCACCCGCCCGCCTGACCGCTGCCCTCCTGCTGGCCCTGCTGCCGGCCTTCGCCGTGACCGCGGCCGACGCGGCCGGCAAGCCCTACCGCAGCGCGCAGCAGATCCTGGATGCCTCGCCGGACAGTGTCTGGCGCAAGCTGGATCCGGATCGCACGCTGTACATGGACCTGGACACCGGGCGGGTGGTGATCGAACTGGCGCCGCAATTCGCGCCCGAGCACGTCGGCAACATCCGCACGCTGGCGCATGAGCACTTCTGGGACGGCACCAGCATCTACCGCGCGCAGGACAACTTCGTGGTGCAGTTCGGTGACGTCGATGGCGAGGACCCGGCCAAGGCCAAGTCGCTTGGCTCGGCCAAGACCCATCTGCCGGCCGAGTTCAATCGCAGCGCGAAGGGGCTGGATTTCCAGAAGCTGCCCGACAGCGACGGCTGGGCCAAGGAAGTCGGCTTCGTCGATGGCTTCCCGGTCGGGCGCACCAGTCCGGACGGCACGGCGTGGCTGGCGCACTGCTACGGCACGCTGGGCGCGGGCCGCAACAACGCCGACGACAGCAGCATCGGCGCCGAGTTGTACGTGACCATCGGCCAGTCGCCTCGGCAGTTGGACGACAACATCACCGTGGTCGGCCGCGTGGTGAAGGGCATGGAACTGCTGAGCACGATCAAACGCGGCCCTGAGCCGATGGGCTTCTACACCGACCCGGCGCAGCGCACCCCGATCAAGTCGATCCGCCTGGCCAGCGACGTGCCGGTGGCCGAGCGCACGCCGCTGGAACTGCTGCGCACCGACAGCCAGACCTTCCGCGAGGTCGCCGAATCCAAGCGCAACCGCGTGGACGATTTCTACAAGCGCCCGGCCGGGCACATCGACCTGTGCAACGTGCCGCTGCCGGTGCGCACGCCCAAAGACTGATCAGCGCCTTGCGGCGCGCTGGCTGACCGCCACGCTGCCCAGGATCAGCGCGCCGGCCACCAGCATCGGCAGTGTGACCGCCTCGCCCAGCAGGGCCCAGGCGAACAGCGCGCCGAACAACGGCACCAGATAGGTCACCGTCGAAGCGGTGGCCGCGCCGACACGGTGAATCAGCCGGTAGTACAGCAGGAAGGCTAGGCCGGTGCAGACCACGCCCAGCGCCGTCACGCTGGCCCATGCGCCGGCGGACACCGCATGCGTGGGCCAGTGCGTCGCGGCCCACGGCGCCAGCAGCAGGGCCGCGCTGCCCAGCGTGGCGGCGGCCGAGGCCGCCGGCGGCAGGCCCTGCATGTGCCGGCGCACCAGGTTCACGCCCACCCCGTACAGCAGCGCGGCCGTGGCACCGGCCAGCACCGCGCCGCCGACACTCGCGCCATCGGCCTTGCCCAGCGCCAGTACCACCACGCCAACGAAGCCGGTCAGTAACGCCAGCGCGCGTCGCGTGCCGATCTTCTCCCCGAAGAACAGGGAGCCGACCAGCGCGGCGAACAGCACGGTCATCGCGTTGCAGATCGCGCCGATGGCCGCGGGCGAGCGCTGTGCGGCCCAGGCGAACAGCAGGAACGGCACCGCCGAGTTGATCAGCCCGATCAGGGCCAGCAACGGCCAGCGGCGGGTCGGGAACTGGGCGCGCGCCTTCCACAGGAACGGGGCCAGCACCAGCGCGCCCAGCGCCAGGCGCACTTCCACCAGTGCCGCAGCCCCGAACTCGCTGGCGGCGATGCGCATGAAGAGAAAGGAGCAGCCCCAGATCGCACCGAGCACGGTCAGGTCGATGGGGGTACGCCAGTCGCGGGTCGCGACCGGGCTCAGGCTGGGAGCGGCAGGCGTGGGCGTGGACATGTGGCATCGGCGGGAGTGGGGAAAGGCGCAGTGCGGCGGGACGGCCGCGACGCGCCAGGGCCGGCAACAGCGTGCGCGGACCGAGCGTGCCGTGCTCGCCGTTTCCGGACATCACAGAACGATGGCTATCCTCGGTCCGGCGTGAAACGCCCACAAGCGCGTAGTATCGCGCCCTGCCACAAATCTGGTTTGTGTCTTGCCATGCACCTGCGCCCGACCCTGCTGCCTTCGCTCGGCGTGTTCGCCGCCGCCGCGCGCCACCAGAACCTGGCTCATGCGGCCGAGGAATTGCACCTGACCGCCAGCGCGGTCAGCCACCACGTCCGCAAGCTCGAGCGCCTGCTCGAAGTCAGCCTGTTCCAGCGCCATGCGCGCGGCGTGACCCTCACCCCGGAAGGCCGCCAACTGGCCGATGCCGCCACCGCCGCGCTGGCCGACGTGGCCGCGGTGGCCGGCGCGCTCCATCCGCAGACCGACGTGGTGCCACTGCGCGTGACCACGCTGCATTCGCTGGCCTACAGCTGGCTGGTCCCGCGCCTGCCGCGCTTTTGCGCCGCACATCCTCAGGTGCGCGTGGAATTCGATTCCAGCCCCGCGCTGGCACGGCTGGACGAAGGTGGGTTCGATCTGGGCATCCGCTATGGCATCGGGCACTGGCCGGGACTGACCGCGCATCACCTGATGGACGACGCACTGTTCCCGGTCGCCTCGCCCGCCCTGCCCGGCGTGGACGCCGTCGACACGCCCTCGCGCATCACCACCCTGCCGATGCTCGCCGACCTTGGACCGCAGGGCTGGCGCGAATGGTTCCGCGAAGCCGGCGTGCACGGCGCGCAGCTGCCCACCCCGCACGTGTTCACCGACAGCACCGACGTCATGCGCGCGGCGGTCTACGGGCTGGGCGCGGCCCTGGCCCGCAAACACATCGCCGCGCCTTACCTGGCGCGCTACGAGCTGGTACGCCTGCCCGGCCCGGACCTGCGCGCCCGCTATGCCTACTACGCCGTGCACGCCGCCCACCGCACGCTCTCACCCGCGGGACAGTTGTTCCTGGACTGGCTCAAGGACCAGGCCCGCGACGAGCGCACGCCGATGCCGGCGATTCCCGATGCGCTGCTGGGGCGCACGCGCCTGAGCGGTGAACGCGCCCGACCGCCGCGTGCCGACAAGGTGCCCTAGACAGCCGCACCGTCGTAGGGGACGACCTTCAAGGTACCCAGATCGAGCGCTGGGACGCAGCGCAGATTCACCGCGATCATTGCCTCGCCATCCGGGCCGATGCCCTCGCTGTAGGGCGCCACGCCGCACACGCCGCAGAAGTGGTGCTGCAGCCGATGCGTGTTGAACGTATAGGTGCGCAGGGCCGACGGATCGACCTGCAGCACGACCGCCGCACGCGGCGCGAACCACAGCAGCGCACCGCGACGGCGGCACAGCGAGCAGTTGCAGTCGATGGCCTGGTCGATCTGGCCCTCGAAGGTAAAGGCAAGGGCACCGCAGTGACAGCTGGCAGCATGGTCCATGGCACGGCTCCTGGCGGGTAGACCGGGCGAGCATAGGCCAAACCCCTGACTGGCGTATCCGATGCCCTATGCTGGATAGCCTTGCCACTTGGATATCCAACATGCGCCACCGCCTGCTCGCCGTCGCCGTCCTTGCCTCGCTCGCCGCCTGTCAACCGGCGCAGGCACCGACCGATGGCAGCAAGGCCGACACCGATCCCCCGACCATGACCGGGACCGCCAAGGCCGACGTGAAGTTCGCCGACCTGTCCAAGCGTGCGGTCGATGGCTGGATGCAGCTTTCGCCGGTCTCGGCCACACAGGTGGGCGACCATCGCTACGATCACCAGCTCGACGACCTGTCCGCGCAAGGTCGCCAGAAGGCCCTGCAGTTCAACCAGAACCTGTTGGCCGAGCTGGACGGTATCGACGTGCACGGCCTGTCGCGCGAGAACCAAGTCGATGCGGCCATCCTGCGCAACCAGCTGCAGTACCAGATCTGGGATGCGCAGACCCTGCAGTCCTGGGCGTGGGATCCGCAGGTCTATACCGGCCTGGCCGGAGGCGCCCTGTACGGCCTGATGGCGCGCGATTTCGCGCCACTGCCGCAACGGCTGCAAGCGGCCATCGCGCGCATGGAGCAACTCCCGGCCCTGTTCGCCCAGGAGCGCGAGAACCTGGATCTGGCGCGCGTGCCCAAGCTCCATGCCCAGACCGTCTCCAAGCAGAACCAGGGCGTGATGGGCATCGTCGCCCAGTTCATCACCCCGCACGCCGGTGAGCTCTCAGACGCCGACCAGGCGCGCCTGGCCAAGGCCACCGCCGCGCTCAATCAGGCCGTCGACGCCCAGCAGGCGTGGATCGACGGCACCCTGGTACCCAATGCACAAGGCGACTTCCGCATCGGCGCGGAGAAGTACGACCAGAAGCTCAAGTTCGCCCTCGTGTCCTCGCTGTCGCGCCAGGACATCCGCCAACGTGCAGAGGGCGAGATCAAGCGCGTGCGCGCCGAGATGTACGGCATCGCCCGCACCGTGCTGAAGGACAAAGCCGGCGCACCCGCCCTACCCGAGGCGCCCAGTGACGACCAGCAGCAGGCCGCCATCGAAGCCGCCCTGGAGCTGACCTACGCTGACAAGCCGGCGCCAGATGCGGTGGTGGACACGGCCAAGGCCGCACTGGCCGAATCGACGGCCTTCGTGAAGGCCAAGGATCTGGTCACCCCGCCCGACGCACCGGTCAAGATCATTCTGATGCCCGAGTTCCAGCGCGGCGTGGCGGTGGCCTACTGCGATTCGCCCGGCCCGCTGGACAAGGACCTGGACACCTTCTACGCCGTATCGCCGATTCCGGAGGACTGGAACGCAAGCCAGGTCGATTCATTCCTGCGCGAATACAACAACCGCATGATCAAGCTGCTCTCCATTCACGAGGGCACGCCGGGCCATTACCTGGAAGGCTGGCATTCTGCCAAGTTCCCCTCCACGCTGCGCGCAGTACTGCGCTCAGGCATGTTTGCAGAGGGCTGGGCGGTCTACACCGAGCACATGATGAGCGAGCAGGGCTACCAGGCTGACGACCCGCTGTACAAGCTCACCCAGCTCAAGTTCTACCTACGCACCATTTCCAACGCGATCCTGGACCAGGGCGTGCACGTGGATGGCTGGAGCAAGGAACAGGCCATGCATCTGATGGTCCATGACGCGTTCCAGCAGACCAGCGAGGCCGAGGGCAAATGGGTGCGTGCGCAGCTGTCCAGCGCGCAGCTGCCGACCTATTTCGTCGGCGTGCAGGAGATGCTGGACACGCGCAAGGCGGTGGAAGCCAAGCAGGGCAAACAGTTCGACCTCAAGGCCTACCACGACCAGTTGCTGTCCTACGGCGCCCCGCCAGTGCGCTTCGCGCGGGAGTTGATGCTGGATCAGCCCATCGAGTAAGCCGGCACGGCGTCGGTCTCAGCCGGCGCCGAACTCGGCGAGCGCCCGTGCCGCGGGCGCTGGCTTGCCGGGGTAGTAGCCCTGTCCCAGGTCGCACCCCATGTCGCGCAGGCGATTCCACAGGACCGTGTTTTCGATGCCCTCGGCCACCGTCACAGCCTCCAGGCTGTGCGCCATGCGGATCATCGACTCCACCAGCCTGCAGGTGCGTGGGTTGTGCTCCATGTCGCGCACGAAGCTGACATCCAGCTTCAGTTCGTCGACATGAAAATGGCGGAAATAGGACAGCGACGAGTAGCCGGTGCCGAAGTCGTCCACCGCGATGCGCAGGCCGCTTTCGCGCAACTGGGTCAGGCGCTTGCCGATCAGCTGTGGACTGTCGACGAAGACGGTCTCGGTGAGCTCGAGGACGACCTGCTCGGGGCGCACGTTCCAGATTCGTAGCGCCGCTGCCATCTGGTCGACGAAGCCTTCTGCCATCAGGGCGATGGGCGAGATATTGATGCCGCATTGCAGGGTCGGGGTGGCGCGGAACGCCGCCGCGCAATGCCGCAGGGTGGCATTGATGCTCCAGCGGGTCAGCTGCTCGATCAGACCGGTCTTTTCCGCCGCGCCGATGAACAGTTCCGGGCTGACGAAGCCCAGCACCGGATCCTCCCAACGGGCCAGCGACTCGTAGCCGCACAACGTGCCACTGTCCATGCCGAAGATGGGCTGCAGGTAGACCTGCAAGCGATTGGTGGTGATGGCCTGGTGCAGGTCCCCGTAGACCACCTGGGGTTGGGCCTGACCCCGATAGGCCGCCACGCGCTCGGGCAGACGCGCCGCCTCCTGGCAAGCCACGTCCGCCTGGCGACACAGCTGGTCGGGGCACTGCGCTGCGCTGGCCATGCACAGCCCCACCGACACGATGGCGCGCGCCGAACGACCTTGCGCCTCAAGCGGATGCATGAACGCGCGGGCGACCTTGGAGGCGGCGAGCATGGCGTGATTGAGGTCGCGTAGTCCCGGCAGGACCACCGCGAAGTCGCACTCGCCAATCTGGACCGCTTCATCCACCGCGCGCAGGCATTCGCGCAGCCGCACCTCGAAGGCGTCGACCAGCGCTTTGCCCGCCTCGTAGCCGAACACCGCCTCGAACTCGCGCAGGCGCTGCATGCGGACCATCAGCAGCGCCCCCGCCGGTTGTCCGGGCAGGGCCACGCGCTCAATGGTCTGGAAGAGGTGCACGCGATTGAGCATGTTGATCAGTCCTCCCCTCGACGTCCGGTCGTGCACACGACCGCCGACTCAGAGATAGAGCTCCCTGGGGTCCAGCCCGTAGGTGCCCGCACGCAGGCCCCGGCGGATACTGATCTGACGATCGTCGTAGGCTCCCCAGGTATCGCGCAGATCCATTGGCTCGAACATGGGCCGCAACTGCTTGTCCGCGTCGGTCAACAGCATCACCCGCGGGAACAGGCGCCGCACCGGGTTCTGCGCCAGCACGATGGCCACCTCGCCAGTGGACAGCTCGACCAGCGTGCCGGTCGGATAGGCGCCCAGGCACTGCACGAACTGTTCGACCAGATCCGCCTGATACAGCGCACCGCGCTGGCGATACAGCACCTGCAGCGCGTCGTAGCGCGATATCGCTTCGCGATAAGGGCGCGCGCTGGTCATCGCATCGTAGGAATCGACGATGCCGGCGATGCGCCCGAACAGCGGGATCTCGTCCGCCACCAGCCCCTTCGGGTAGCCCGAGCCGTCCTCGCGCTCGTGGTGGGTCACGATCATCTGCCGCACCAGGGGATTGTCTGCGCCGGACTCGTCGTAGAAGCGCACGCTATGCATCAGGTGCTCACGCACCAGCGCCATCTCGGCCGGATCCAGGCTCCGGTTGCTCTCGAGCAGATCTTCCGGGATGACGGTCTTGCCGATATCCAGCAGCAGGCCTGCGGTCGCCAGGTCGCGCAGGGCTTCGTCGGGCAAGCCAAGATGGCGGCCAAAGGTCGCCATGAAGCCACAGCAGTTCACCGCATGGCTGTAGGTATAGCTGTCGTGATTGCGCAGGGTCTCCAGCCAGAAAAAGGCATCGGGATTGCGCACGATACTGTCCACCACTGGCGTAATGGCTTCTGCCACCGCTTCCTCGTCCAGGCCGCCTCCGCCTCGCAGCGCGCTGACGATCTCGTGCGCGACGCGGTGGGCGTTGTTCAGCGCCTCGCTGGCCCTCGGGAGTTCTTCCTCGACATGGGACAGCACGGGCCTGGGATTTGCGGCGATCGCCGCCAACGTGGGTACCGCGTAGGCTTCACGTTTGGGCTTGGGCTTGCGCAGGGCACGCCGCGCGAAGCTGTCGCTCTTGACGATATCCACCGTGACCGTGGTGCACCACTGGGCCAGGGTGGCGATGTCCGCCTGGGACTCCACCAGGAAGCCCTGCAGCAGGAACGGCGTACCCACCCAGTCACGGTCGAGCTTGCAGACATACATGCCCGGGCGCAGGTCGGCGACCAGCAGTTCATGCTCTTCGATCAGCATCGGCGCCCCACGTTCATCGCGTTCACCAGCAGCCTGCGCTGCCCTCCCCTGTTACGACATCTTCTCCCACACCTTTCCTTCTGCAATCCGTGAAGGTGTTGGCTCCCGCCCCGGTTGCGGCCCTCGCTCAAGCATCCGCTCCTGCAGCAACGAAGCCACCGCTCTGGCGCTTCCACAACCTCGCGTAAAGTCCGTTACGCGCAACCAGCTCGGCATGGGTCCCGGTTTCAACGATCCTGCCCTGGTCCATCACCACCAGCCGGTCCATCCGCGCGATGGTGGACAGGCGGTGCGCGATGGCCACCACGGTCTTGTCCTGCATGAGCGCCTCCAGGCTCTCCTGGATAGCGGCCTCCACATCGGAATCTAAAGCCGAAGTCGCCTCATCCAAAAGGAGAATAGGCGCGTCCTTGAGCAGCACCCGGGCGATGGCAATGCGCTGGCGCTGCCCCCCGGATAGCTTGACCCCACGCTCGCCCACATGCGCCTCCAAACCACGGCGTCCTTCGCTGTCCACCAACGTCTCGATAAAGCCTTGCGCCCGGGCCTGTGCCAGTACGAGGCCGATCTGCTCCGGCGTTGCATCCGGGCGTCCATAAAGCAGGTTGTCCCGGATCGAGCGGTGCAGCAGCGAGGTGTCCTGGGTCACCACCCCGATCTGGCCGCGCAGGCTGGTCTGGGTGACCGTGGCGATGTCCTGCCCGTCGATCAGGATCCGCCCCGCCTCCAGGTCGTACAGGCGCAGCAGCACGTTGACCAGCGTGGACTTGCCCGCGCCGGAAGGGCCCACCAGGCCGATCTTCTCGCCCGGGCGGATGTCCAGGTCCAGCCCGGCGATCACCCCGCCCCGCTTGCCGTAATGGAAGTGGATCCCCTCGAAGCGGATCGCACCATGTGGGACCTGCAGCGCCGTCGCGCCAGGTTGGTCGGTCACCGCCTGCGGCCGGGCCACGGTCTCCATGCCGTCCTGGACCGTGCCGATGTCCTCGAACAGCCCGTTGACCACCCACATGATCCAACCGGACATGTTCTCGATGCGGATCACCAGCCCGGTGGACAGGGCGATGGCGCCCACGGTGATCGCGCCACGCTGCCACAACCACACGCCCAGGCCTGCCGTCAGGGTGATCATCAGGCCGTTGAGCACGGCGATGGTCACATCCATGGCGGTGGTCATGCGGGTCATGCGCCGGACCTTGGACAGGTTCTCGCGCACGGCCTCGGCCACGTACAGATCCTCGCGCTGTTCGTGCGGGAACAGCTTGAGCGTGGCGATGTTCGTGTAACCGTCCACCACGCGCCCCATCAGCTGTGACTTGGACTCCGACGCGCGCCAGGAGCGCTCCTTGATCCGTGGCACGAACACCGCCAGCGCCGCCACGTAGGCCACCAGCCAACCGATCAACGGCAGCATCAGGCGCCAGTCGGCCTGGGCGAACAGGAACAGCGCACTGCCGGTGTAGACCGCCACGTACCACAGCGCGTCCACGATCTGCACTGCCGACTCCCGCAGCGAGGCCCCGGTGAGCATGATCCGGTTGGCGATACGACCGGCGTAGTCGTTCTGGAAGAACGCCAGGCTCTGGCGCACCACGTAGCGATGCTGCTGCCAACGGATGCGCGCGGTCAGCGACGGGGTCACCGCTTGATGCATCAGCAGGTCGCCCAGCGCCATCAGCACCGGCCGCAACACCAGGGCCACGGCGGCCATGCCCAGCAGGTGCAGTCCATGGCGCTGGAAGAAGCCGACCGCATGCTCGGACTTGGCCAGGTCCACCAGCTTGCCGAGGAAATCGAACAGCGCCACTTCCACCAGCGCCACGGCGAAGCCGACCACGCACATGGCCATCAGGACCCAGCCGGCCTGGCGCAGATAGTAGGTATAGAAACGGAGCAGGCTGCGCGGTGGCGTACCCACGTCCGGCGGATCGAACACGTCGATCAGCGATTCGAACCAGCGAAAGATCATGCGTCATGCACCCTATGTCGTCGCGCAGTATCGCCCCGGCGACGACAAGGCCGCGTGCGCGGCGGTGCATTCAGGCCGTATCAGTCAAGGCCTGGGAGGCGACGATGACGCCATTGGCATCGGCGTAGAGCCAGTGACCGGGCGTGAACTCGACGCCGGCAAAGCGCACCGGCACGTCGACCTCGCCCAGGCCTCGCTTCTCTGTCTTCATCGGCGCGGCGGCCAGCGCCTTCACCCCGAGCGGCAGGTTGCACAGCACCTGCACGTCGCGCACCGCGCCGTGGATGAGCAGGCCCGCCCAGCCATTGGCCACGGCCTGCTCGGCCAGCATGTCGCCCAGCAGGGCGCGGCGCACCGAGCCGGCCCCGTCCACCACCAGCACCCGGCCGGTGCCTTCGGCGGCCACCAACTCGCGCACGCGCGAGTTGTCCTCGAAACAGCGCACCGTGACGATTCGCCCGCAGAACATCGTCGCCCCGCCGAAATCCACAAAGCGCGGCTCGACGACCTGGACCTCGGGATGGGCGTCACAGAGGTCCGGGGTGGTCCAACTGGGATGCATGCGCAGGTCCGTTGGGACTAGAGGGCGTAGCTGACGGTGAAGCTGCCGAAGACCGGCGGCTCGTCCTGACCATCGAACTCACGGGTCGAATAGTAGCGGGCCAGGGCGAACTTCCAGCGTCCCTTCATGACCGCCACACCATACCCCGCGTAGGCCACATAGCGCCGCTTGTCCACGCTGTGGCTATCCTTCCAGGTGTTGCCGTCCAGGGTGATGTCGCGACCAACCCAGCGGCCGTCGGCGGTCAGGAAGCCGTGGATGCGGAACACTCCGCCCGGCTCGGTCTGGCTACGCGGGGCGGTGTTCTCGCCGGCCGGACGCAGCGGCGTGCTGCCGAAATCATCGGGCAGATAGCGACCGAACCGCAGCTCCGCACCGCCGTTGACGAAGGTCTTGTAATTGCCCAGCGCGCCGCCGGCATGGGTGATCGCATCCCAGGTCCACTTGCCCTGGCCCCAGGCGTAGCGATGCATGCGCTCATGCTGGAGCATGAAGACCGGCTCGTCGCGCAGCTGGTTGTTCCAGCCCTCGAACTTGTCGTCGCCCAACACGCTGTGGACCGCGTTCTGGACCTCCTCGCCGCGTGCCGACGGGCCAACCCAGCCGAGCTTGAGTAGCGTCGTGCGCAGGCTGTCGCCCTTGCGCGCGTTGTAGCCGAACCCGACCAGCAACGCCGCCGCGTATGGGCGGTCATCCTCGATGAGGTCCTTGCGGGTGTAGTCGGACGGGGTGTAGATCTCCTGGCCCAGGGTGAAGACCATGTTCTGCTGGTCGAAGCCTTCGGGCTGGATCCAGGTCAGGTAGCGATTCACCAGACGCGCCATGCGCGGCAGGCACGGGTCGTCGGTGTAGTTCTTCAGATTGGGCGAGACCAGCGAGAGCTGGACGCCATTGGTGTAGCCCTCGTCCTGATCCTGACCGCCGAATAGATCATTGTCGACGCGGAAGTTGACGGTGGGCGGAAGTTCGGTCCGGGTGGGGCAGCCTTCCGTTTCCGCTGCGTGCGCGCTGCCGCACGCGGCTGCTGCCAGCAGCAGCCATCCTGCTCTTGCCATGGGGTGTCCCAGAGGGTGGTTGGGGTGGCGCAAATCATGAACCGTCCAGTATTGAAATCCATGTGAAGACGGCGCCACGATTCAGTGCCGGCGCGTGTCGGTATCCTGCCCGCCCGCGCTCACCCGTGCTTCCCAGGCCCTTGCCATGCCCGCGACCCGCAGACCCGCTCCCGGCGACGACCTCTTCGATGCTCGCCCCACGGGTGGTGCCGGCATCCGGGTCGGCATCGGTGGCTGGGTGTTCGCGCCATGGCGCGACAACTTCTATCCGGCCGGACTGGTCCAGCGACTGGAGCTGGACTATGCCAGCCGCCATGTCACCGCGATCGAAATCAACGGCACCTACTACGGCACCCAGCAGCCCGCGACCTACGCCAAATGGCGCGATGCCACGCCGGCGGGCTTCATGTTCTCGGCCAAGGCGCCCAAGCGCATCACCCAGGCGCGCAGGCTGAGCGGCACGCGCACGCAGGTGGAGGATTTCATCGGCGGCATCAGCGCGTTGGGCGACAAGCTCGGGCCGTTGGTGTGGCAGTTCGAATCCGGGCGCCGGATCGAGGCGGAGGAATTTGCCGGCTTCCTCGACCTGCTGCCCAAGCGCGTCGCGGATCGTCCGCTGCGCCACGTGCTGGACGTGCGCGACCCGGCCTTCATCACCCCTGCGTTCCTGGAACTGGCACGCCAGCACGGCATGGGCACGGTCTTTTCCGAATCCACCGAGTACCCGTCCTTCGCCGACCTCACCAGTGACTTCGTCTATGCCCGGCTGATGGCCAGCCGCAGCGATGAACGCCACGGTTATCCGGACAGCGAGCTGGATGCCTGGGCCCGCCGCGCACGGGCGTGGCGGCGTGGCGAAGACCTCGCCGAACTGCCGCATGTCGGCCCCAGCCTCGCGCCGAAGCAGCCACGCGAGGTCTTCGTGTACTTCATCTCCGCGGCCAAGGAGCGCAACCCCGCCGCGGCCATGGCCCTGCTCCAGCGCCTGCAGACCGCCTAGCGTCGGCACAGGCGATCCAGGCCCAGCAGCCCCGGGCCGATCACCACGTACATTCCCGTCATCACCGACGCGTTGCGGGCCACGCCCAGCACGCCATGGGTACTTACGTCCCCAGATGGATACGGATTCTCGCGCACCACGCTGCCACGGATCAGCATCCAGGCCAGGGGAGCACCGGGAACAACAGCCACCAAGCGACATCGCGCAGATCCAGCCCGCGCCCGGCACCCAGCCCAGTCAGCAGACCAGAAGTAGCGCCACGGCCGCAGCGATTCACGGTCCGGCAGCGGCGCTCCCTGCACCTGCGCAGGCTCCGTGGGGGCGACGCCTCGAACCGAGGATCCTGTGCTGTGTGGACGACTCGGCCGCAGCGATAATGCCCCATGCCCACCCCCGTCCCGTTCAAGGCCCACCTGCAGGTCCACGCCTGCGTCATGCTGTGGGGCTTCACCGCCATCCTCGGTAAATTGATCACCCTGCCTGCGCTGCCGCTGGTGTGGTGGCGGATGCTGCTGGTCGTGCTTGCCCTGGCGCTGCTGCCTTCGGTCTGGCGTGGGCTGCGCGCGATGCCGGCGCGGCATCGCTGGGCATACGCGGGCATCGGTGCGCTGGTCTCACTGCACTGGCTGACCTTCTACGGCGCCATCAAGCTGTCCAACGCGTCGGTGGCGGCGACCTGCATCGCGCTGGCACCGGCCTTCACCTCGATCGTGGAGCCGTGGGTGGCCAAGCGCCCGTTCGACCTGCGCGAACTGATCTTCGGTCTGGCCACGCTGCCGGGCGTGGCCCTGGTGGTCGGGGGCGTGCCGCACGAGATGCGCGCCGGCATCGCGGTGGGCGCGCTGTCGGCCCTATTGGTGGCGCTGTTCGGCTCGCTCAACAAGCGCATGGTCGAGGGCGGCGATCCGCTCACCGTCACCGCGCTGGAGCTGGGCGCCGGCACCTTGATGCTGAGCCTGCTGGCGCCAGTGATGCTGCTGGTCCCCGGTTTCGGCGGGACGCTGCTGCACGTTCCGGGCGCGCACGACGCCCTCCTGCTGTTGCTCCTGTCACTGGCCTGCACCCTGCTGCCCTTCGCCATGGCCTTGGCCGCGCTGCGCCACGTCAGCGCCTACGGCATGCAGCTGGTGACCAACCTGGAGCCGGTCTACGCGATCGTCCTGGCCATCCCGCTGCTGGGCGAACAGCGTGAGCTCACCGCGCAGTTCTACGCCGGCGTGGCGATCATTCTGCTGGCGGTGTTCGCCCATCCGGTGTTGGCCCGACGCCGCGGGGCCGCGCACCCGGAGCTGCTGGCCACCTCGGAAGCCAAGGGCATCGTCGACTAGGGCGCGGTCCTACCAGCGCTCCATCTGCGGCAGCAGGCCGCGCAATTCAGCGTCGGTGAGGTTGCGCCAGCGTCCGGGCTTGAGCGGGCCCAGCTTGACGTTGTCGATGCGCACCCGGCGCAGCTGGGTGACCCGATAGCCAAAGGCCGCGGCCATGAGCCGGATCTGCCGGTTCAGGCCCTGGGTCAGCACGATGCGGAAGCCGAACTTGGCGATACGTCCGGTGCGGCACGGCAGGGTCATCTGGTCGTGGATACGCACGCCCTTGGCCATGGCGCGCAGGAACTCGTCGGTCACCGGCTTGTTGACCTCCACCAGGTATTCCTTCTCGTGGCGGTTCTCCGCGCGCAGGATCTGGTTGACGATGTCGCCGTTGCTGGTCAGCAGGATCAGGCCCTCGGACTCCTTGTCCAGGCGACCGATCGGGAAGATGCGCTGCTCGTGGCCGACGAAGTCCACGATGTTGCCCTTGACGCTGGCTTCGGTGGTGCAGGTGATGCCGACCGGCTTGTTCAGCACGATGTACACGTGCTTGCGGCCACTGGACTTGACCACCGTCCGCGCGCGCAGCGGCTGCCCATCGACCAGGACCACGTCGCCCTCGCCCACCACCGCGCCGGTGCCGGCCGGATGGCCATTGACGGTGACCCGGCGCTCGCCGATGAGCTTGTCGGCTTCACGGCGTGAGCAGAACCCGGTCTGCGCGATGTGCTTGTTGAGTCGGGTCGGACCCGCGTCAGGTGCGTCTTCGGTCATGGCGACAACATCGTAAAGCGGAGCTTGCTCCGCTGCGTTTGGTTTACATCGTGCGTAGGAGCCACAGGCGTGCCCGCGAGCTGGCTTGGGCTTGAAAGCAACGGAGCGAGCTCCGCGCTACACGGCCGGAGCAAGCTCAGTGCTCAAAGCCAAACAAAGCTCTGCGCTACGGGCCCTTCGGGCCCTTGCGGTGGGGCTTGCCGCCCGGCTTGAATCCAGCCTTGCCGGCGGGACGCGGCTTGGCGCCCCCCGGTCGCGCCGATGGCGGCCGGAACTGGCGCGGCGCGTCCTGGCCAGTCTCCTCGCCAACCTTGTGGATCCTCAGTTGCTGGCCGGACACCCAGACCTTCTTCAGATGGGTCAGCGTGTCGTCAGGCATGCCCTCGGGCAGGTCCAGGACCGAGTAGTCGTCCTGGATGTCGATGCGACCGATGTAGCGGCTTTCCAGCCCGGCCTCGTTGGCGATGGCGCCCACGATATTCGCCGGCTTGACGCCATGCGCGTGGCCGACCTCGATGCGATAGCGCTCCATGCCCGGCTCCGGCTGCCCAGCCGGTGCGCGGCGCGGACGTTCGGCGCGTGCCTCGTCACCACCCTCCCGCAGCGGACGCTCCGGGCGCGGGCGCTCGCTCCGCTCCGGACGCTCGCTGCGTTCGAAGCGCGCTGCAGGACGCTCGGTGCGCTCCGTGCGCTCGGGACGCGGTGCACGCGGGCGCTCGGCCGACAGCAGCAGCGGCGTGTCGCCCTGCAGCAGGCGCGCCAGCGCCGCGGCGATGTCCACGGCCGGCACGTTGTGCTCGCGCTCGTAGCCTTCGATCAGCGCGCGGTAGTCGCCGGCTTCGCCCGCGGCCAGGGTCTCGGTGATCCGGCCCAGGAACTTGGCCACGCGGCGGTCGTTGACATCGTCCACGCTGGGCAGCTGCATCTCGGTGATCGGCTGGCGGGTGGCCCGCTCGATCGCGCGCAGCATCGACTTCTCGCGCGGCGTCACGAACAGGATCGCCTCGCCGCTGCGCCCGGCACGCCCGGTGCGGCCGATACGGTGCACGTAGCTCTCGGTGTCGTAAGGGATGTCGTAGTTCAGCACGTGGCTGACGCGCTCCACGTCCAGGCCGCGCGCGGCCACGTCGGTGGCCACCAGGATGTCCAGCTTGCCGTCCTTGAGCTGGGCGATGGTCTTCTCGCGCTGGGCCTGCTGCATGTCGCCGTTGATCGCCGCCGCGGCCAGGCCACGGGCCTGCAGCTTCTGCGCCAGCTCTTCGGTGGCCGCCTTGGTTCGGGCGAAAATGATCATGCCGTCGAACGGCTCGGCTTCCAGGATGCGGGTCAACGCGTCGAGCTTGTGCAGGCCCGAGACGAACCAGTAGCGCTGGGTGATGTTGGCCGAGGTCGTGGTCTTGGAGGCGATGTTCACCTCGACCGGCTCTTTCAGATAGGTCTGGGCGATGCGGCGGATGGCCGGGGGCATCGTGGCCGAGAACAACGCCACCTGGCGCGTCTCCGGCGTCTTCTTCAGCACGGTCTCGACATCGTCGATGAAGCCCATGCGCAGCATCTCGTCGGCCTCGTCCAGCACCAGGGTGGTCAGGCCGGACAGGTCCAGCGAACCACGCTCCAGGTGGTCGATCACCCGGCCCGGGGTGCCCACCACCACGTGCACGCCGCGCTTGAGCGCCTGCAACTGCGGGTAGTAGCTCTGTCCACCATAGATGGGCAGCACGTGGAAGCCGGGGATCTTGGCGGCGTACTTCTGGAAGGCCTCGGCCACCTGGATGGCCAACTCGCGCGTGGGCGCCAGCACCAGGGCCTGCGGCTTGCCGCTCTCGGCGGCCAGGCGCGAGAGCACCGGCAACGCGAACGCCGCAGTCTTGCCGGTGCCGGTCTGCGCGGTGCCCAGCACGTCGCGCCCTGCCAGCAGCGCCGGGATGGTGGCGGCCTGGATGGGCGAAGGCGACTCATAACCCACGGCGGTCAGTGCGGACTGGACCGGCTCGGACAGGCCAAGGGCGGAGAACGGCACCGCGGGTGCGGCATTTTCGGAAGACATGATGCAACTCGGACAGCGTAATGGCCGTCTATTGTGCGCCCTGGCGGCCTCCTGCGCCTTGAACGACGCCTGCCGGGAGCGTCAAACCGACCGCTGGCAACGATATTTCGTCTTTGAATCGCCGGTTTTCAATGCTGCAAATGCCGGCGCAAGGCTTGTCGAAACGCTGGCATCGCCGCCACGCGCAGCGCCCCGCGCCGCAACAGGCGCGCGCCCGGGCGCTCGTCGGTGTACAGCCGCGCCACCAATTGGGTGGCCGCATACAGCGGCCAGGTCGCCCGGCGATGCGCCCGCGCGAAGGCCTGCAGCGGCGGCGACGCGCCCGGATCGGCCGCACCCTCTAGGGCTGCGGCCAACCGCTCGACCCCGGCCAGACCAAAATTGAAGCCGTGCGCGGTGACCGGATGCATGCCCACCGCCGCATCCCCGGCCAGGGCGAAGCGCGGCCCGGCCAGTCGCCGGGCATAGCTGGACACCAGCGGATACAGGTGGCGACTACTGGCCAGGCGCATGGCGCCCAGGCGCTCCTCGCACAATCCGGTGACCTCTTCGGCGAAAGCCGTCGGGTCCAGCGCCATCATCGCCGCGGCTTGCTGCGGCGCCAGGGTCAGCACCAGCGAGGAGCTGTCGCCCACCAGCGGTAGCAAGGCCACGGTGCCGCCATAGGCGAACCACTCCAACGCCACCCCGTGGTGCGGCCGGGCGTGGGCCACATGGCAGACCAGCATGCTGCGCCCCAGCTCGTGCAGTTCGGCGCCAACGCCCAATTGCCGACGCAGCCCCGACAAACGCCCGTCCGCGGCCACCAGCAGGCGCGTGTGCAGCAGGCGGCCATCGTCCAGCGTGACCACCACCCGCTCCAGCTCACGGCGCAGTGCGGCCACCCCGACATCGTCCAGCACGCTCACGCCCGGCTGATCGAGCGCCGCCTCGTAGGCGGCCTGGCGGATGCGGTGATTGGCCACCAGCCAGCCCAGCGGCTGGCCAGTGTCCGCCTCGCCGCCGATGGCCAGGGCGAAGGGCGAAGCACCGTCCTGCACGCGAGCCTGGCACAGCGGCGCGATCGTCCCAGCGTCCAGACGCGACCAGACCTGCAGGCGGTCCAGCAGCCGCCGCGAAGCATGGGTCAGGGCGATCTCACGGCCGTCAAAGGCCGGTGCGGCCAGCGCCGTGCGGGGTTGGCGCTCCACCACCGCCACCGTGCGCCCCTGCTGGGCCAGCGCGCGGGCCAGGCACAGGCCCACCGGTCCACCGCCGCCCACCACCACGTCAACCTGCATTGCCTTGACCTCTTCTGGAGCTGGAAGCGTCCTACCCTAACGACTACCCCAGCGCGTGCATTGATCTGGCGCAAGGTGCGGTGTGACAAGACGCCGGCCGCCGCGAATCATCCAGGCATTCCACACACGCTTTCCCGGACCTCCCCATGGAAGACGCCGCCGTGCCACCGGCCCTCGCCCAGGACGAACAGACCCGGCACCGCTTCGAGGCGCTGCTGCAGGCCCATCGCGGGATCGTGCTCAAGGTCGCGGCCAGCTACGCCTTCCATCCCGAGGACCGGGCCGAACTGGCACAGGAAATCGCCACCCAGCTGTGGCGGGCCTTCGCGCGCTATGACGACCAGCGCTGCTTTTCGACCTGGATGTACCGGATCGCGCTGAACGTGGCCATTTCCCAGGTCCGCGGCCAGGCCCTGCGCCAGCGCCACGCCGTGGCCTTCGATCCCAGCCTGCACGACATGGCCGACCCACACGCGGCCGACCCGGAGGCCGAGCAGCAATTGCGCCTGCTGCGCGCGTTCATCGCCGGCCAGCCGCCGCTGGAGCGCGCCTTGCTCGTGCTCTACCTGGAAGAGCGCCCCTCGGCCGAGATCGCCGAGATTCTGGGCATCAGCCAGACCAACGTGACCACCAAGATCGCGCGCCTCAAGCAGCGCATCCGCGACCAACTATGACTTCTTCGGAGCCAACCCATGGACCTTGATGAAATGAAAGCCGCCTGGCAGACCCTGGACGCGCGCCTGCAGCGCCAGAGCTCGCTCAACCTGCAGTTGTTCACCGAAAGCCGCCTGGACAAGGCCCGCGCCCGCCTGCGCCCCCTGCTGGCCTGGCAGATCGTGCAGACCCTGCTCGGGATCGGCATGGCGGTGGTGTTCGCCAGGTTCTGGGTGCAGCACACGGATTCGCCGGCTGCGCTGGTGTCCGGCCTGGCGCTGCACGCCTGGGGCGTGGCCCTGGTGGTGTGCTCGACCGTGGAGGTGTTGCTGATCACCCGCTTGCATTACGCCAAGCCGGTGGTCGCAGTGCAGACGACCCTGGGCCAGTTGCGCCGCTGGCGCGTGCGTTGGCAGCCATTGCTCGGCCTGGCTTGGTGCCTGCTGTGGCTGGCGCTGCTGGAAGTGGCGGCGCAGGCGATCACGGGACGAGATCTGCCTACCGGCTACCTGCTCTGGAATACTGCGTTCAACCTGCTGCTGCTTGGCGGCTGCGTGCTGTTGCTGCGCCGGCGCCGCGACCTGTTCGACGCCGGCAGCGTCGGCCGCAGCATTCCTCGTGCACAGACACTCCTGGACGAGATCGCGACCTTCCAGCGTGAGGAGGCCGACGCCAGCCGCTAGACTGCCGTCATGCAGATCCTCGAATTCGATCTCGACGGCGAGTACGTCGAACTCCACATCCTGCTCAAGCTGTGCGGCCTGGTCGACAGCGGCGGCATGGGCAAGCAGGTCGTCGCCAGCGGCGTGGTTACCGTGGACGGCGTGCAGGAACTGCGCAAGACCGCCAAGATCCGCGCCGGTCAGGTCGTACGCGTCGAGGACGAGGTCGAGATCCGGGTGATGGACCCGGAAGACTGAGCACTGCCCCGCGGGCGCCTGCCCGCTTGGGAGCCGCCATCGCTGCCATGGCAGCTCCCACAAGGGGCTAGATCAATACGAGGCCCGTCACCACCATGGCGCCTTCCACGAAAGCAGGTACAGGCGGGAGGAACTGCGTTGGACGCGGCAAGCGCGCCATGCGGGCGTCATGGCTTTCTGCGAAGCTTGCGGATCTGCTTCGTCATCCCTGCCTCGTCCATGCGCCTGTTCCCGGTCCGGGCCGCCTGGCTGGCCAGCCTGTTGCTGCTGGCCGCCTGCGCCACCGAACGTCCTACCTCGTCCGCTCCCGCCGCTACGGCTGCGACACCCGAGCCGGTCCTGCTGATCTCCATCGATGCCCTGCGCGCCAGCTACCTGGGCCGCGGCGACACGCCGCACCTGGATGCGCTGGCACGCGACGGCGTGCGCGCGCAATGGATGACGCCCTCGTATCCGGCGCTGACCTTTCCCAACCACTACACCCTGGTCACCGGCCTGCGCCCCGACCACCACGGCGTCATCCACAACTCGATGCGCGAGGAGGGCTTGGGCGAATTCAAGGTCGCCGACACCCAGGCCACCGCGGATGCACGCTGGTGGAGCGAGGCCACCCCGATCTGGGTCACCGCCGAGCAGCACGGCCTGAAGACCGCGATCTGGGCCTGGCCCGGCAGCAGCGCGCCCATCGACGGCGTGCGGCCTAACGAGTACCGCCTGTTCAATACCGCCATCCCGGCGGCCGCCCGCGCCGCGGACGTCGCCGGCTGGCTGACTGGCCCGGCCCAGGCGCGCCCGGCGCTGGCCGCGCTGTACATGGAGGATGTGGACGAAGAGGGCCATAGCCATGGTCCGGCTTCGCCGCAGGTGCGCGAGGCCTTGCGCCGCGTGGACGCGGCCGTGGGCACACTGCTGGACACACTGCGGGCGCACGGCCAGCTGTCGGGCACCAACATCGTGATCGTCTCCGACCACGGCATGGCCACCGTCGCCCCCGAGCACGTCATCGCGGTCGAGGACATGGTCAGCAAGCGCGAAGCGGTGGTGGTGTCGGTCGGCCAGGTGGTCGGCGTGCAGCCTAATCCAGGCTTCGAGACCGTGGTCGAAGCCCGCCTGCTCGGCCGCCATGCGCCCTACAGCTGCTGGCGCAAGGGGGAGCTGCCCGCACGCTGGCACTACGGCAGCAACGCGCGCATCCCGCCGATCGTGTGCCAGATGGACGAGGGCTGGGACGCCCTGCCGGCCGAACAGGCCGCGCGTCGTCGCAAGCTCGGCCACGACCGCGGCTCGCATGGCTACGACCCGGCGCTGGAATCGATGCGCGCGATCTTCATCGCGCATGGCCCGGCGTTCCGCCGCGGCGTGGTGCTGCCAGCGTTCGACAATGTCGATGTCTACCCGCTGCTGGCGCATCTGCTGGCCATCCCGGCACAGCCCAACGATGGCACCCTGGCGCCGCTGCGGGCGGGGCTGCGGCCGGACGCGCATTGATGTCCGAAAACGGCCAGTAGGGCCGCCTCGCCGGTGCTAGCCTGCCGGCCATGTCCTCACCCCTGCCCGATGCAGCCCTGTGCGAACGCGCCCGCCTCAGCCGCGATGCGCGCTTCGACGGGCTGTTCTTCACCGCCGTGTCCAGCACCGGCATCTATTGCCGGCCGGTCTGCCCGGCGCCGGTGCCACGGCGCGAGAACGTCAGCTACTTCCCCTCCGCCGCCGCGGCTGAAACCGCCGGTTACCGGCCCTGCCTGCGCTGCCGGCCCGAGCTGTCGCCCGAGCACGGCGCCTGGCGCCGCGGCGACGACGCGGTGGCCCGCGCACTCAAGCTGATCGACGCCGGATTGCTTGCCGATGCGCCGCTGTCGGCGCTGGCGCAGCGCCTGGCCTTGAGCGAACGCCAGCTGCGACGCCTGTTCGCCGACCGCCTGGGCACCTCGCCGCTGGGTGTGCACGCCACGCGCCGGCTGCTGTTCGCCAAGCAGTTGCTGACCGAGACCGCCCTGCCAATCACCGATGTGGCCATGGCCGCCGGCTTCGGCAGCCTGCGGCGCTTCAACACCGTGTTCAAGGACGCCTACCGCATGGCCCCGCGCGAGTTGCGCAAGCGCGAGGTGCCGGCGGCGGCCGACGAAACCCTGGTGCTGCGCCTGGGTTATCGACCGCCGTACGACTTCACCGCGATGCTCGATTTCCTGCGCGGGCGCGCACTGCCGGGCGTGGAGCACGTCGATGCGACGTCGTATTCGCGCGTCGTCGGCCCGGCCGACGCCCCTGGTTGGCTGCGCGTCAGCTCCTGGCCCAGGGGCGAGCACGCACTGCGACTGGAACTGCGCCGGATCGCACCGGCGCGGATGCTGAGCGTGGTCGCGCGGCTGCGACGCATGTTCGACCTGGACGCCGATCCACAGGCGATCGCCGATGCGCTAAGCCATGACCCCCGCCTGGCGCCACTGCTCGCGCGCCGCCCCGGGCTGCGCATCCCCAGCGGCTGGGACGGGTTCGAGATCGCGGTCCGCGCGGTGATCGGCCAGCAGGTCAGCGTGGCCGCCGCACGCACCTTCACCGCCCGGCTGGCGCAGGCGTTCGGCGCACCGCTGCCCGAACCGCTGCGCAGCGAGGTCCACACGCATCTGTTCCCCACGCCCGAGGCCCTGGCCGATGCCGATCTCACCGCGATCGGCCTAACCCAGGCGCGTGCGGCCACGGTACGCACGGTGGCCCAGGCGGTGCTGGACGGGCGCGTGGACTTCCGCCCGGAGGCGCCGCTGGACGACTTCGTCGCCCGCTGGGTCGCGCTGCCCGGCATCGGTCCTTGGACCGCGCACTACCTGGCGCTGCGCGGGCTCGGCCACCCCGACGCCTTCCCGGCTGAAGACCTGGTCCTGCAGAAGGCGCTGCCCAACGACGGCACGCGTCTGAGCGCGCGCGCGCTGGCCGCGCATGCGCAGGCCTGGCGGCCCTGGCGCGGCTATGCCGTGCTGCACCTGTGGAAGGACGCCATGCCGGCCGCGCCCAACCGATCGCCCGAATGCCCCGCCAAGGACCTGCCATGACCATCTTCGAACGCGAACTTCCCAGCCCGGTCGGCCCGCTGCGCGTGGCCGCCAGCGACGCTGGCCTGCACGGCATCGAATTCCCGAACAACAAACACCCGATCAAGCGGCTCGAAATGTGGGAGCGTGGTGACCATCCGCTGTTGCGCGAGGCGCAGGCGCAGCTGGACGCCTACTTTGCCGGACGCCTGCAGGCCTTCGACTTGCCGCTGGCCCCGCATGGCACCGCCTTCCAGCGCCAAGTCTGGCTGGCGCTGGCGCAGATTCCCTTCGGCCAGACCTGGAGCTATGCCCAGTTGGCCCAGCGCGTCGGTCGCCCCGGCGCCAGCCGCGCGGTCGGTGCGGCCAACGGCCGCAACCCGCTGCCCATCGTGCTGCCCTGCCATCGCGTCATCGGCGCCGACGGCGCCCTAACCGGCTTCGGCGGCGGCCTGCCGACCAAGCAATATCTACTGGAGCTGGAAGGCGCGCTGCCCGCGGCCGAGGTCAGCCGCCAGCTTTTCAATTGAATCCCTCGCGCCCTCCCGAGACAGAGCGCTAGGCCTGCCGCTACATCCCGCGGAAGCGATGCATGAATCCGGCACTGACCGGCAAGGTCTGGGCATGGCCGCGCAGACTCAGCACATGCCGGCCCAACTCGTCCTTGTGGACGCGATCGATGCAGGACACGCGCACGATGGCACCGCGATGGACCTGCCAGAACACTGTCGGGTCCAGGCCGTCCAGCAGCTCCTTGAGCGGCATGCGGATCACCGCCTCGCCCTGCGCGGTGACCACGCGCACCAGCTTGTCCTGGGCCTGGAAGAACAGCACCTCGTCGATGCCGATCATGCGCACGGTGTCGCCGGCGCTGGCGGTGATCCAGCGGATGCACGCGGCCGACGGGCGCAGGCGGGCCTCCAACTGGTCGATCAGATCCTGCAGGTCCGGCGTCTGTCCGCTGTCCAATCGCGCCTGCACCCGCTGCACCGCCTGAGCCAGGCGCACGGGCTGCACCGGCTTGAGCAGGTAATCCACCGCGCCGGCATCGAAGGCCTCGATGGCATGCGCGTCGTAGGCAGTGGTGAACACCACCAGCGTGCCGCGCGCGGCCGCTTCGCGCGCCACCACCAGGCCGCTTTCGCCCGGCATGCGGATATCCAGGAAGGCGACCGCCGGCGTCTGTCGTTCCAGCGCATCCAGCGCCGCGCTGCCATCGGCGCAGACCGCGATCAGCTGCAGCGCCGGCCAGGCCTCGGCCAGCGCCTCGCACAGCGCGCGCCGCTGCGGGGCCTCGTCCTCGGCCACCAGTGCGGTCGGGGCGGGCGTGCTCATGCCGGCACCTGGTCGACGGGAATCCCCACCTCGGCGCACACGCCACCACCCTCCAGTGCACGCAGGCGCAGCACCGCGCGTTCGCCATAGCGCGCGGCCAGCTGCTGGCGCACGTTGACCAGCCCCAGTCCGCCGCTGGTGCCCGGCACCAGCCCCGCACCATCGTCGCAGACCTGCACCCACAGCAGGCCGTGGGCCAACGTGGCGACCAGGTCGATCCGACCTTCGCCACGCTTGGGCTCGATGCCGTGCTTGATCGCGTTTTCCACCAGGGTGATCAGCAGCGTGGGCGGAAAGGTTTGCTCGCGCAGTGCTGGCTCGGCCTGCACCGTGTAATGCAGGCGCCCGCCCATGCGCAGCTGCATCAGCGCCAGGTAACGGGCGCACAGATCCAACTGCTCGCCCAGTGTGGACTGCAGCGCGGCCTGCCCATCACGCAAGCGGGGAATGGTGGCGCGCAGGAAGTCCACCAGCGCATCCAGCGTCGCCTCGGCCTGGGCCGGATCCTGGCGCACCAGTGCACGCACCGAGGCCAAGGTGTTGAACAGGAAGTGCGGCTCCACCTGAGCCTGCAGCACCCCCAGGCGCAGGTCGGCATCGCGCGCCTGCGCGGTGGCCGCGTCCAGGGCTCGACGATGCTGGTGTTCTTCCCAGCGGCGGTGCTCACTGAAATACGCCCGCAGCGCCAGCCCGCCACCGAACAGGCCGTAGATCACGATCAGCACCACCACGTTCACCGCCAGGCTGAGCGCACGCGCCACCGGCCCCAGGTGCGGCGCGGTGATCCGCATGGCCTCGGTCGCCGGCCGGACCAGCGCGTTGATATAGCCCGACGCCAGCCGATCGACGAAGAAGCTCAATACGATGCCCAGCAGCAGTGCGGCCACGACCCAGCGCCGCTCGCGCGTGGCGGGCCAGCCGCGATAACGCACCACCCCGGCCAGCGCCGGGCCCAGCGTGGCCATCAGCATGAAGGCCACGAACTCGACAACGGTCACCAGCGCCCCCACCCGCACGCTCTGCCTGAGGATGCCCGTGCCCAGGCCGATCACCAGCGCGAACGCCAGCAACACCACGCCGAACAGCAGCGTGCGTCCGGCCTGCCAGCGCAGACTGAAGACGGGATAGCGGCGGTAGCGCGTCAAGACGGTGTCCGCGCCGCTGGCCATGGCCTGCGGCAGGCGAGTCTGCAGCGCGTAGTCCTGGGTGCTCATGGCGGTCCTGTCCTGCCTCATTGCCGCGCGCCACGCAGCACCTGCCCATTCTGACGCAGGACCAGCGTCTGGACCCGACCCTGCGCATCGCGCTCGAACTGCAACTGCGCGCCTACCGATGGCGCTGCGAACTGGTCCTGCCCCACATGTTCGACGGCGATGGCCGGCTGCCCGGTGCCCTGCACGGTGAGCGTGTCACCGGCCACCGCTACGGTCAGGTCGAAGCCGGGCATCAGCGGATAGGTGCCGGCGTATCCGGCCAGTTGCGCGGCTGAGAGCGGCGCGACCTGTGGCTTGGCGGGTTCGTCCTGATCGCGCCGGGTGGCCAGCATCCGGCCCCCGCCCTGCGACCAGGCGAAGGTCATCCCTGTCGCACTGGGCTCGGGCGTGAGCACCGCGTCCAGCGTGCGCGGATAATAGTCGCCGGCATCGTCGTGGCCCATGACCAGCTCGCGCTGCCCCTGTGGCTGCACCACCAGTTGTCCATCACGCGCGATCAGGCGCATCTTCAGCTGGCCCAGCGTATAGGTCCCTGCCAGCGCCGCCAGCTGCGCCGCATCGGCAGGCACTTCATGACGCGGGTGGCCCAGGGGGAAGTCCGCATCGACCAGGTGCAGGCCCAGTGTGCCCAGCCCGCCCAGCGTGGTCCATGTGGTGTCCGAGAGGATCACCACGCCACGCTGGCGGGCCGGGTCGATGGCCACGAACGAGGAAAACCCACCGGTCCCGCCCTCATGCAGCAGCACGGTGCGCGTCCCGATGCGGCGCTGCATCCAGTTCATCGCCATCGGCGGCAGTGCGGACACGGTCTGTTGGCTGAGCCGGATGGCGGGCGTGATCGGCGCCTCGATCTGTCCCAGCTCGCCCTGCACATAGCGCACCATGTCCTGCAGGGTGGCGCGCACGCCGCCCACGCCCGCCAGGTTGGTCTGAAAGCGCCAGGCCGGCACCGGCTGCCCGCTGGGCGCATGCCCCTGTGCAGGTGAGCTGCCGGCCGTCGGCATGTTGATGTAGGCCTGGTCCATGCCCAGCGGTGCGAACAGCTCGCGCCTGAGCAGGGTCTCGTAGTCCGTGCCGGCGCGCCGGGCAAGGGCGTCGGACAGCAGCATCATCGCGAAGTTGGAATAGGCAAAGTGGCTGCCGGGCGCGGCGGTGAGCGTGACATCGCCCAGCGAGGCCAGCAGATCGGCTTCGCCCAGTCCGACATAGGGATCGGCCATGCCGGTGGCGTGCAGTCGCGATGGCAAGGCCGGCAGCCCCGAGGTGTGGGTCACCACGTGCCGCAGCAGGATCGGCTGGCCCTGGAAGCTGGGCACCGGCGTCCCCGGCGGCAACCAGTCCGCCAAGCGATCGTCCAGCGAGGCATGGCCCGCCACGATCTGCTGCGCCAGCAGCGTGGCGGTCATGGTCTTGGTCACCGAGCCGATCTCGAAGGCGCGGGACGGGCCAACGCGCTTGAGATCGGCCGGGTCGGCACAGGCGTAGGTGCGTGCCACGTGATCGGCTTCGACCACCGCCACGGCCGTGCAGGCGCCGGTGCGGTCGCCGTGCAGACGCTGGGCCACCAGGCCGGCCAACTGCACATCGGTCATCGCGCCAGCGGCAGGGCTCACCAGCAATGCGGCCGAGGCCAGGGCAATGGTTGCGGGATGTGGGAACACGGCATGTCTCCTTGTCGCGGAAAGCCCATGCTCGCCCCCAAAAACACGCGACATCGGAGAACGCGACGAGCGTGCCTGCAACCGCGACGAACCCTGCCCAAGGTGCGACGAACGCGGGTCCGGCAACGCTTTGGACCAGCCGCGCCGCGACGCCTGCACGGCCCCTGGCTGTC
Source organism: Pseudoxanthomonas sp. JBR18 (assembly GCF_028198165.1). NCBI lineage: Bacteria > Pseudomonadati > Pseudomonadota > Gammaproteobacteria > Lysobacterales > Lysobacteraceae > Pseudoxanthomonas > Pseudoxanthomonas sp. JBR18. The sequence goes on from NZ_CP116339.1 coordinate 255,663, forward strand.
GCCCATGTCACAATAAGGGCATGTTTGATACTTCTGAAGCACGCGAGGCCCTGGCCCCGCTGTGGTCGCGTGAACGCTGGATGCGGCGCGTCGCGCTCTGGGGTGGCGCAGTGGCGGTGGCGGTCGTGGCCTTGATTTTCGCCCGGGCCAGCGACGCGGCGTTCGGCTTGTTCGAGAAGATCATCCATCACTCGGTGTGGTGGTCGGTGCTGCTCACCCCGGTGGTGTTCGGCATGCTGGCTTGGCTCACCAATGGCGCGCTGCGACCGACCCGCGGCTCCGGCATTCCCCAGGTGATCGCGGCCCTGCAGCTGCCCAGCCGCCCGTTCCGCAAGGAAAATCTTTCGCTCGGCGTGTCCGCCGGCAAGCTCATGCTGACCGTGCTGGCCCTGCTGGGCGGTGCCTCGGTCGGCCGCGAAGGCCCGACGGTGCACGTCGGCGCCAGCCTGATGTACGTGATCGGCCGGGCGCTGGGCTTCAAGGACCCGCGCGAAGCCACGCACTTCCTGCTCGCCGGCGGCGCGGCCGGGATCGCGGCGGCGTTCAACACGCCCCTGGCCGGCGTGGTCTTCGCCATCGAGGAGCTGTCGGGTCGCTACGAGCACAACTTCTCCGGCACGCTGCTGACCGCGGTGATCGTCGGCGGCGTGGTGTCGCTGGGTCTGCTGGGCAACTACACCTACTTCGGCACGGTCGATGCTTCCCTGCCGCTGGGCATGGGCTGGCTGGCGGTGCTGCTGTGCGGTGTGGTGGCGGGCCTGCTGGGCGGTTTGTTCAGCCGCATCATCCTGGCGGCGATGGACGGCAAGCCGCGCTGGCTGGGACGCGCGCGCAAGGCCAACCCGGTGCTGTTCGCGGCCGGTTGCGGGCTGGCGCTGGCCCTGCTGGGCGTGATCTTCGGCGCCGGCGCGTTCGGCACCGGCTACGACCAGGCCCGCAGCCTGGTCCAGGGACACGCGGTGGTCGGGCACGAGTTCGGAGTGATGAAGTTCGCCGCCAACCTGGTGTCCTATGTGGCCGGCATCCCCGGCGGCCTGTTCTCCCCGGCGCTGGCCGTCGGCGCGGGCCTGGGACACAACCTGTCGGTCATCCTGCCGGGCGTGGACCCGTCCTCGGTGGTGCTGTTGGGCATGTGTGCCTACCTCACCGGCGTCACCCAGGCGCCGCTGACCTCGGCGGTGATCTCGCTGGAGCTGACCGACAACAGCGACATGATGCTGCCGATCCTGGCCACCGTGCTGCTCGCCCGCGCGGCTTCGGCCCTGGTCTGCCGCAAGCCGGTCTACAAGGCCCTGGCCGACCGCCTGCTGGCGGCGATGCCCAACGAAACGCCGGACGCCCCGGCCACGCCGGACGCGGCGACCAATGTCGCCGCACGTCAGGACGAAGAACAGGTCGCGGCCGCGGGCTCGACCACCGGTGCCGGTGCAGAGCCCTCCTCCCCGCCGCAAGCCAGCGACGGCGATGCCGCGGCCGAGGATCGCCAGGACCCGCCGACGCAGCCTCCTAACGCGTAGTCGCTCCAGGGCGTTCCAGACACCGCAAACGAAAAACGGCGCCCGAAGGGCGCCGTTTTTCGATGCACGACGGAAAGCAGCGGTCAGCTGGCCTTGGCCACCGTCTTCTTCGCCACGGCCTTCTTGGCCGGCGACTTGGTGACGGTCTTGCTGGTCACCGGCGTGGCCACTGCGGTGGCGTGCTTGCGCGTGTTGCCGTAGCTGGCGTTGTAGCGCTTGCCCTTGGCGGTCTTGCGGTCACCCTTACCCATTGTTCGTACTCCTGATGTCTGGTGGCCCGCCGGTTCGGCGGGTGCGCGGCCAGCGAGGGACTGGCGCACAGGGCCGGAGAGGCTATCACAGCCCCCTCCCCACCCGTACAGCGTCAGGATGTCGCCCATCCGGTCGGTCATGCGAAACGCCGTGGCAGACAATTCCGCTGCGACCCGGCAAATCCAGGTGCAGAACCCATGCAGAACGGCGCGCGCCTAATGTGCGCAGCTTGCGTCGTGCACGTGGCCGTGGTTCAGGCGCAGATTGAGCAGGTGCGCCAGCCCGACCAGGGTGCCGCCGAAGGTCATCGTCACCGCATGCGCCACCAGATGGTGATGCAGCGGTGCGTACAGGATGCCGGCCCACAGCACGAGCAACCCCAGCAGCAAGGTGCCCAGCGCGCGCAGCACGCGGTGGCGGCGATAGCCGGTGACCAGGCTGAAGGCGCCCAACAGCGAGGCGAAGACCACGAAGGCGCGCTCGAAGCCCTCGCCCAGCCAGGCCGACAGGCCCAACGCGGGGAGCAGCGCGATCAGCAGCGGCAGCACCGCGCAATGCACCGCGCACACCAGCGAGCCGGTGGCGCCCAATCGGTCGAGCCAGGAGCGGAAGGGTGATGACATGACGGGGATGACTTTCGGGACGGGCGTTGACTTCGAGAAGATATATTATAACGTTTTGCCGACACCCGCATCTTTCCCGCAACCCTCCCCGGATCTTCTCAATGATGTCTTCCATTTTCCGCGTCCCCGGCGCGGCCGCCCCCGTTTTTGCCCGTGCTCCGCTCGCCGCCGCCCTCGCACTGGCCCTGAGCAGCTTTGCCGCGCAGGCACAGCAGACCGCCACCCCGCCGGACAGCGACTCGCGCCATGTCCATGGCAGTGGCTTGCACGCCAAGGATCTGGACGCGGTCAAGGTCACCGCCAGCCCGTTCGGCAGCACCGCCGACCAGCTCAGCCGTCCGACCGAAGTGCTCTCCGGCGAAAAACTCGACGAAGCGCGCGCGGCCAGCCTAGGTGAGACCGTCGCCGGCATGCCTGGCGTGCAGAGCTCCAACTTCGGTCCTGGCGTGGGCCGCCCGATCATCCGCGGCATGGACGGCCCACGCGTGGCGGTGATGGCCGACGGTCTGTCCAGCGCAGACGTCTCCACGGTGAGCCAGGACCATTCCCCGGCCATCGAGCCGTTCCTGGCCGACCAGATCGAGGTCCTCAAGGGACCCTCCACGTTGCTGTACGGCAGTGGCGCGATCGGCGGCGCGGTCAACGTGGTCGATGGGCGCATCCCGGAGACCGCGGTCAACGGCATCAGCGGACGCGCCGAAACCCGCGTGGACATCGGCGACAAGGACGGGCAGACCAGCATGGCGCGCGTGGACGTGGGCAACGGTGGCCTGACCATCCACGCCGACGGGGTGTACCGCAACGCCAAGGACTACGACACGCCCGAAGGCCGCCAGGCCAACACCTTCATCGACAACAAGTCCGGGGCCATCGGCGCCTCGCTGGCCGGCGACTGGGGTTTTGTGGGCATGTCGGTCTCGCGTTTCAACGACAGCTACGGCAATCCCGGCGAGCCTGGCGACCTGGCCGCTGGCGAGCGCGGCGTGCACCTGGAGATGCACCAGGATCGTTTCGAGCTCAAGGGCGCGCTGAACGATCCGTGGGGCCAGGGCAGCGGCCTGCGCTACAGCTTCGGCCACACCTCCTACGACCACACCGAGTTCGAGGGTGAGGAGGTGGGCACGGTGTTCAAGAAGAACGCCAACGAGGGCCGGGTGGAGGCCACCTTCGCCGCCGACAACGGCTGGAAGACCGCCGTCGGCGTGCAGGGCAGCGATTCGACCTTCCAGGCGATCGGCGAGGAGGCCTTCGTGCCGCGGACCGACACCAAGTCGGTGGGTGTGTTCGCCGTGGCCCAGAACACCTGGGGCGCGTTCTCCACCGACCTGGGCGCGCGCATCGACCAGGTCAAATACGACACCGAGACCGGCCTGTCACCGGACTACAAGCCGATGAGCCTGTCGGCCAGTTTCGGCTTCCGGCTCAACGACCAGTGGCGTCTGACCGCCAACCTGGACCACGCCGAGCGCGCCCCGGCCGAGGAGGAACTGTTCGCCGACGGTCCGCACATCGCCACGTTGGCCTACGAGATCGGCGGCAACGACCTGCAGAAGGAAAAGGCCAACCAGGCCGAACTGGGCCTGCAGTACCGCAACGACTGGGTCGATGCGAAGGTCTCGGCCTATTACAACCGCTACAACAATTTCATCTACCTCACCGATACCGGCAACCAGTGGTACTTCGATGAGGAAGACGAGTACCTGCCGATCCGCCAGTGGACCCAGGGCGATGCAATCTTCCACGGCTTCGAGGGCGAGGCCACCTTCCACCTGGCCAACAACGACCGCGTCGGCGCCTGGGACCTGCATGTCTTCGGCGACACCGTGCGTGCGCGCCTGGCCGATGGTGGCAACCTGCCGCGCATCAGCCCGGCCCGCTTCGGTGCGCAGCTGCGCTGGGAAGGCGATGCCTGGCGCGCCTCGTTGGGCGGCACGCGCTACATGAAGCAGGACAAGGTCGCGGTCAACGAGACCCCGACCGCCGGCTACACCATGGTCGATGCGCACCTGGCCTACCACATCGATGCTGGCAGCACCTCGTGGGAAGTCTTCCTGGATGGCAACAACCTGCTCAACCGCGACGCGCGCGTGCACACCTCCTTCCTCAAGGACGATGTGATGCTGCCTGGTCGCAACGGCACCTTCGGCGTGCGGGTGTTCTTCTGATCGCCTGACCGCGCCGAGCGGTGGGGCGAGGCGCGACCCCTCCACGCCTCGTCCGGCCCCACGGGGCCTGCGGGCCGGAAGACCTCCCCTGTCTTCCGGCCCGCACTTTTTTTGGTACCACGAGGCATCGGGGCCTCACGCCGTGGAGCGAAAATCCGGCGCCGACATGCCAGCGCCGCCACGCGCAAAGCGCGGCTCACACGCCCATGTAGCGGTGCGGACGGTGGTTGAACATCAGCACCAGGCTCAGCACCACCGCGCCCAGCGCCGAATACAGCACTTTGGAGGGCGCCAGGGTGAGGAAAGCCACGCACATCAGCACCGCGTCGAAGGTCATCTGCACCCGCCCGGCGCTGATGCCATGGGCGCGCTGCAAGTAGACGGCCAGGATGCCCACCCCGCCCAGGCTGGCGTGGTGACGGATGAAGAACAGGATGCCCAGACCGACCAGGGCGCCGCCGACCAGGGCCGAGTACCAGGGTGTCATCGTGGCGTATGGCGCCCACCGCGGCAGCAGGTCGGTCAACATGCCGCAGGCAGCCACCGCCGCGAAGGTCTTGAGCGTGAACTCCCAGCCCATGCGCCGCACCGAGAGCCAGTAGAACGGCAGGTTGACCAGCACGAACATCAGGCCGAAATTCCAGCCCAGCGCGTAATGCGCCAGGAACGCCACGCCCGCCATGCCGCCAATCATCAGCCCGCCCTTGGCGAACACCGCCAGCCCCAGCGAAGCGGTGAGCGTGGCCAGGACCATGCCCTGCACGTCCTCGGCGATCGAATGGTGGAAGGCGCGATCATCGACCCCGATCCCTTCCGAATCCGGTGCCGGCGTCAGCGGTCCGGAGGTGACCACCACGCCCGGGGGCGAATGATCGGCACCGCCATCGTCCAGGCCGACCTCCGGCGCCGGCGCGTCGATGGTGTCGGGATCTTGGTCAGGGGGAATGGCGGAAGACACGGGGGAGGCCGGCTGCGGGGGCCGGCGCATTCTACCGGCACGTCCGTGTCAAACCGTCACATCGGCAACCTTCACTCCACGCGGAGTGCAAACGATCCGATCAGCACCAGCAAGAAGCAGCAGCCACCAACGGCCACAAGCAGCCACGCGCCCCAAGACAAGGGCTCATCGGCAACTAGGCCGCCATCGGCCAGGCCCGCGGCACGCACGCGCTGGTTCACCCACAGCACCGGCAGGGGCGCCAGCAGCGAGATCATCCAGAACGGGTGCGGCATGCGCCCGGCAGCGCTGAGCAGAAAATACAGCAGCGCGGCGATCCCACCATGCAGCTCCGGCGCCCTGCGGCCAAGCCGCTTGGCGAGGATGTCTTCCATCTGTTCGAAGCAGAAATACGCGGTGATCCCTGAAAAGATCGCGCGCGCCACCGGCGAGAGCTTGACCTGGCGCGCACGCCGCACCGCCACCCAGTTCCGGTAGAACCAGACCAACAGATACAGGCCCAGCGTGCAGCCCGACAACAGCAGGAATTTCCAGGCGGCCGGAGCGTACAGCCGAACCGTGGTCGCGGCGCCATCCGCCGGCGCGTCGGCGACGTACGCCGTCGGCGCCTGGTAAGGATTCACTGTCTCAAGTTCCATTTGTCCCCCTGTCATCCACCCTGCGGCGCCATTAGGCGTCCGCGCTTCCCTGCTCGTCCTGCGTCAGCGCGCCTCGGCCACCTCGACCCCGTCCAGCCCCTGGGCCAGGGTGCGCGCGTCGCCGCCGGAGGCCAGCTTGATGCGCAGGCGCACCTCGTTCTGCGAGTCGGCATAGCGCAGCGCGTCCTCGTAGGAGATCTCGCCGGCCTGGTAGAGCTCGAACAGGCTCTGGTCGAAGGTCTTCATGCCCAGGTTGGTGGACTCCTTCATGACCTCCTTGAGCTTGTGGATCTCGCCTTCGCGGATGTAGTCCTGGATCAGCGGCGTGCCGAGCATGATCTCCATGGCCACCCGGCGCGCCTTGCCATCCGGGGTCGGTACCAGTTGCTGGGCGACCACGCCGCGCAGGTTCAGCGACAGGTCCATCAGCAGCTGGCTGCGACGGTCCTCGGGGAAGAAGTTGATGATGCGGTCCATCGCCTGGTTGGCGTTGTTGGCGTGCAGGGTGCACAGCACCAGGTGGCCGGTTTCGGCGAAGGAGATGGCGTGGTCCATGCCTTCGCGGGTGCGCACCTCGCCGATCATGATCACGTCCGGCGCCTGGCGCAGGGTGTTCTTCAGCGCGTTCTCCCAGCTGTCGGTGTCGATGCCGACCTCGCGCTGGGTGATGATGCAGCCCTCGTGCTTGTGCACGAACTCGATCGGGTCCTCGATGGTGATGATGTGCCCGGTCGAGTTCTGGTTGCGGTAGCCGATCATCGCAGCCAGCGAGGTCGACTTGCCGGTGCCGGTGGCGCCGACAAAGATGATGATGCCGCGCTTGGTCATCGCCAGGGTCTTGATCACCGGCGGCAGGTTGAGCTCGTCGACGCTGGGGATCTTGGTCTCGATCCGGCGCAGCACCATGCCAACCTGGTTGCGCTGGTAGAAGCAGCTCACGCGGAAGCGGCCCACGCCGGCCACGCCGATGGCGAAGTTGCACTCGTGGGTCTTCTCGAACTCCTCGCGCTGGGCCGGCGTCATGACGTTGAGCACCAGATCGCGCGACTGTTGCGGGGTCAGCGGGGTCTGGGTGATGGGGGTCAGCTTGCCATGCACCTTGATCGACGGCGGCATGCCGGAGGTGATGAACAGGTCCGATGCCTTCTGGTGCGACATCAGCTTGAGGAACGAGGTGAAGTCGATGCTGCTCATCTGTCTCTCCGTGGGCCGTTGGCCCGGGTGGGGTCAGCGGCAAAACGCATGGGATCGAACCTGTCGGTCGCCAGGGGGCGACCAGGCACCGGCGATTACTCGAACAGGCGCTTGTCCTTGGCGTATTCCTTGGCCTGCTGGCGCGTGATCTGGCTGCGCTTGACCAGGTCCTGCAGGTGCTGGTCCAGGGTCATCATGCCGAACTGCTGGCCGGTCTGAATGGCCGAGTACATCTGCGCGACCTTGTCCTCGCGGATCAGGTTGCGGATGGCCGGGGTGCCGACCATGATTTCCCACGCGGCGGTACGCCCGCCGCCGACCTTCTTCAGCAGGGCCTGGGAGATCACCGAGCGCAGCGACTCGGACAGCATCGAGCGCACCATCGGCTTTTCGCCGGCCGGGAACACGTCGATGATGCGGTCGATGGTCTTGGCCGCCGAACTGGTGTGCAGGGTGCCGAACACCAGGTGGCCGGTTTCCGCGGCGGTCAGCGCCAGGCGGATGGTTTCCAGGTCGCGCAACTCGCCGACCAGGATGTAGTCGGGGTCCTCACGCAGCGCCGAGCGCAGCGCTTCGTTGAAGCCGTGGGTGTCGCGGTGCACCTCGCGCTGGTTGATCAGGCACTTCTGCGAGGTGTGCACGAATTCGATCGGGTCCTCGACGGTGAGGATGTGACCGTATTCGTTCTTGTTGATGAAGTCGATCATCGCCGCCAGCGTGGTCGACTTGCCCGAGCCGGTCGGCCCGGTCACCAGGATCAGACCCTGCGGCTGCTGGACCATCTCGCGGAACAGCGGCGGGCAGCCCAGGTCCTCCAGGGTCAGCACTTCGGACGGAATCGTGCGGAACACCGCGCCGGCGCCGCGGTTCTGGTTGAACGCGTTGACGCGGAAGCGGGCCAACGAGGGGATCTCGAAGGAGAAGTCGACCTCGAGGAATTCCTCGTAGTCGCGGCGCTGCTTGTCCGACATGATGTCGTAGACCAGCGCGTGGACCTGCTTGTGGTCCAGCGCGGGGATGTTGATGCGGCGGACATCGCCGTCCACGCGGATCATCGGCGGCAACCCGGCGGACAGGTGCAGGTCCGAAGCCTTGTTCTTGACCGAGAAGGCCAGCAGTTCGGCGATATCCATGCGTTGCGTGTTCCCCTGTGGAAAGTACTGCGAAACTGGAAGCCTACATCCCCAAAAGGCAGTATAGCGCCCTTGTCGCACCTGCCAACGAGCTTGTCCGCCGTGCTTTCCGACCGTCTCGCCGACACCCTGAACAGGCTGAACAACGCGGCCACCGAGGCCGCCCGGCCAGTGCCCACGCTGGTGGCGGTGTCCAAGTTCCAGCCCGCCCAGGCCGTCGCGGACCTGGCCGCGGCTGGCCAGCGCGTGTTCGGCGAAAACTACGTGCAGGAGGCCCAGGCCAAGCAGGCCGAGCTGAACAGGCCAGACCTGGTCTGGCACCTGATCGGCCACCTGCAGTCCAACAAGGCCGCGCTGGCGGCCGAGCTGTTCGACTGGGTGCAGACCGTGGACCGGCCCAAGCTGGTAGGCGCACTGGCCCAGGCACGACAGCCGGAGCGTGGCCCGCTGAATGTCCTGATCCAGGTCAACATCGACGACGAGGCCAGCAAGCATGGGTGCGCGCCGCAGGACATCGACGCGCTGGCCGCCGCCATCACCGCCCAGCCCGCCCTGGCGCTGCGCGGCCTGATGGCCATCCCGGCGCCACACGAGGACCCGGCCCTACGCAGGGCTGCCTTCGCCCGGATGAAGCAGCTGTTCGACACCCTGGCCGCGCAGCACGCCGGCGTGGACACCTTGTCGATGGGCATGAGCGAGGACTGCGCGCTGGCGGTGGCCGAGGGCGCCACGATGGTGCGCGTGGGCACCGCCTTATTCGGTCCGCGGCCTGCAAAAGCCTGAGCTTTTGTGAAAGCCTGAGCTTTTGTGGGAGCCGCCATGGCGGCGAAAGGCTTCACTAGGAAAGCTTCATCGCCGCCGTGGCGGCTCCCACAAGAAGCAGCGTGATGCGGCGATAATTGTGGGGTTCTCCCGACGCAACAGGTGCATGCCATGACTTCGACCCAGACGACCGCTTCCGACACCATCACCTTCATCGGCGGCGGCAACATGGCCCGCAGCCTGATCGGCGGGCTGGTGGCGCGTGGCACCGCACCGTCGGACATCCGCGTGGCCGAACCGGTGGCCGAGCTGCGCCAGGACCTGGCCGACAAGTTCGGGGTACAGGTCTTCGAGACCGCCGCCGAGGCCGTGCAGGGCGCGGCCCTGTGGGTGTTCGCGGTCAAGCCGCAGGTGATGCGCGGGGTGTGTGAGTCGCTGGCCGCTGCGGCCCAGGCGCAGCGCCCGCTGGCCGTCTCCATCGCCGCCGGCATCACCGCCGGGCAGCTGTCGCGCTGGCTGGGCGGCGTCGCGGTGGTGCGCGCCATGCCCAATACGCCTTCCATGCTGGGCGCTGGCGTGACCGGGCTGTTCGCCTCCTCCGAAGTCGATGCCGCCGGCCGCGCGCGCACCGAGGCCCTGCTGTCCAGCGCCGGCCCGACGGTGTGGATCGAGGACGAGGCGCAGATGGACGCGGTCACCGCCGTGTCCGGTAGCGGCCCGGCCTATGTGTTCCTGCTGGCCGAAGCGATGGAGGCCGCCGGCATCGCCCAGGGTCTGCCGGCCGCGGCGGCGCGCACCCTGACCCTGCAGACCATCCTTGGGGCGGCGCGCATGCTGACCGAATCGGACGAAGCCCCGGCCGAACTGCGCCGACGCGTCACCTCGCCCAACGGCACCACCCAGGCCGCGATCGAGACGTTCCAGGCCGGTGGGCTGGAAGCCCTCACCGCCAAGGCGATCGCCGCTGCGGCACGCCGTGGCGGCGAGCTGTCCGCCGCCAACGATTGAGTCGGCGCGATGGCCGCCCCGCACCGCCCTCGCCTGGCCGGGCTTGCCTGTGTGCTGGCCCTGGCCGCGTGCTCTGAGCGGCAGACCCCGCAGCGGGTCACGCCGATCGCGCCGCCCGATGCGGTGCAGGATCTCGGCACGGTGCGAGTGCGCTACAACGCCCTGCCCAGTCTGTCGATGAATGCGACGGCCGCGCAGGCTTACGGGATCGAGCGCGGCGCCGGGCGCGCGCTGGTCGTGGTCGTGCTGCGCCGGATGGAGGCAGGCCAGGAGCAGCCCCTGCAGGGTGAGGTCAACGGCACGGCCACCGATCTGTCCGGCCGCCGCCAGCCGATCGCCTTCCGTCCCGTGCGCACCGGCGACTACGTCGACCACATCGGCGTAGTGGATGTCAGTGCGCACGACACGCTGCGCTTCGCGCTGCAGGTCAGCAGCGATGCCGGGGGCGGGGCGGTGCGTTTCGAGCGCAGCTTCTGAGCGCGCCTGTCAGCAGTCCGTCCGCTGTGCCCAGGCCTGGATGATCGCGGCGATCGCCTGCACGCCGTCGGTCAGCGCGGCCGGACCGGGCTGCAGGATCAGCGGCGATTTGATCTCGTGCAGCTGGCCGTCGCGCACGGCAGGAATGGCATCCCAACCAGGGCGCGCGGCGACCTGTTCCGGACGAAAGCGCTTGCCGCACCAGGAGCCCAGGATGATGTCCGGGGCCGCGGCAATCACCGGCGCGCCATCGGCCAGGATGCGCCCCTTCGCCAGCGGTTCGCGCGACAGCGCGGGGAAGGCGTCGCGGCCGCCCGCGATCTCGATCAGTTCGGCCACCCACTGGATGCCGGTGATCAGGGGCGTGTCCCACTCCTCGAAGTAGGCGGTCGGCCGGCGCAGCAGCTGTGCGGCCTGCGCGCGGATCACATCCAGGCCGCGTTCGAGCGCATCGGCATACACCTCGGCGCGTGCCGCGCAGCCCACCAGCGCACCGAGCCGGCGCACGTAGTCGATGATGCCGGCCACGCTGCGATGGTTGGCGATCCATACCTCCACTCCGGCCTTGACCAGCGCGGCGGCGATGTCGGACTGGATGTCGGAAAAGCCGATGGCCAGATCCGGCTTGAGCGCCAGGATCTGGTCGATCTTCGCGCTGGTGAACGCGGCGACCTTGGGCTTCTCGCGCCGCGCCTGCGGTGGGCGCACGGTAAAGCCGCTGATGCCGACGATGCGATCCTGCTGGCCCAGCGCGTACAGGGTTTCGCAGGGTTCCTCGGTCAGGCAAACGATGCGCTGCGGACCCATCGCCTCAGAGCGCCATGCGGAAGTAGACGACGCGCTCGGTTTCTTCGAATCCGCAGGCCGCATGCGCGCGCTGCGCGGCCAGATTGTCCAGTGTCGCGTCGGACGCCAGTTCGGTGCAGCCCTGCGCGCCGGCCCAGTCGCGGACCGCGGCCAGCAACGCGCGCCCGATGCCGCGCCCGCGCCAGGCCTCGCTGACGTACCAGCCTTCCAGGAACCCGACCGGCGAGGAATCGGTCCCGTTGACGTGATCCTGGCGCAGGGTGGCTTCTGCAAACCCCACCGCCACGCCATCGGCGAAGGCGATGAAGTTGCTGGCATCGGCGCGCTGCAAGGCCTCGGCTACGTTGCCGACCGCGTCGGTTTCATCCGGCCACAGCGCGCGGCGCAACTGCACCCACGCGCGCAAGTCGCCGCCGCTGGCGGCGCGGATCGAGAAGAGCTCGCTCAAGGCAACGGAAACAGCGATTCGTCGACGAACACCGCCGGCACTTCCCAGGGGTGGGCAGCGTTGATCGCCTGCAGCACGCGCTGCAGGCGGTCCGCATCACGGGTGATGCTGCATTCCAGGCGCACGGTCGGGTCTGCGGTCAGCGCTCCGGCGCTGCCCACGGTGGGCGTGGCCTGGGGGCCGGGACGGAATTGTTCGGTCCCCGGTGCCGAGGTCCACATCACCTCGCGGTAGTGGCCGATGGACAGATCGTCCGCCGCGCAGATCGCGGCCTTGACCGCCTCGACCTCGGCCGGCGGCACGAACACGGTGATCCGGTACACCGGCAGCAGCTGCAGCGTGGCGCTCAAGGGAACAGCATCCGCTTGGACCAGCTGCCGTCGGCGGCGCGTTCATAGCGCCAGCGCTCATGCAGGCGAAACTTGGCGCCGTACCAGAACTCGAAGCTGTCCGGCACCACGCGAAACCCCGTCCAGCCATCCGGGCGCGGCACCTCGCCGCCTTCGAACTCAACCTGCACCTGGGCCAGGCGATCCTCGAAGTCCTCCTCGCTTTCCAGCGTGTGCGACTGCGCCGAGGCCCAGGCCCCCAGCTGGCTTTCACGCGCACGGGTGGCGAAGTAGGCATCGGCCTCCTCGTCGGCCACCAGCTGCACCGCGCCCTCGATGCGGACCTGGATGCCGGCCTCGCGCAAGGTCCGCCACAGCAGCAGCAGCGCCGCGCGTGGATTGGCCTGCAGTTCCTGGCCCTTCTGGCTGTCCAAATGGCTGTAGAACACGAAGCCACGCGCATCGTGCGCCTTGAGCAGCACGGTGCGCACCGAAGGACACCCGGCCAGAGTCGCGGTGGCCACGCTCATGGCGTTGTACTCGGGCTCAGCGGTGCTCTGGCTGGCCTCCAGGTAAAGCTCGGAGAACGTGGCCAGGGCTTCGGCATACAGATCGACTTGGACGTCTTCGCTCATCACGATTGAACTTGGCAGCGGCCCGCAGGCGGTGCGCTATTGTCGCCCGATGACGTCCCATGCGCACGGCTTCCCCGCATCGCTGGTCTGCCAAGCCCTGCGCAGCGCCCTGGCGCTGCCACGCGCGCTCCCGGTGTGGGGTTTGTCGGCCTTGCAGGGCACCGGCAAGTCGACCCTGGCCGCACAGCTGGCCCAGGCCGCGCACGGCCAAGGCCTGCGGGTGGCGGTGCTGTCGCTGGACGACTTCTACCTGACCCGCGGAGCCCGAGAGACACTCGCGCGCCAGGTCCATCCCCTGCTGGAAACCCGAGGCCCTCCTGGCACCCACGACCTGCCGCTGGCCCTGCACACGCTGCAGGCCCTGCGCGACGGTCGCCCGGTGGCGCTGCCGCGCTTCGACAAGCTCGCCGACGATCGCCTGCCCGAACGCGACTGGCCACGCCTCGATGCGCCAGTGCACCTGGTGATCTTCGAAGGCTGGTGCCTGGGCACGCCGGCGCAGGCGACCGGCGCGTTGGTCACGCCGATCAACACACTGGAGCGCGAGGAAGATGCGCAAGGCGTCTGGCGCGGCTACTGCAACGCCACCCTGGCCCGCGACTACCCTGCGCTATGGGCGACCTGCGACAGCCTGTGGTTCCTGCAGCCGCCCGGCTTCGACCCTGTCCTGGACTGGCGCTGGCAGGCCGAACAACGCCTGCTGGCCACACAGCCCGGGCGCACCGCCATGACCCGCTCGCAGCTTGAGCGCTTCCTCCAACACTACGAGCGCATCAGTCGCCACGCGCTGGCGACCCTGCCGGCCATCGCCGACCATGTGGTCCGCGTCGATGCACAGCGGCACGTGCTCGCTGGCTGACGCGGTTTCGCCTGCAACGGTCGTGGCCGCTGCCGGGGTGCCGCCGCTATCATCGACCCGATGAATCCCGCACCCAATCTCGTGATGGTCGGCCCGATGGGCGCCGGCAAGACCTCCATCGGACGCCGGATCGCCGAGCGTTTCAGCCTGGATTTCGTGGACGTGGACCACGCCGTGATCGAAGAGAACGGCGCCAGCATCCCGGCGATCTTCGAGGCCGTCGGCGAAGCCGGCTTTCGTGCCCGCGAGCATACCGCGCTGGCGCGGCTGCTGGACGGCGAGGGCCAGGTGGTGGCCAGCGGCGGCGGCGCGGTGCTGGATCCGGCCAACCGGGCGCTGATGCGCGAGCGCGGCTTTGTGGTCTATCTGCACGTCGGTGTGGAGACCCAGCTGGCCCGCGTGGGCCGCGACCGCAACCGTCCGCTGCTGCAGGGCGTGGACCGTCGCGAGGTGCTGACCCGACTGTTGGAGGTTCGCGACCCGCTCTACCGCGAGGTCGCCGACCTGGTGCTCGATGCCGACCGGCTGACGCCGGGCGAGGCCACCGCCGCACTGGTGGGGCGACTGGCGCGCGAATGGCAGCGCAGCGGGGTGGATGCTGCATGAAACACACGATGCAGACCGTCCACGTCCACGGCGCGGCGCCCTATGACATCCACATCGGTCCCGGCCTGGTCGGCGACGGTGGCGCGCTGGCCGCGCACGCACGTGGACGCCACGCGCTGGTGGTGTCCGACTCGCACGTCGCCCCGCTGTATGCGCAGGCGCTGGAAGACGCGCTGCTGGCTGCCCGCTCCGACCTCAAGCTCGCGCGCTTCGTCCTGCCGGCCGGCGAGGAATCCAAGACCCTGGCCCACTTCGACGGTGCGATCGAAGCGTTGGCGGCGCTGGGTGCGACCCGGGATGCCTGCGTGTTCGCGCTGGGCGGCGGCGTGGTCGGCGACCTGGCCGGCTTTGCCGCTGCGTGCTGGATGCGCGGGGTGGACGTGGTCCAGGTGCCGACCACGCTGCTGTCGATGGTGGACTCCTCGGTGGGGGGCAAGACTGCGGTGGACATTCCGCAGGGCAAGAACCTGGTCGGGGCCTTCCATCCGCCGCGCGCGGTGTTCGCCGATACCGCCACGCTGGCCACGCTGCCGCCGCGCGAGATTCGCGCCGGCCTGGCTGAGGTGATCAAGTACGGCGCGCTCGGCGATCCATTGTTCTTCGAATGGCTGGAGGCCGAGCGCCAGCCGCTGCTCGATGGTGACGCCGGCGCGCTGGCCACCGCCATCGCCCGCAGCTGCGAGGCCAAGGCGTCGATCGTGGCGCGCGATCCGCTGGAAAAGGGCGAGCGTGCCCTGCTCAACCTGGGCCACACCTTCGGCCATGCGATCGAGACCGAGCAGGGCTATGGCGGGGTGGGCAACGACAACCTCAACCATGGCGAGGCGGTTGCGGTGGGCATGGTGCTGGCGGCGACCCTCTCGGCCCGCCTGGGCATGAGCCCGGCCGAGGACACCGCGCGCCTGGTGGCGTTGCTCGAAGCCTACGGACTGCCCACGCGCGTCCCCGCCGGCCTGTCGCCCGAGGCGCTGCTGGGGCGCATGCGCCTGGACAAGAAGAACATCGCCGGGCGCCTGCGTCTGGTGCTGTGGCGCGGCATCGGCCAGGCCGAGGTCGTCCCGGACGTGGACGAGGCCCAGGTGCTGCCGGTCCTGGCCGGCATGGGCTGAACCGCCCGGCCCGCCGGACGCGGGCCTTGCGGCGGCCTGCGATAAACTCGGCGCCATGCGCGTCTTCCTCCAGCAACACCCCGCCGCCGGCGAATCGCCCCGCTACCTGCAGCTGACCCTGCAGCCGGACCTGTTCGGCGGCTGGGAGCTGCTGCGCGAGAGCGGCCAAATCGGCGGACGCGGCCAACTGCGCCGCGAGCAGTACCTGGCCCAGGCCGAAGCCACCGCCGCCTTCGAGAAGGCCCGCGACACCCACCTCAAGCGTGGTTTCCAGGTCATGTTCGTGCGCGGCGCCGACGCCCCGCGGGCCTAGCGATGCAAGCGGTCCTCGAAACCGAGCGCCTGCTGCTGCGCCCGTACGTGCTCGCCGATGCGGCGCAGGTGCAGCGCCTGGCCGGCGACGCGCGCGTGGCCGACACCACGGCCAATATCCCCCACCCTTATCCCGATGGCGCGGCGCAGACCTGGATCGCCGGGCTGGCAGCGGCCTTCGCCGCCGGCACCCGCATCGTCTACGCGGCGACCCTGCGACAGGACGGCGCCGTGATCGGCACCGTCGCCCTGCACGACATCGTCCCGGCCCATGCGCGGGCGATGCTGGGCTACTGGATCGGCGTGCCGTACTGGGGCCAGGGGTATGCCACCGAAGCCGTGCGATGCCTGATCGACCATGGCCATGCCGCGCACGGCCTGAGCCGCATCGGCGGGGCGTGCCTGGCGCGCAATCCCGCCTCGGCGCGGGTCATGGAAAAAGCCGGCCTGCGCGCCGAAGGCCGCCTGGTCGCGCACGAATGCAAGCACGAGGTGTTCGAGGACCTGTTGCTGTACGGCCTGGTCCTGCCCGGTCGCGCCCCCTCGCACTCACCCGCCTGATCCCTCTTTACGGAAGACCTGCCTTGTCCCTGCCCCCGCTCAAGAACGACCGCCTGCTGCGCGCCCTGCGCCGCCAGCCCACCGACCGGACGCCCGTGTGGCTGATGCGCCAGGCCGGCCGCTACCTGCCCGAATACCGCGCCACGCGCGCCAAGGCCGGCAGCTTCCTGGGCATGGCCAAGAATCCCGAGATCGCCTGCGAAATCACCCTGCAGCCGCTGCGCCGCTTTCCGCTGGATGCCGCGATCCTGTTCTCCGACATCCTGACCATCCCCGATGCGATGGGCCTGGAGCTGTACTTCGTCGAAGGCGAAGGTCCCAAGTTCCGCCACACCGTGCGCAGCGCGGCCGAGGCCGCCAGGCTGGGCGTGCCGGACATGGAGACCGAGCTGCGCTACGTGATGGACGCGGTGCGTCTGATCCGCCGCGAACTGGACGGCAGCGTGCCGCTGATCGGCTTCTCCGGCAGCCCGTGGACCCTGGCCTGCTACATGGTCGAAGGCGGCGGCAGCAAGGACTACGCCCGAATCAAGGCCATGGCGCTCAACGACCCGGACACCCTGCACGCGCTGCTCAAGGTCAACACCGATGCGGTCATCGCCTACCTGGGCGCGCAGCGCGCGGCCGGCGCGCAGGCGCTGCAGGTGTTCGATACCTGGGGCGGCGTGCTCAGCCCGGCGATGTACCGCGAATTCTCCCTGCCCTATCTGCAGCGCATCGCCGCCGAGCTGGCGCGTGGCGACGGCGAGGACCGCGCGCCCCTGATCCTGTTCGGCAAGGGCAACGCCGCGCATCTGGAAGCCCTGGCCGCCTCCGGCACCGACGCGGTCGGTGTGGACTGGCTGGTGGAACTGGGCGAGGCCCGGCGCCGCACGGGCGGCAGCGTCGCCCTGCAAGGCAACCTGGACCCAGCCGTGGTCTACGGATCGCCCGAGGCCATCGCCCGTGAGGTCGCCGTGGTGCTGGACAGCTACGCCGCTGCCAACGGCGGCAACCGCGACGGCCACGTGTTCAACCTGGGCCACGGCATGTCCCCGGACATGAACCCCGACCACGTCGCCGCCCTGGTCGAAGCCGTGCAACGGCACAGCGCGCGCTAAGGCGCCCGCCGTTCAGCCTGACGCAGCTGTCCGCTGCGCGGCCGCCTCCAATGCCGCCGCCATCGCCTCGCCCAGCAGTTCGCCGGTGACCGGCTTGCGCAGGAAGCCATCGAAACCGGCCTGGCGGGCCAGGGCCTCGGCCTGGCCGTCGGCACGGGCGGTCACCGCCAGCAGCGGCAGGGGCATGCCCTGTGCGCGGAACTGCCGAGCCAAGGCCAGGCCATCCATGCCGGGCAGGTCCAGGTCGAGCAGGGCGATGTCGAACCGGGCCAGCGCAGCCTCGGTCAGGGCGGCCAAGCCATGCGGGACCGCGCGCACCTGGTGCCCGCGGGCCTGGAGCAGGCCGGTGATGACCTCGGCAATGGTGGCATCGTCTTCCACCAGCAACACCGACAGCGCGCCGGTGGCTTCTGGTGCGAGCGGGCGTGGCAGTGCGCGCGGCGCGGCGGCGGCGGGCAGCGGCAGCTCGACCAGGAAGCGCGTGCCCTGCCCCGGCGTGCTCTGCACCTGGATGCGCCCGCCCATGGCCACGGCCAGTTCCTGGCAGATCGCCAGCCCCAGGCCGCTCCCGCCGTAGCGGGCGGCAGTGCGTGCGCCTTCGGCCTGCTCGAAGCGTTGGAACAGGCGCGCCTGCTGCTCGGCGCTCATGCCCGGGCCGGTGTCCTGGATCGACAGAACCACCCCGCCGCCGACCAGTGCAGACGCATGCAGGTCGACCTGGCCGTGCTCGGTGAACTTGATCGCGTTGCCGAGCAGGTTGAGCAGGATCTGGCGCACCCGCCCCGGGTCGCCGCGCAGCCAGGTCGGCACCGCGGGATCGACTTTGCATGCGAAGTCCAGACCGCGCTGGGTCGCCAGGGGCGCGCTCAGGGCGGCGACGCCGTCGAGCAGCTCACGCAGGTCGAAATCCTGCTGGTCCAGTTCCAGCTTTCCCGCCTCGATGCGGGCCAGGTCGAGCGCGTCGTTGACCAACCGCAGCAGATGCGTCCCGGCCTTCTGGATGGCGGTGGTATAGCCGCGCTGGCGGGGATCCAGGGCCGTGCCCAGGAGCAGCTCGCTCATGCCCAGCACGCCGGTCATGGGCGTGCGGACCTCGTGCCCCAGGGTCGCCAGGAAATGGCTCTTGGCCTGCGAGGCCTGTTCGGCGAGCTGGCGCTTGTGCTGGGCCAGGTTCCATGCCGTGCGTCGGCGCACGCGCTCGCGATACAGCCAGGCGCACAGGGCCAGCCCCAAGGCCACCGCAGCGGTCAGCAGGGCGATGCCCGTCGCGCTGCGCCACCACGGCGGGTCCACCGTGAAGTGCAGCCGATGCACGCGCGAAGCATTGCCGCCGGTGTCGAAGCCCTGCAATTCCAGCGTGTAGGCGCCCGGCGCCAGCGCCGACAGCACCCGATCGCCACTGGCGCCCTGGGACACCCAGTCCGGGTCCAGCCCGACCAGGCGGCTGCGATAGCGGTTGCCGCCCGGGTCGTCGAAGGCCAGCAGGCGTGCGCTGACCCGCAGTTCACGGTCGCCGGGCAGTAGCCGGGGCGAAGCGTCGGGCAGGACCACCACCGCGCCGCCACGCACCACCGTCGGCGGCTGGACCAGCAGCGGCGGGGTCATGGGCGGGCGATCGGGCAGCTTGGGGTCGATCAGGACCAGCGCGCCGTCGCTGGTGGTGCTGGCCAGCACGCCGGTGTCCAGCCGATACAGGCAGAAGTCCAGGAATTCCTGGCTGGGCAGGCCGTCGCGCACGCCAAAGGTGCGGATGTGGCCGCTGGCCGGATCGACGCGCAGCAGCCCGCGCTGGGTGGCCACCCACAGCCGCCCTTGATCATCGCGCTGCATGCCGTTGGCCGGAACGCTCGGCAGTCCCTCGCCAATGGTGCGATCCAGGGTCCACCGCTTTCCGCGATGCACCCAGCGCTCCAGCTGGCCTTCGCGAAACAGCCACACCGCGTCGGCAGATTCGGGGACGAAGCCGGAGACGTCTTCCTCGCCGGTGATGCCTTGCAGCGGCACCAGCGCACGGCGTTCGGGATCCCAGCGCAGGATGCCAGTGGCACTGGCCACCCACGGCTCGCCGTCCGCCCCCGGGCTGAGCTGGGCAAAGGCCAGATCCTCACCCGTGGACGGGTGGTTGCGGATCTCGTCCAGGACCTCGCCGCTGCGTCCGTCACGGCGCTGGACCATCCCGGCCACGCCAACCCAGACATCCCCGCGCGGGTCTTCCATCAGCGCCTCGGGCGCCATGCCGTAGCCGGGATAGCGCTCGATCCGCCAGCGTTTGTGCTCGCCGGTCACCGGGTCGAAGCGCGCCAGATGGCTGGGCCGGTGCCCCAGCCAGACCTGGCCGCGACGGTCCTCCAGGCCGGTGGAGGGCGTCATGCCCTTGAGCTGGCGGTCGCGCATGGCGCTCAGGCTGACATCGCCGCTGCGCGTATCGAACTGCTCCAGCGCGCCGTCGCCATCGATCCGCCAGAGCATGCCATCGGCGCCGGGCGCCACCGAACAGTAAGGACTGATCGCCGTGCCCTTCACCGGGGAAATCACCGCCAGTCGGCGCCAGCTGGCCGGCACATAGGCCAGGCCCTTGCCCATCACCGACACCCACGTCCCGGCGCCAAGGACCTGCTGGAAGGCCGGAACGTAGCGGTTGGCGAACAGCGCATCGCGATCACGCACCGGCTGCGGCGCGCGCTGGCCCTGGGTCAGCCACAGGCCCTGGGACGTGCCCAGCCAGTATTCGCCTCGGCCGGCATCGGCCACCGACACGATCTGGTTCTCCTCCTCGAACATGGAGGCCCAGCGCGGCGCGCGCCACGGCCCGGTGGGCCCCAGCATGGCCGGGCCCCAGGCACCGGATGCCCAGAGGGTGTCGCCCACGCGCATCAGCAGCGGCGCCGGATGCGCCGGCTGCTCGTCGGCGCCCGGCTTCACCACCTTGCCGTCCTGGATGTAGGCCATGCCGTCGATGGTGCCCACCCACAGCCGCCCGCGCGCGTCGCTGGCCAGCGAGATGACCTCGTCCGAGGGCAGGGCCCCGCCGGTGTTCTCCTTGTCGAAGCGGGTCAGCGCGCCATCCGGGGTGACCCGGTACAGGCCACCGCCATTGGTGCCGAACCAGACATCCGCGCCCTGCCCGCCGATGGCGTACACATCGTCGCTGTGCATCTGCCGCTGGTGGTCGGTGTCGTAGCGCAGGAACCTCTTGCGCTCGGCATCGAGCACGCTGACCCCGGCGCCAGCGACCCAGATCCGATCCTGGTCATCGATGTACAACGCCTGGGTGAGGTTGCTGGAGATCGACGCCGGATCGCGCGGATCGTGTTGCCACACGTCGAACTCGGTCCCGTCGTAGCGCGCCAGGCCGTCGTAGGTCGCCAGCCACAGGTAGCCCTGCCGATCCAGCGCCAGCGCCGAGACCGTGGCCGAAGGCAGGCCCTGGGCCACGCCGGTCAGGCGGAACACCGGGCGCTGGACAACCTGCGCCTGCACCGACGCGCAGCAGCCCAGCATCCACACCAGCAATGCGGCGCGCAGCAGCGCACGCAATCCATCCATGTGTTCGAGCTCGTACGTTCTGGGATGCCTGACCGGCATCCTCGCAACCGGGCTGGGCCGGCGCAACCGAGGCCGCTACCTAGCCGTCCGCCTGGTTGCGCCGCAGGGCCGCCGCGCGCTGTGCGGCCGCCATCGCCTCGGCCAGCATCTCGCCGGTGACCGGCTTGCGCAGGAACCCGTCGAAGCCGGCCTCGCGGGCCTGCACCTCGGCCTCGCCGTCGGCACGCGCGGTCACCGCCAGCAGGGGCGCGGCAAACCCCTGCGTGCGCAACTGTCGCGCCAGTCCCAGCCCATCCATGCCGGGCAGGTCCAGGTCCAGCAGGCCGATATCGAACTGCCCCACCACCACCTCGGTCAGTGCCGCCAGGCCATGGCCCACCGCCTTGACCGTGTGGCCGCGCGCCTGCAGCAGGCCGGTGATCACCTCGGCGATGGTGGCATCGTCCTCCACCAGCAGGACCGACAGGGCCTGGCCATCGACGGTGGGCCGGTCCTGCGCGGTCTCGGGCACACCGTGGCTGGCGGTCGGCAGTGGCAATTCAACCAAGAATCGCGTGCCCTGCCCCGGCACGCTCTCCACGCTGATCCGGCCGCCCATCGCGCCGGCCAGCTCCTGGCTGATCGCCAGGCCCAGCCCGCTGCCGCCGTAACGCGCCGAGGTCCGCGCCCCATCGGCCTGCTCGAAACGCTGGAACAGCCGCTGCACCTGGTCGGCGCCGATGCCCGGCCCGGTATCGCTGACCACCAGTCGCACGCCCTGGGCCCCGGCGCCCAGCGGCATGGCCTGCAAGCGGACCGATCCGTGTTCGGTGAACTTCACCGCATTGCCCAGCAGGTTGAGCAGGATCTGGCGGACCCGGCCCGGATCGCCGCGCACCGCGTCGGGCAGGTTGGACGCCACGACGCTGGAAAAGGCCAGGCCGCGTTTCTCGGCCATGGGCGCCACCAGGGCCACGACCCCGTCCAGCAGTTCGCGCAGGTCGAAATCCTGCTGGTCCAGCTCCAGCCGGCCGGCCTCGATCCTTGCCAGGTCCAGGGCGTCGTTGACCAGGCGCAGCAGGTGGGTGCCGGCGTCCTGGATCGAGCGGGTGTAGCGGTGCTGGCGCGCATCCAGCGGCGTGGACAGCAGCAGTTCGCTCATCCCCAGCACGCCGGTCATCGGCGTGCGCACCTCGTGCCCCAGCGTGGCCAGGAACCGGGTCTTGGCCTGCGAGGCCTGTTCGGCGACCGCGCGCTTGTGCTGGTCCAGTTGCCAGGCGTGGCGCCGGCGCAGGCGCAGGCGGTACAGCCACGCGGCCCAGGCCAGCAGCAGCACCGACAGCAGGGTCAATCCGGCCAGTCCCCACGGGCTGCGCCACCATGGCGGCAGCACCCGGAAGCGCAGCGTGCGCACGTCAGACCACACCCCGTCGCTGCTGCGCCCCTGCACGTCCAGCGTGTAACCCCCTGCCGGCAGACGCGAGAACAGACGCTCGCCCTGCGTGCCCACGTCCACCCAGCCCGGATCGTAGTCACTGAGACGGAACCGATAGTCCATGTCGTTGGAACTGGAGAAGGACAGCAGGCGCGCCACCACGTGCAGATCGCGATCCTCGCTGCGCAGCACCAGCGTCTGCTGGTGGGTCAGGTCCAGGCCCTCTTCACCGCGCCGCACCCCGACGAACTCCAGCTGCAGCGCGGGCTTGCGCGTGGAAGGCTTGAGCTGGGCCGGATCGAACAGTACCAGTCCGTCGGGCGTGGCCGCCGAGATCTGGCCACTGGTGGCCTGCACCAGGGTGCGCTCGCGCAGTTCCGGACTGGGCAGCCCGTCGCGCACGCCGTACTGGCGCACCTGTCCGTGGATCGGGTCGGTCCGCGCCAGGCCCCGGGCCGAACTGGTCCAGACGATCCCCTCTGCATCGACGACCATGCCGGTCGGGGCGATGGCGGGAAACTGCTGATCGGTGCCGATGACATGTTCACGGACCAGGCGATGGCCATCCCAGCCGGCGCGCAGCAACTGACCCATCTGCCCGATCCACAGCGTCCGCTGGCCGTGAAAGGCCAGCGAGAACACCGGCTCCCCGGCCAGGCCGGGGACGGCATGCACCTGCGCGCCGTCGGCATCGACCCGCATCACCCCCTTGTCGGTCCCCAGCCACAAGTGCGCCTGCGGGCCGCAGACCATGGACTGGACGAACCCGCCAAGCGGGAACGCCGCCGTGGTCGGTTTGAGCTGGTGCAGGACATGCCCTTCCAGGTCGCGTTGCTGAAGACCGCCCACCCGGTCGTACAACCACACGGTCCGGCCACAGGCGGCGGCCAGTTCCACGCGCCCGGGCATGGCCGGATCGAGGTCCTGCCCGGCGCTCCAGCGCTGCACGCCATGCGTCTGGGGGTCGTAACGCTGCAGTTGTCCGGGCATGGTGATCCACACCCGTCCACGCGCATCCACGGTCACGGTTTGCGGCCACTGCACCGGGTCGATCACCCGCAGGTGGTGCACGATCCGGCCGGTGCGGGGATCCAGCCAGTCCAGGGCGCCGCGGGTGCCGGCCAGCCATAGCCCGCCGTCGGCCGCCGGCGCGCTGGCCAGGACGTAAGGGTTGTACATCGTGTCCGGATCGTCGGCCTCGTTGGTGAGCACGGCGAACTGGCGCCAGCTGGCCGGCAGGTGCCACAGGTTGGCGTTGAGGCTGGCGAACCACAGACCGCCATCGCGGTCCTGGAAGCCGGTGACCCAGTTGGGCTTGACGATGCCATGCGCCGAGACGCTGTAGAGCGGCACGTTCTCGATCCGCCCATCCTTGAGCACGCCCAGGCCCGAGGCGGTGTCCAGCCAGTAGGTGCCTGCGCGGTCGTGCAGCAGGGTCTGCAGGACCGGCACCGAGGAGGTCGATGCCCAAGGCTGCTGCACGTAACGCCCGTCGGGCGTGCGCAATACCGCCCCGCGATCGGTGGCGATCCAGATCCGTCCATCGGGCTCGACACCGATGCGGTTGATGATCTGCGAGGGCAAGGCAGCGGCCGGAACCCGTTCGAAGTCGTGTCCGGTCCAGCGGGCCGCTCCGCCCTGCGTGCCGATCCACAGGCTGCCATCGGCGGCGACGGCCATGTGCACGACGTTGGGATCGGGCAGGCTACGCGCATCGCCCTTGACCGGCATGTAGCGCTCGAACCGCCCGTCGGGCGTGCGCCGGGTCAAGCCACCACCGGAGGTCCCGAACCACAGGCTGCCGTCGGGCGTAGCGGCGATGCACCAGATGGTGTTGCTGCCCAGGGCCGGCGTGTTGTCGCGATCGTGGAAAGTGAAGGCCTTGCGGGCCGAGTCCAGTTCGGCGATGCCCGCATTCTCGGTGCCGATCCACAGGCGGTTCCCGTCATCGACGTGCACCGCCCAGACCAGGTTGTCGCGCAGGCCATCCTCGAGCCGCCAGACGCGGAAGCCACGGCCGTCATAGCGGGCCAGGCCATCGTAGGTCGCCATCCACAGATAGCCCAGGCGATCCTCGGCAAAGGCATTGACGCGGCCGCTGGGCAGGCCGTCGGCCACACCGAGCTGCCGTGGTTGCGGGGTCAGCGGGACCACGGCGTGGGCCACGCCGGCCCAGGCCAGCATGGCCCACAGCACGATGATAATTGCCCGCATCCGGTCCTTTCCCCATGGCCTGCACACGCGTCCATCGCGCCCGGCCAAAGCCGGCCCGGCGCATGCGCGGGGCCCATCGTGCAAGCAAGCACGACCGCGTGGCAACCATGGGGGCTCGCGCGGCGCCATGACACGCCACGCAATGGCCTGTTGCGCACAGGCGCGGCACTCCGGCCGCGCCAGGTGTCTAGAATCCCCCCATGGACATTCCGCACCGCCCCGGGTTTTGCGCACGTCTCACCCTCTTGCTGGCCTGTGCGCTGGCCAGCAGTGCCGCCACGGCGGCCACCCAGACCTACGCACTCGACCCGGTTCACACCCGGGTGCTGTTCGCCATTTCCCACGCCGGTTTCTCGCAGGCGATGGGGACGGTCTCGGGCAGCACCGGCCTGGTGGAGTTCGATCCGGACGACTGGGCCTCGGCGCGCGTGGAGGTCAGCGTCCCTCTGGACCGCGTGGACCTGGGCGACGCGGCCTGGAACAAGGCGGTCCTGGCCGGCAATCTGCTGGATGCGGCCGACCATCCGCAGGCGCGCTTTGTCTCCACCCGGGTCGTCGCCCACGATGCGACCCACGCCGAGGTGCTCGGCGAGCTGACCCTGCATGGCGTCACCCGGCCGGTCACATTGATGGTGACCTTCAACCAGCTCAAGCGTCATCCGCTGCCGCCGTTCCGGCGCACCGCCGGCTTTTCCGCCACGGCCACCATCAGCCGCGCCGCATTCGGTATCACCGCCTGGAAGTCAGTCATCGGCGATACGGTGCAGTTGACCATCCAGGCAGAAGCCACGCGCACCCGCGAAGACTTCGACGATGCCGCACCGCCCTCCGACGCGTCCGCGTCCGCCACCACCGCTCCCTCCTCCCAGGATCCCGCCACACCATGACCCGACCCAACGCCCAGCGCTGGGGTGCGGTCAGCCAGACCCTGCACTGGCTGATCGTGCTGCTGATCACCGCCCTGGCCATCGTCGGTCTGACCATGGACGATCTACCCAAGACGCCGAAGTACTTCTGGGTGTTCACCGCGCACAAGTCGGTGGGCATCACGGTGCTGGTGCTGGTCGTGCTGCGCCTGGCCTGGCGCCTGTATGCCGGCGCGCCGCGGCCGGTCCCCGGCACCCCGGGCTGGCAGCACACGATCGCCTCGCTCACCCACGTGCTGCTGTACGTGCTGATGTTCGCCATGCCGCTGTCGGGGTGGATGTTCGACTCGGCCAGCGGGCTGCGGCCGTTCAAGTTCTTCGGCCTGTTCAACATGCCCAAGCTGGTCGCGCCCGACGATCAGCTGCGCCACCTCTCACACCAGGTGCACGAATGGGGGTTCTACGTTCTGCTGACCCTGGTCGTGCTGCATGCCGGCGCCGCCTTCTACCACCACCTGTTCCAGGGCGATGCCACGCTGGCGCGCATGCTGCCGCGCGGCTGGCTGCGCTCGGCCGACACTCCCACTCCGACCAAGGACTGACCCGATGTCCCGCACCCTGCTTCCCCCCGCTTTGACCGCCGCCGCGCTGGTCGCGGCCTTCGCCACCGCACCCGCCAAGGCGGCCGACTTCACCCAGGCCCCCGGCTCCACGCTGGTGTTCGCCACCAGTTACGACGGGGAGACCTTTACCGGCAAGTTCGGGGGGTTCGACACCAAGGTCAGCTTCGACCCGATGCGGCCGGATCTGGGCACGCTGGAGGTCACCATCCGCCTGGCCGGCACGGCCACCGGCAACAACGACCGCGACACCACCCTGGTCGGCGCGGACTTCTTCAACGTGGCCAAGTACGCGCAGGGCACCTACAGCGCCAAGGGCTTCAAGCCGCTGGGCGGCAACCGCTACAGCACCGACGGCACCCTGACCTTGCGTGGGGTCTCCAAGCCGGTGACCTTCACCTTCCTGTGGACCGGCGGTGCAACCCCCGTGCTCACCGGCAAGGCCACGGTCAAGCGTCTGGCCTTCGGTGTGGGCGATGGAGACTGGAAGGACACCGACACCCTGCCGGACGCGGTGGCGATCAGCACCAAGGTCCTGCTCAAGCCGGCCAACTGATCCGACCCGCCACGAATGTGATTGCGCGCCGGGCATTGCCGGAAGGCAGGGTGACTTCCGGTCCGCGCGAGGCCCATGGCCGGCGCGCGATGCTCGCCAGGCCAACCACGCAGGGACACCCACATGCATCTCCGCCACGCGCTCCTTCCTCTCGGTGCGGCTCTGCTGCTGTCAATGACAGGCACCAGCGGCGCGGCCACACCCGCCACCGCGCAGGACGCCCTGCGCCAGTACGTGCAGGCGGAGTCGAGCTTCGACCTGGAGGCCCTGCGCGCCGTGCTGGACCCGCACTTCGTCGAGACCAGTCCGCTTGGCCAGGTCGATGACCACGACGCGGTGCTGTCGTTCTACGCGCCGGACAAAAAGGTGGCGGCTCCACCCGTGGAGTTGACCGATCTGGTCGTCCACGACCATGGAGACACGGCCATCCTCACTGCACAGCTGCGCTATGCCGTCCCCGGGCATGCGATGACGCTCGCCCTGGGCGCCACCGCACAGCGCACGCCACAGGGCTGGCACCTGCTGTCGGCGCAATACACACCCGTCCGCGCGCAGCAACCTCCAAAGGCGCCCTGACCCAGCTCACTTCCGCAGGAAGGCCTGCACCAGGGCAACATCGAACGGCCAGTCCAGCTCGCGTCCATCCTCGGCATCGCGCAGGACCGGCACGCGCAGGCCATAGCGCGCCTCCAGCGCGGCGTCGGCATCGATGTAGCAGGTCTCGAAATCCGGCAGTCGCGCGGCAGCCAACACGTCCAAGGCCAGGTCGCACAGATGGCAGTCATCACGCTGGTAGAGCAGATAGGCAGGCATGGCGGTCACGGTCCAAACAGATGCCTGTGGTAACCCGACGCCCCCGGCGGCGTCGAGGCCCACCGCATCGCAGCCCGCCCTGAAGCCCCGCAGCTCACCCCTTAAAAATCGAAATTAATCTCGAAATTCGCGCCTACAATGGGGCTCACCCCGGAAAGACGCGGAGAAATTTCGATTTTATGGACATCGCCGTGCTCGGCACCCACGCCAGCCGCATCCACCAGCAGCTGCGCCACGACATCGTGCGCGGACAGCTCAAAGCCGCCTCCAAGCTGAAGCTGGTCGAGCTGCAGCAGCGCTACCGGATCGGCCTGGCGCCGCTGCGCGAGGCACTGTCGCGGTTGTGCGGCGAGCAGTTGGTGGTCAGCGCCGACCAGCGTGGATTCTGGGTGGCGGCGCTGTCGCTGCAGGAGCTGGACGATATCGCCAAGGTGCGCGTGCTGGTGGTCAACGAAGCCATGAACGACTCCATTGTCCATGGCGACGCGGCCTGGGAAGCCCAGGTCTCCGGCGCGCTGGCCGCGCTGGCCGAGATCGAACGCGACCTGTCCGGCAGCAGCACCCAGCCGCCGGGTGACGTGCTCGATGCGCTGGAAGCCCGCAACTTCGCCTTCCACCGCGCGTTGCTGGGCGCGTGCCGCTCGCCCTGGCTGCTGCGCCTGCAGGACATGTTCTATCACCAGGCCGAGCGCTACCGGTATGCGGCCCTGCCGCGCTCTCGCGACAAGCGCTTCTCCCTGGACGAACACATCGCCATCGCCGACGCCGCCCTGGCCCGCAACGTGATCAAGGCCTGCCGCCTGCACGACGAGCACATGGCGCGCACCCAGGCCAGCGTGCGCGCCGCGCTGGAACAACACCTGCAGCGCCAGGACGCGCCGCCGCAGGCGCGCGCTGGGCGCTGAACTTCTCCCTTTCCTCTTTTCGGATCGCACCGTGGCTGTCAGTACCTTCGACCTGTTCAAGATCGGCATCGGACCGAGTTCTTCCCACACCGTGGGCCCCATGCGCGCCGGGGCGCGCTTCGTCTCGCGCTGGCTGGCCCAGCCCGGCCGCATGGATGAAGTGGTCCGCGTGCGGGCCGAGGTGTTCGGCTCGCTGGCCCTGACCGGGCGCGGCCATGGCACCGACAAGGCGCTGCTGCTGGGCCTGGAAGGCCACCAACCCAACCTGGTCGACCCCGACCAGATTCCCGCCATCCTCGAGCGCATCAGCGAGCAGGGGCGGCTGATGCTGGGTGGCACCCACAGCATCGCCTTCGTCGACAAGCGCGATCTGGTCATGAACAAGCGCCAGAAGCTGCCCTTCCACACCAACGGCATGCGCTTCACCGCCTACAACGCGGCCGAGGAAGTGGTGGCCACGCGCGATTACTACTCGGTCGGGGGCGGGTTCGTGGTCAACCAGGACGAGGCGGCCGAGGACCGCATCGTCGCCGACGACACGCCGCTGCCCTACCCGTTCGCCAGCGGCGACGAGCTGATCGCGCGCAGCCGCGAGAGCGGCCTGTCCATCGCCCAGCTGATGTTCGAGAACGAGAAGTCCTGGCGCAGCGCCGAAGAGATCCACGCCGGCCTGCGCGAGATCTGGGAGGCGATGCAGGCCTGCCTGGCGCGCGGCATCCGCCAGGAAGGCTCCCTGCCCGGTGGCCTGCATGTCTCGCGCCGCGCCCCGGCCCTGCACCGCGAACTGTCGGCCAAGCCCGAGGCCGCCATGCGCGATCCGCTGACCACCCTGGACTGGGTCAACCTGTACGCCCTGGCGGTCAACGAGGAGAACGCCGCCGGCGGCCGCGTGGTCACCGCCCCCACCAATGGCGCGGCCGGCATCATCCCGGCGGTGCTGCACTACTACGACCGATTCTGCCCGGGCAGCAGCGAGCAGCGCATCTTCGATTTTCTGCTGACCGCCGCGGCGGTGGGCATTCTGTACAAGGAAAACGCCAGCATTTCCGGGGCCGAGGTCGGCTGCCAGGGCGAGGTCGGCGTGGCCTGTTCGATGGCCGCCGCCGGCCTGACCGCGGCGCTGGGCGGCAACACCAGCCAGATCGAGAACGCCGCCGAGATCGGCATGGAGCACAACCTGGGCCTGACCTGCGACCCGATCGGCGGGCTGGTGCAGATCCCGTGCATCGAGCGCAACGCGATGGGCGCGGTCAAGGCGATCAACGCCTCGCGCATGGCCATGCGCGGCGACGGCAAGCACAAGGTCTCGTTGGACAAGGTGATCCGCACCATGCGCGATACCGGCCGCGACATGCGCGACAAGTACAAGGAAACCAGCCGCGGCGGCCTGGCGGTAAACGTCATCGAGTGCTGACCCGGCCGGCGCGTCGCCTGCCGGTGCCCGCCTTCACGCCAACGCCCGGACTCGTCGTCACACCAAAAGCGTGACAGACGGCCTCCAATCGGCGACAAAGGCCGCTGCAGCAGCCGGGGAGGGCCGGCAGTTGGCGAAGCGGCGCCCCCTGGCTACAGCCGGGAGGCGCCAAGCCGCTAACCGTTGCAGGGGAGAGCGGCGCAATGGCAGGCCACACAGCGCGTGGATCGCAGGCGGATCGTCACCGGGCCAGGCCATGGGCCCGCGTCTGGCTGTGCGCGCTGGCGCTGCTGCTGTCGCAGCGCGCATTGGCGCTGGAGCCGGACAAGCGGTTCCAGGATTACGTGCGCAACAACTGGTCGGTCGAGCAGGGCTTGCCCCAGCTCAGCGTCACCGCCCTGGCCCAGGACAGCACCGGCTATCTGTGGATGGGGACCCAGGCCGGGTTGGCACGCTTCGACGGTAGCCGCTTCACCAGCTTCGACGGACGCGCCTGGCCGGGACTGGGCAGCGGCGATATCCGTGCGTTGCTACCGGGCGAGGACGGCGATCTTTGGGTCGGCACGGCCCAGGGGCTGGCGATGTACAGGCGTGGCGATTTCCGCCATTACGACCCGCTGCCGGCGGTGAGTGGCCCGTTCGAGGTCGCCGCGCTGGACAGCGACATGCTCGACCGCGTGCTGGTGGCCTCCAGCCAGGGCGTCTTCGTGGTCGAGCAGGATCACCTGGTCCGCGTCCCCCGGCTGGAAGCGGCGGCCACCGCGTTGCTGCAGCACGGCCCGACGTTATGGGTCGGCGGCGTGGGCGAGGTGCGCCAGCGCTATGCCAATGGCAGCGTGCGCACCCTGCTCCTGCCCGAAGAGGCCAGCGCCGCTTCGGTCCACGTGCTGATCCATGCGCAGGGCCGGCTGTGGGCGGGGACGAGTGTGGGGCTGTTCTTCCTCCAGGACGGGCGCTGGCAGCGCTACACGGACGATCCACTGCTACGGCGCGCGCCGATCGAGGCGATGCTGCTCGACCATGACGGCAACCTGTGGGTCGCCGCCGCCGACCACCTGCTGCGCCTGCGCGATGCCCGGGTCACGGAGCGGATCGACGGCACGCCCCAATTGGCCGCCCGTACCTTGCTGGAGGACCGCGAGCACAACCTGTGGCTGGGCACGTTGATTTCCGGAGTGACCCGGGTCTGGAACGGGGCCACGCGCCGCTATTCCACCCGCGATGGCCTCACCGACCCGCTGCTGTGGGCACTGGGCCGGGGCCACGACGGGCAGATCTGGGTCGGGACCAACGATGGGGTCTCGATCTTCGACCACGGCCGCTTTCAGACGGTCGTGAGCGGGCGCCAGCTGCCGCACCCGGCCGCGTACTCGCTGCTGGTGGAACCGCGCGAGGCCTGGATCGGGACGCGCTCGGGCGTGGCGGTGCTGCGCGACGGCCGGGTCCAGCACTCGCCGCTGCTTGCGCCGATGGGCGGAGCGCAGATCAACGGCATGGTGCGAGACCTGCGCGGTTGGCTCTGGTTCGCCACCTCCAACGGCCTGTTTCGCCTGCGCGATGGCGTGCTGACCCGCTACGGCGTCGAACAAGGCCTGGCCGATCCACGCGTGCGCGTGCTGCGCATCACCCGCGACGGACGCCTGCTGGTGGGCAGCTACAGTGGCCTGTATGCCTGGCAAGACGAACGCCTGCAGCCGCTGGGACTGGGTCAGGGGCTTGCACCCGACCTGCATGTCACCGCCATTCACGAGCTCGACGATGGCCGTCTGCTGCTCGGCAACCTCTCTCGCGAAACGCTGCTGCTGTTCGACGGCAAGCAATGGGTCGAACTGGACCAGCGTCGCGGCATTCCGGCCAATCCCATCTTCGCCATGGCCATCGACGCCCACGGCCAGCTCTGGGTGGGTGGCCTACGCGGGGTGTATCGCCTACCGCTGGCCGACCTGGCGCACGCCGCCGATTCCCACGGCACGCGGCTGCACGTCCAGCAGATGCTCAACGAGCGCGGCGACCGCCACGGCGGGCAGAAGGGGGATTGCTGCAACGGCGCGGGCAACGGCCGCGGCTTTCTCCAGGACGGCGCCTTCTGGCTCCCCACGCGCGATGGCCTGGTGGCGCTGGATACCGAATCGGACCACGGCAACCCCGTCCCCCCTACCCCACGCGTGGAACGCGTCCAGATCCAGGGCCAGTGGCGCGACGTGGAAGCCGGCGGAAGCTGGACGCTGCCGGCCCAGGCGCGCGACCTGCGCTTCGAATTCACCGCGCTGAGTTTCCAGGCGCCGGAGCACACTGACATCCGCTACCGCCTGCGCGGCTACGACGCGCGGTGGATGAGCCTGGAAAACATCGACCAACGCAGCGTCAACTACACCAACCTGCCGCCGGGCCATTACACCTTCGAGGTGCTGGGAGTGAACAACACCGGCGTGGAGAGCCCGGAGCCGGCGCGGCTCGCCTTCCGGATCCGCCCCTTCTTCTACGAGCAATGGTGGTTCCGCCTGACGGCGGCCCTGGCGATCCTCTCGGTCCTGCTGCTGGTCTACGGCTGGCTGTCGCGCCGCCACGCACGCCAGCGCGCCGCGCTGGAGCTGTTGGTGCAGGCGCGCACGCGCGACCTGCGCGATGCCAATGCGCGACTCGAGGCGCTGAGCGTCACCGATCCGCTGACCGGACTGCACAACCGGCGTTACCTGGGGCGCCAGATTCCGCTGGACCTGGCGTTCTATGCGCGCAACGTCGGCATGGACGTCCAGCACGATGCGGTGTTCTTCGGGCTGCTGGACGTGGATCACTTCAAGCAGGTCAACGACGTCCACGGGCACGAGGCTGGCGACCGGGTTCTGCAGCAGTTGGCCCAGTGCCTGCGCGACCTGACCCGCAAGGGCGACTATGTGGTGCGCTGGGGCGGGGAGGAGTTCCTGCTGGTGTTCCGGCCGATGCCGCGGGCGCAGTTGGCCACGCTGGGCCAGCGCGTGTGCCAGGTCATCGCCGGGCATCGCTTCGACATCGGCGGCGGCGGGGCGCTGCCCATCACCGTCTCGCTGGGCCTGATGGAATACCCCCCTTTCCCGAACGCGCCGGAGTTGCTGGGCTGGGAGCAGATGGTCGCCCTGGCGGACCGCGCGCTGTACGAAGTCAAGCGCAATGGCCGAAATGGATGGGCCGCCTACCGCGCAGCGCCGCAGGCCACCGTCCCGGCGAACGCGCGCGACGGGCAGGTCGACGCTTTGCTCGACAGCGGCCAGCTGCAGTTGGTCGGCTCCATCGTGGCTGAAGACGATTAGGCGCGTGTCGCGGCGCAGCGTGTAACCGCTTCCAGCGATGACTAGGGTAAGGGTCCGCCTCGGCGCGGCGCGCGCGCCGCGCACCGAACGACACGGAGTCGCCATGCCTGCACGCTTCAACCGCCGCACCGCTCTTCAACTGCTCGGCGCAGGGACCTCGCTGCCCTTGGCCATGCGCCTGGCCGCCAGTGTGCCCACCAATGACGCGCCCCCACGCAAGGCGCCCAAAGGGGCGCCGAACATCGTGTTCATCATGACCGACGATCAGGCCCAGGACGCCCTGAGCCTGTACGGCAACCCCATTCTGAAGACGCCGAACATGGACCGCATTGGCGCCGAAGGACTGCGCTTTGACAGGGCGTTCGTCACCACTTCGGTGTGCGCGCCCAGTCGTGCTTCCTACCTGACCGGACTGTATGCCCACAGCCACGGGGTCACCAGCAATGGCGAGGAGCCGGGCTGGTACGAGCAGATGGGCCTGCGCCACGACCAGATCACCTATCCGATGCTGCTGCGCCAGGCCGGCTACCACACCGCGGTAGTCGGCAAGTGGCACATCAAGTCGATGCCGACCGGCTTCGATCACTGGGCCATTCTCAAGGGCCAGGGCAGCTACTTCGACCCGCAATTCATCGTCAACGGCGCGCCGGTGCATTTCCGCGGGCATACCGACGATGTCATCGGCGACCAGGCCATGGCCTACCTGGAGCAGCGGCCGACCGACCAGCCGTTCTGCCTGTGCTACCAGTTCAAGGCCCCGCACGGGCCATGGGAGCCGGACCCGCGCTTCTATGAGGCGTTCAAGGACGTGCAGATGCCAATCCCGCCGGGCTTCGGCCAACCGCAGCCCGAAGGCGCGCCAGAGGCATTTTCCAAGACCACCCAGCAAGTGATCCACCACATGCAGGACCTCTTCCACAAGGCCGAGCGCCGGCCGCCACAGGTGGACGAACACCTGCCTCGCCCGGAGCGCGACTATGCCGTGCTGCAGGCCTTCTTGCGCAACTACTACCGGGTGTTGCTGGGCGTGGACGAGAATGTCGGCCGGGTGCTGGATTACCTGGATGCGCACGGTCTGGCCGAGAACACCATCGTCATCTACACCTCGGACAACGGCATGTTTCTGGGCGAGCACGGCTTCTACGACAAGCGCATGATGCTCGAGCCCGCGCTGCGCGTACCGATGCTGGTGCGCTGGCCGGCGAAGATCCCAGCCGGCCAGGTCAACGACACCGACATGGTCCTCAACATCGACCTGGCCCCCACCCTGCTGGACATGGCTGGCCTCACCCCGCCCGACTGGATGCAGGGCCATAGCTGGAAGCCCATCGCCCTGGACCATGACGCTGCCGGCTGGCGCAAAGACTTCCTCTACGAATGGTTTGAATACCCGGCGGTGCACTGCGCGCGTAAGCACCGCGGCGTGCGCACCCAGCGCTGGAAGCTGATCCACTTCTGGGAGTCGCCGCAGGAATGGGCGCTCTACGACCTGCGCGACGATCCGGGCGAGATCCACAATGTCGTCGACGAGCCACACAACGCGCAGATCGTCACCACGCTCAAACAGCGCATCACCACCCTGCGCGCGCAGACCGGCGATGTCGACCCGCCGGGCTACGTGCCGCCCCTCCGCGTGACCGGCAAGTGTCCGGCCTGAACGGCGCCACGCGCGCGGATGGCTGCGCCTGGCATCGCCGATGATGGACATGTGACCGGCTACGGACGCCCGGCCTCTTATCCTGTCGGCCCGCCCCCACGGACCCGCACGATGCGCAATATGCTCCTGGCCCTCGCCCTGGCCACCGCGTCCCTGCCCACACTGGCCCAGCAGCAACCGGTGTATGGCGCGCGCCTGGAAGGCTTCGACTACCCCTATCCGGTCAAATTGTTCAAGTTCCAGGCCCAGCGGCAGCCGCTGGAGATGGCCTACATGGACATCGCCCCGACCGGCCCGGCCAATGGCCGCACCGCCGTGCTGCTGCACGGCAAGAACTTCTGCGCGGCCACATGGGAGCCGAACATCGGCGCGCTGAGCCGGGCCGGCTATCGAGTGATCGCGGTGGACCAGGTCGGCTTCTGCAAGTCGTCCAAGCCACGCCACTACCAGTTCTCGCTGTCGGGTCTGGCCGACAACACCCACGCCTTGCTGGAAAGCCTGGGCATCGACCACCCCGTGGTGATCGGGCATTCGATGGGTGGCATGCTAGCCATTCGCTATGCGCTGATGTTCCCGCGGGACGTCAGCCACCTGGCCCTGGTCGATCCGATCGGCCTGGAGGACTGGAAGGCCGTCGGCGTGCCCTACCAAAGCGTGGACCAGTGGTATGCCGGCACCCTCAAGACCGATTACGAAAGCACCAAGAAGTACCAGATGGACGTGTATTACGCGGGCACCTGGACGCCGGCATACGAGCGCTGGGCCCGCATGCAGGCCGGGATGTACGCCGGCGACGGCAAGGACATCAATGCCTGGGACCAGGCCCTGACCTACGACATGGTCTACAACCAGCCCGTCGTCTATGAGCTGTCGGACATCAAGGTGCTCACCACGCTATTCATCGGGCTGAAGGACCGCACTGCGGTCGGCAAGGGCAAGGCGCCGCCGGAGATCCGCGCCACCCTGGGCAACTATCCGGTCCTGGGTAAGCGCGCCGCCGGGGCGATCCCGGGGGCGACACTGGTGGAATTCGCCGACCTGGGCCATTCGCCGCAGGTGGCCGACCCGGCGCGCTTCAATGCCGCATTGCTCAAGGCGCTGGGACAGCCATGATCGGCATGGCCTGTCCCTCGTTGCCCACGCGTTGGTAGACACGCATCCGTGCGCAGGGACGCCGGGACGACGAGAATGCAGATCCTAAGACTTCGTCACATTTTCCCGCCAGAAGCTGGCACGCACCGTGCGGCAGGGGTTGGCATGCGACAGCGCCAACACCAGGGGAAACAGGCCATGCAAGCCGACGTCGTCACCGCAAACTGCTTCTGTTGTGACCAAAAACTGTACTTCCGGCCAGATTCTGACCATGGCCATGTGATCGAACGCTATGGCGTGCTGGTCTGCACGCCCTGTTACGAGCGCAACGCCGATGGATGGCACAGCACGCTTGAAGAGCGCCTGCTGGGCCAGCTGCGCCACAGCCGGGTCAAGCTTCCACAGCGCAATGCCCAAGGCCTGTTGCCGCGCGACTGACTGCGCCGCTGCCGCTATGCGGTGACGTCCTTGGACATAGTCGGACCGCGCCTGCCGTTACGCCCACGCCTTGACGGCGGGCCGGCATGGGGACCGATTGAAGTCCTTCAGGCCGCCTTGGCCGCATAGTCCCGCAAGGATCCGCTGGCCTCGCCCACTGTGTTTCCCGGGCGCGTGTCGAATCGGCCGCCACCGTCCTGGTGTTCTGCGTAACTCAGCTGCCGACGGCGGCCGAATTGCTGGGCCGGGACACGTTGCCGCCGCTCCTCGAACATCAAATCGAAATCACCGCGCAGGCATGCCCGGCGCAATGCGACGCATTGGGGCAGGTCGTGCCAGGTCGCCCAGCTGACGGCCCACCGGCGTCCCTGCCGCCGGCGCGGTGCAAGCTCCTCGCGATCCGGGAGCCGCGCGTTGCCTCAGGCTGCGCGAGCGCGCGCGAGCGGCAGCAGCGCCAGCACGTCGTCCAGCAGCGCCGCGGCGGTGACCTCGGCGCCGGCGCCCGGGCCCTGGATCAGCAGCGGCTGCTGCGCGTAGCGATCGCTGTGGATCGCCACGCGGTTGTCGCTGCCCGCCCCGCCACACAGGGCGTGGCCCGCCGGCAAGGCCTGCAGCGACACGCTCGCGCCGCGCGCATCGAAGCGCCCGACGAAGCGCAGCTGCGCGCCGCGTGCCTGGGCCTTGACCAGATGCGAATGCAGCGGCGCATCCAACGTGTCCAGCAGCGCCTCGACCTGTGCGCCGGAGGCGTTGGCCAGGACCGGGGGGAGCAGCGATTCGACCCGCACCTCGCCGGCCTGCAGCGGCAGGCCCGCCGCGCGCGCCAGGATCAACAGCTTGCGACGCACGTCCTCGCCGGACAGGTCGATGCGCGGATCCGGCTCGGTGAAGCCAGCCTCGCGCGCCTGACGCACGCAGGCCGAGAACGGCACGCTGCCGTCGAAGGTGTGGAACAGAAAGGCCAGCGAGCCCGACAGCACGCCTTCGACCGAGGTGATCGCATCGCCGCCGTCGACCAGCGCACGCAGGCTGCGCAGTAGCGGCAGCCCGGCGCCGACGGTGGCGCTGTCGCCGTAGACCGCCGCGCCCGCGCGCGCGGCCTCGGTGATCGCCTGTGCGCGGGTGAGGTCCGCACCCCGGCCCAGCTTGTTGGCCGTCACCACGTGCACGCCACGGCCCAGCCATTCGGCGTGGCGCAGGGCGATGGCGTCGCTGGCGGTGGCGTCGATGACGATGTCGCCGGCGTCCAGCGCATCGGCTTCGGCCCACGGCGGCACGATGCGCGTATTGGCCGGCGCGGTACGCAACTGCGTCAGCCCGGCGTGCAGATCCGCCTCGCCGTCGATGACGGCGCGTGAGTTGGCGATCCACGCGAACGCCGGCAACGGCGTGCCGCGCGCCAGCAGGCGCTGATAGCGGGCCACCAGTGCGCCACCGACGACGCCGGTGCCCAGCAGGGCCAGGCGTGGCGCACGGTGGGTTCCGAGCCGGACGACCGCGCTCATGCGTCGGCCAGTTTCCGTGCGCCCTGGGCGGCGGCCACGGCCTGTGCGCGGGCCAGTCCGGCCTGCAGGTCGGCCACCAGGTCCTCGGACAGTTCGATCCCCACCGACAGCCGCAGCAGGCCGTCGGAGATGCCAGCCTTGGCGCGCGCCTCCGGGGTCATCGCCGCGTGGGTCATCGTGGCAGGATGCGCGACCAGGCTCTCCACGCCGCCCAGCGACTCGGCCAGGGTGAAGTAGCGCAGGCCGTCGACGAAGGCGCGTACGGCGGCCTCACCGCCGTCCAGCTCGAAGGAGATCATCGCGCCGAAGCCCTTCTGCTGGCGCGCGGCGACCGCATGGCCCGGGTGCGAGGCCAGCCCCGGGTAGTAGACCTGGGTGACCGCGGCATGGCCGTCGAGCGCCTCGACAATGGCCTGGGCGTTTTCCTGGTGCACGCGCAGGCGCGCGTCCAGGGTGCGCAAACCGCGCAAGGTCAGGAAAGCGTCGAACGGCGAGCCGGTCAGGCCCAGCGCGTTGGCCCACCACACCAGCTGCTGGTGCAGCTCGGCATCGCGCGCGATCACCGCACCGCCGACCACGTCGCTGTGTCCGTTGACGTACTTGGTGGTCGAATGCAGGACCAGGTCGGCACCGAACTCGATCGGCCGCTGCAGCGCCGGCGACAGGAAGGTGTTGTCCACGACCACCTTGGCGCCGGCCTTGTGCGCCGCCTCAATCACAAAGCGCAGGTCGGTGATGCGCAGCAGCGGGTTGGACGGGGTCTCAATCAGCACCAGCCGGGGCGACTGCGCCAGCGCCTCGCCCAGCGAGACCGGGTTGGTCAGGTCGGCGGTGATCAGTTCGAAGTGGCCCTTGGTCGCCAGCGCGTTAAACAGGCGCCAGCTGCCGCCGTACGCATCGTGCGGCACCACCAGCTTGTCGCCCGGCTGCAGCAACGCGTTGAGCACCAGGTTGATCGCGCCCATGCCGGTGGCGGTGATCACCCCGCCCGCGCCGCCTTCCAGTTCGGCCAGCGCCTCGCCCAGCAGGTCGCGCGTGGGGTTGCCGCTGCGGGTGTAATCGTACTGGCGCTTGTTGCCGAAGCCGTCGAAGGAGAAATTGGACGACAGCACGATCGGCGGGGTCACCGCCCCGTAGGCGGTGTCGCGGTCGATCCCCGCGCGCACGGCGGCGGTGGCGGCGCTGCAGGGAATGGCGTTGTCGGCGGAATGGCTCATGGGGTGTCTCCGGTGGGGCGCAGGGCGGTGGCGAGGATCGCGTCGATGCGGTCGGTTTCTTTCAGGAAGGCGTCGTGGCCATAGGGCGAGCGCAGCACGCGCAGGTGGCCGTTGGGCCCCAGGCCCTCGACCAGGGTGACCAGGTCGGCCAGCGGCACCAGGCGGTCGCCTTCGACGGCGACCACGGTGGTGGGCACGGCGATGGTGGCCGGGTCGATGCGGTGCAGGTCGATGGATTCGGACAGGCGCAGGAAGGCGTTGACCGGGGTGCGCGCGACGTATTGCGCGCCGGCGGCATCCAGGTAGTCCTCGGCGGCCACGCGCACGCGGCCGTTGATGACCTCCGGCGCGGCGTCGAAGCGCTCGCCGAATTCTTCCGGGGTGCGGTAGCTGAGCATGGCGAACTGGCGCGCCAGCGACAGGCCCTGCTGGTCGGCGCACTGCATCTGGCCCAGCGCCACGGCATGGCGCTGCAGCGCGCGCCAGGCCGAGGCGAACGGATGCGGCCGGTGGGCACCGCTGACGGCCACCAGGCGCTCGACCCGCCGCGGATGCCGCGCAGCCAGGTGCTGGCCGACCAGCGCGCCGTAGGAATAGCCGACGAAGGCGCGCAGCGCCGGAATCTCCAGCGCGTCGAGCAGGGTGGCGATGGCGTCGGCCTGGTCGGCCGGGTCGATCGGCGCATCGAGCTGGCCGTCGGCACCGAGGAAATCGAAGGACAGGATGCGCACGCGCGCCGGATCCAGCGTGCGCCCGGCACGGACCAGGTCGTTGGCCCAGCCGTTTTCGGGGAACTGCGCGCTGGCCGCGACATGGCGGTGCGCGGAGATACCACCGGCCACGAACACCACCGGCGCCTCGGCCGGGCCTTGCAGTTCGTAGCGCAGGGTCAGCGTACGCGCGCCGGCATGGCGCATGGCCAGGGCCACCGACAGCTCGCCGCGGATCGCGGGCGCAGCGGCGGCCGACGTACAGCACGCGTCGACTTCGGTGGTTTCGTTGGAATGGGCGGCGACTGTGTTCACGAGGCTCATGGCGGATCCGGGAGGAACGGCCATCGAGCTTTCGCGGGGAAGCTCGCGTTCGTCGTGCAAGGGACGGAAGACACCACCGCCGCTGCACCGTACGAACCATCTTTCGGTCTAAACGCAAAGGCGTCGCCGCAGGATTTGGCACCACCACGACACGCTGTTCTGCGCCGCTGGCTGCCCCGGCTTCAAAGGGCCTGTCCCTCTGCCGGTCTCGATGGTGGACGCAGGTTGCCAGCGCAGAATCCGGTTGTCAATCGCTTTATCAAGATGGAGCGATGGTTGCGCCTGCAACCGGACCGTCGGCGAACGGATGACGCATCCGGGCTCGGCACCGCATCATGGCGGGCATGAGCTCCTTTTCCCTGATCCGCGCCGCCTGCGTGGCACTCCTGCTTGGCGGCTGCGCCAGCCTCTCCCCGCCCCCTGCCCCGCCGTCCGCAGCGGCCGCCACGCCCCAGGCGCGAGCGCCGCATCCCGATGCGGTGGTCAAGGAAGCCTGGAT
The DNA here is from genome assembly GCF_028198165.1 of Pseudoxanthomonas sp. JBR18. Lineage (NCBI taxonomy): Bacteria > Pseudomonadati > Pseudomonadota > Gammaproteobacteria > Lysobacterales > Lysobacteraceae > Pseudoxanthomonas > Pseudoxanthomonas sp. JBR18. The sequence continues at coordinate 296,233 of NZ_CP116339.1, forward strand.
CTCATCCGCTCACCCGGAGGACGAACTGGACTCCCTGGCGGTGTGGCCCACCGAGCAGGGCGGCGCCTGGGTGATCGCCACGGCCAAGTCCGGCAACCAACTGCTGGTCTTCGACGCCGATACCGGACAGCGCCTGCGCACCGTGGGCGGCCCGGGGGACGGTCCCGGCCAGTTCAGGCGGCCCAATGGCATCGCGGTCTGGGGCGACACGCTGTTCGTGGTCGAGCGCGATAACCATCGCGTGCAGGCTTTGTCCCTGCCCGACTTCACCCCGTTGGGATTCATCGGGGCCGAGACGCTCAAGGTGCCCTATGGCATCTGGGTGCAGGAGACCGCGCCGGATACGCTCGAGTTGCTGGTCACCGACAGCTTCATGGCCGACTTCCGGGCCGGCCTGCTGCCGCCGCGTGCGCTGATGGACCAGCGCGTGCGGCGCTACACGGTGAGCCTGCCACCCGAGGGCGGATTGAGTGCGGTGGAGACGGGCAGCTTCGGCGATACCGGGGATGCCGGCATGCTGCACATGGTCGAGTCCATTGCCGGCGACCCGGCCCACGAGCGCCTGCTGATCGCCGAGGAGGACCGCCGCGTCGGTTCGACCCTGCGCGAATACACGATGGACGGGCGCTACGCCGGGCGCAGCCTGCCGGTGTTCGACGCCGACGCCGAGGGGGTGGCGCTGTGGGACTGCGATGTGGACAGCGGCTGGTGGGTGGCGACCGACCAGACCCGTCCGACCCTGTTCCGGGTGTACGACCGCGCCAGCCTGGCGCCCGTGGGCACCTTCTCCGGTCAGGTCGTGGCCGACACCGACGGCGTGGCCCTGTATGTGGCCGGCACGCCGCGCTTTCCCGATGGGGCGCTGTTCGTCCAGCACGACAACCGCGCGCTGGCCGCCTTCGACCTGCGCGACATCGCCGCGGCCCTGCACCTGCATGGCGCCTGCCTGCCGTGAGGAAAGGGATGGCGGGGGCGTGGGTCGTACTCGCCCTGGCCCTGCTGTCGCTCCCGACGCGCGCGCTTGCGCAAACCCTGCCCGCCCAGGCCTCCACGCCCGCCACCTCCGCCCAGGCCGCGGCCCTGGTCCGGTTGCGCCTGGTCAAGACGCCAACCCGCTACCAAGCCTGGGTGGATAACACGCTGCCCGGCCCGGTGCAGGTGGAACTCTCGCTGCCGCGTGGGCGCGGGATCATCGCCTCGCCGGCGCTGCCGACACGCGTCCTGCTGCCCGCCCGTGGCAGCCGGCTGGTCGCCAGCCTGATCCTCACCGCCCCTGCGGACGCCGCCGACTTCGGGCTGGCGCTGGATGCGGTGCCTGGCGACCCGCATGTCCAACCGCTGGACGTGCGCTATCGGCTGCCCTTCGACGCACCGGCTCGGGTCGACCAGGGGCCCGGCGGCCACTTCAGTCATGACGATGCGCAGAACTTCGATGCCATCGACTTCGCCCTGCCCGAGGGCACGCCGATCCTGGCGGCGCGCGAGGGCATCGTGCTCCAGGTCGAAGGCGATCATCGGCAGGTCGGCCTGGGACGCGAGGCCGGCGCGGGCAAGAGCAACTTCGTCCGCGTCCTGCATGCCGACGGGACCATGGCGCTCTACGCACATCTCAAGCCCCAAGGCGTGCTGGTCCGGGTGGGACAGTCGGTCACGGCCGGCCAGCGCATCGGGCTATCGGGCAATACCGGCTTTTCCAGCGGGCCGCACCTGCACTTCGTCGTCCAGGTCAACGCCGGCATGCGACTGGTCTCGATCCCGATCACCCTGGCCGGTCCGCTGGGCGAACTGCGCTTCGCGCACTGATTCGCGGTCCTGTCCCTCCAGGCGGCCCGAGCGCCGTTTAAGGAGCGTTGACGCCCTCATTAGTACATAAGTGTATTATTAGCACGTGAATCAATTCGACCTCCAGCACAGCCGTTTCGCCTCCACGGCCGAGCGCCTCGAAGCGACCGATCGGCGCCATCCCGGGTTTCCCAAGGAAGCCGCCGCTGTCGTGCGCATGATCAAGCTCATCCACAAGCTCACCGTCGATCACGGCAACGACACGCTGCGCGCGCACGGGCTGAGCTACCCGGAATACAACGTGCTGATGATGATCGACAGCAGTCCGGATGGTGCCCTGAGCCCTTCCCTGATCGGCGAGGCGGCCGGGGAGAAGTCGGCCAATGTCACCCGCCTGACCCAGCAACTGGTCGACAAGGGCCTGATCCAGCGCCAACCCAGTCCGCAAGATCGACGCAGCACCTTGCTATGCCTGACACAGGCCGGTCACGCATCGATCGCCGCGTTCCTGCCGGACATCTGGGCCGTGCTGAAGGGCTATGTGCGCGACCTGGACCGCACCGAGCAGGCCGTCCTGCGGCACCTGCTGACCAAACTGCTGCACGGCGTGGAACAGACCTTGTGAGCGCGACGCCCGCCAGCGCCGCGCCGGCGCCTCGACCGTCCTGGCGCGCGCAGGTCCGCGAGGCGCTGCGCGGGGAGGGCGCGGCTTGGCTGTTCGTGTTCAAGGTCCTGCTGTCGATGTACCTGGCCTGCGGGATCGCCATGCGCATGGGATTCTCCTCGCCGTCCACGGCCATGATCACCGTGATCGTGGTGATGAACCGGCAGAGCGGCATGGTCCTGGCCAAGGCCTTCTACCGCACCCTGGGCACCATCGTGGGCAGCATCGTGGCGGTGGCCATCGCCGCGCTGTTCCCCCAGCAGCCGCTGCTGTTCCTGCTGGCGCTGTCGCTGTGGGTCGGCCTGTGCGCTGGCGGTGCGCTGATGTTCCGCAACTTCCGCTCGTATGGCTTCGTCCTGTCCGGCTATACGGTGGCGATCATCGCCCTGCCTGCGGTCAATGCGCCGACCGCGGTCTTCACCCTGGCCACCGCGCGCCTGACCGAAGTGTTGCTCGGCCTGCTGGTCAGCGCGGTGGTGTTCGACGTGGTGTTCCCCGTCCGCCTGCGCAACAGCCTGCGCACGGCTTCCAACGGCTTGATGAGCGCATTTCTGGACTTCGTGCGCGACGGCACCCGCGGGGCGCTGCCGCGTGCGCAGATGGAACAGGCGCATCTGCGTTTCGTGCGCGAGTCGATGAGCCTGGAGGACCTGCGGGCCTCGGTGGTGTTCGAGGATCCGGAGGCGCGGGTGCGCAGCCGCCGCATGCGCCTGCTCAACCAGCGCTTCATGGCGGCCTCGACCCGGTTCCAGTCGCTGCATCACCTGATCAACCGCCTGCTGCGCGGCGACTCGGACGACATCGTCGCCGGCGCCCTGATGCAGCTCTACCGCCCGCTGGGCGACGCCTTGGCCGAGCGCGTCGCCGGCGATCATGCCGATGTCACCCAGCGCCTGGACCAGGTGCTCGACGCGCAGCCCGCCCGCGCCGCTGGCCTGCGCGCGGCCCTGCCCGCCGCGCGGCTGGATGACTTCGACACCGGCGTCTCGCTGCTGCGGCGGTTCACCGCCGAACTGCGCGACATGACCCATACCGCCGCGGCGCTGCAGCAGCCTGGCCTGCGCGGAAAGCTGCACCGCGCCAGCGAGAAGGTCCGCTTCCGCTACGCCACCGATTTGGCGGCGGTCGCCGTGACGGTGGCGCGCAGCTTCCTGGTCTCGCTGCTGCTCGGCCTGGCCTGGATCCATAGCGGCTGGAGCAGTGGCGCCGGGGCGCTGGCCAATGTCATCGCCTTTACCGCGATCCTGGCCGCCGGCGCCAACCCCGCCGCCGCCGCGGTGCAGATCACCAAGGGCTTCAGCCTGGGCGTGCTCATGGCCGTCGTCTGCTTCACCCTGGTCCTGCCGCGCCTGGACAGCTTCCCGATGCTGGTGCTGGGGACCGCACCGTTCCTGATGGTGGCCGTGTATCTGTCCACGCGCCCGCCGCTGTTCGGGCTGAGCCTGGGCACCTGCCTGGGCTTCATGGTCACGCTGGGGCTCGGCCTGTCACCAAGCCAGGACGTGGCCAGCCTGCTCAACAACGGCATGGCCTTCCTGCTCGGCGCGATCCTGGCGATGCTCGCCTTCCAGCTGATCCCCTCGGTGGTCGGCACGCAGTGGCAGCGTCGGCGCCTGCTTACCGAACTGCGCCGCCAGGTGGCCCTGGCCGCCCGCGCGCCGCTGGATGGATTGGCGCCGCGTTTCGAGAGCGTCAGCCGCGACCTGTTCCTGCAGGTGATCACCTACACCCAGCCCGGAAGCCAGGAATCGCGCACTCTGCTGGCCTGGGCGCTGGCCGTGCACGAGACCGGCCGAACGCTGATCGAGCTGCGCCACGACAGCCTGGATGCGGCCGTCCCCGCGGACATCGAGCGCGAGATCGACGCGGCCGTGGCGGCGATCGCGCGCCTGTACGAACACCTCGGCGCCGCCGATCACGACGCGGCCTCCCGGCATCTGGACGCCGCCCTGTCGCTGACCGCCATCGATGGCGCCGTCCCCGCCCGCCTGCAGCCGGTGCGCGAGCACCTGCACCTGTTGCGCAGCGCCCTGCGCGACGCCGATTCGGTCCTCTCCGGCGCGGCCGGCGCTCACCCTGATACCCCCTCGGAGCACGCCCATGCTGCCTCCTGAAATCTCCATCGGCGGGGTCTATGTGCCCGGCCTGCTGGTCCTGGCCGCCGGCCTGTTCGTCCTGTTCTGGCTGCTGGACGGATTGGCCGGTCGCGTCGGCCTGTATCGGCACGCCTGGCATCCCCCGCTGTTCCGCCTGGCCCTGTATGTCTGCGTCTTCGGCTTGCTCGGCCTGATGCTGTTGACCTAGCGCGGCCCGCCTCGGCCGCCACCGCGCGCACGCGACATCGCCAGCGCCGCGCCGCCGACCGGATCGTGACCCGGCTTTCCTTTCCATCCCGAACCCACTTCCGCCCCCATGAATACACCCGCCCTGATCCGCACCGCCCTGACCGGCATCGTGGTCCTGGCCGCCGCCCTGATCGGCTACGCGCTTTGGAACCACTACATGTATTCGCCCTGGACCCGCGATGGCCGGGTCCGTGCCGAGATCGTGCGCGTCGCCCCGGACGTGTCCGGCCTCGTGGCCGAGGTCGATGTGCAGGACAACCAGCACGTCAAGGCTGGCCAGGTCCTGTTCCGCATCGATCCGCGCCGCTTCGAACTGGCCGTTGCCCAGGCCCGGGCCGATCTGGGCGCCGCGCAGGCCGCGGCGCGCGCCGCCGGCGCCAACATCTCCGCCGCCGCGGCCAGCACCACGGCCAGCCAGGCCGATTACCAGAAGTACGCGGCCCAGGCCCAGCGTCGCGAGGCCGCCGCCTCGGTGATCTCGGCCGAGGCCCGCGCCGATGCCGCCGCCACCGCACGCGCCGCGCAGGCTGCGGTGGAACAGGCCCGTGCCAACCGCAGTGCCGCCACCGCCTCGCAATCCAAGGCGTTGGCCGCGGTGGAACAGGCCCAGGCCGCGCTGGACCTGGCTCAACTCAATCTGGAGCGTGCCACCGTGCGCGCCGCCGCCGAGGGCGACATCACCAACCTCAACGTGCGCGTGGGCGACTACGCCAGCGCCGGCGCCGCGCGCATGGCGCTGGTGCGCAGCGACACGATGTGGGTCTACGGCTACTTCGAAGAAACCAAGCTGCCGCACATCCGCGCCGGCGACGCCGCCGACATCCGCCTGATGAGCGACGGCCGCGCGCTGCACGGCACCGTCGAAGGCATCGCCCGCGGCATTACCGATGCCGACAACCCGACCAGCAGCAGCGATCTGCTGGCTTCGGTCAGCCCGACCTTCAACTGGATCCGCCTGGCCCAGCGCGTGCCGGTGCGGGTGCGCATCGATCCGGCCAGCGTCCCCAAGGACATGGTGCTGGCCGCCGGCATGACCGCCTCGGTCACCGTGCATCCGGCGCAGCGCGACGCACGCTGAGGATCTCGCCGGCGAGGGTCGCGAGGCTTTGAAGGGCCTGACTGGAAAAACCTCATCGCCGCCATGGCGGCTCCCACGAGGCCAGCCGCCTGGAGGGGATGTCCCACAAAAAAAGCCCCGCGCGTGCGGGGCTTTTTTTTACGTCGAAGGCGTGGATCAGCCCTTCGGGTAGTCGCGCACGTCCGAACCGGTGTAGATCTGGCGCGGACGGCCGATGCGGGCTTCCGGATCGACCTGCTGTTCCAGCCAGTGCGATACCCAGCCCGGTGTGCGGCCGATGGCGAACATCACGGTGAACATCTCGGTCGGGATCTTCAGCGCCTTGTAGATGATGCCGCTGTAGAAATCGACGTTGGGGTAGAGCTTGCGCTCGACGAAGTACTCGTCCTTCAAGGCGACTTCTTCCAGCTTCATCGCCACGTCCAGCATCGGGTCGTTCACGCCCAGCTCGCCCAGCACCTTGTGGGTCATCTCGCGGATGATCTTGGCGCGCGGATCGAAGTTCTTGTACACGCGATGGCCAAAGCCCATCAGGCGGAACGGGTCGTTCTTGTCCTTGGCACGCTTGACGGCGTTCTCGACGTTGTCGGCGGTGCCGATCTCGGCGAGCATCTTCAGCACGGCCTCGTTGGCGCCGCCGTGAGCCGGGCCCCACAGGGCGGTGATGCCGGCAGCGACCGAGGCGTACGGGTTGGCCCCGGTCGAGCCGACCAGACGCACGGTCGAGGTCGAGGCATTCTGCTCGTGGTCGGCATGCAGGATGAACAGCAGGTCCATGGCCTTGGCCACTACCGGGCTGAGCTCCAGCTCTTCGCTGGGCACCTCGAACATCATGTGCAGGAAGCGCTCGACGTAGCCCAGGCTGTTGCGCGGGTAACGAATCGGCTGGCCGTTGGTGTAGCGGAATGCGGCGGCCGCCAGGGTCGGCATCTTGGCGATCAGGCGGATCGCCGCCAGGCGGCGCTGCTCGGGATCGTTGAGGTCCAGGGTGTCGTGGTAGAACGCCGACAGCGAAGCCACCGAGGCGGCGAGCATGGCCATCGGGTGCGCGTCGTGGCGGAAGCCCTGCAGGAAGCTCTTGAGCGACTCGTGCATCATCGTGTGATGCGTCACTTCGTCCTCGAACTGGGACAGCTCGGTCTTGGACGGCAGCTCGCCGTTCATCAGCAGGTAGGAGACCTCGGTGAAGCTCGAGTTCGCGGCCAACTGGTCGATCGGGTAACCGCGGTACAGCAGCACGCCCTTGTCGCCATCGATGTAGGTGATGGCGGACTTGCAGCTGGCGGTGGCGCCAAAGCCGGGATCGTAGGTGAAAAGACCGGTTTCCTTGGTCAGCTTGGACACATCGACACAGTCGTTGCCAAGCGTGGGTTTCAGTACAGGCAGGGCCACCGGCTTGTCGCCGGCGGTCAGCGTGACCTGGTCAAGATCGGACACAGTGCACTCCTTCACGTGGGGACGCCAAAGCCTGCCGGCCATGGCGCGTAGACAGGATCCGCAGCTGAAACTCGCGCTACGGAGTCCGAGGATTATCGCATACGCCTCCGGATCGATGCCGGTTTTGAATGGATCACGTCACAGTCCTATGCCCCACCCAGTGGTGCAGGCACAAGAAAACGGCCGCGTCCCCTGCGGGACGCGGCCGTCTTTTTTGCGAACAGCGAGCGTTCGATCAGCGCGCGTAGCGCTTCTGGAACTTGTCGATGCGTCCGCCGGTGTCCATGACCTTGTGCTTGCCCGTGTAGAACGGATGCGAAGCCGAGGACACTTCAACCTTGACCAGCGGGTATTCGTTGCCGTCTTCCCACTTGACCGTTTCCTTGCTGGCCAAGGTGGAACGGGTCAGGATCTTGAAGTCGGAGGTGACATCGTGGAAGACGACGTCGCGGTACTGCGGATGGATGTCGGCCTTCATGGGCTTACCACCAGGATGTCGAAAAGGTGAGCCGCGCATTGTAGCGGCCCGCTCAGGCGCCTGCAACTCCCGGCAGGACACCTCCGCCGGGACCACAGGCGAGCCGCCCTAGCCTGCCGCCAGCGCCGCCTTTACCAGGTCCTCGAACCGGGCCTGGTCGTAGCGCAGCAGGAGCCGGGCGTTGTCCGGGCGGCCGGTCTGCCGGTTCCAGTCGGTGATCGTGGCGCCCCGGGTCAGGGTGCCGACCAGCTCCACGCCCAGCGGACGCTCGGCCAGTTCGGTGGCGCCGTCCGGATGCAGGGCGAAGGCCATGGCCAGGGCGTCGGCGCTATGCCAGCGATCCCCGCGCCGATCGGCCGACCACAGCCGGGTCTGGCGCGAAATCTGGTCGTAGAACGCCGCCCGCGGCGAAGGCGCCTGCAGCCACTGCTCCACCTGGGCGTGGGGCAGGCCGTGGGCCAGGGTGGCCTCCCAGTCGGCCACGTCGAAACGTTCGAAGGCCTGGAACACCAGGTGCGCCGCTTCCGGATCGAAGGCCACGTTGAACTCGGCCGCCGGGGTCAAGTTGCCGTGCGCCGACACCGCCCCGCCCATCACCACCAGCCGCTTGATGCGCTGGGGCAGCGTGGGATCCAGCTTGAGTGCCACGGCCAGGTTGGTCAGCGGCCCCAGCGTCACCAGCAGCAGCTCGCCCGCGTACTGGTGGGACAGGCGCAGGATCGCCAGTGCGGCGTGTTCGGCGTGGACGCCGTGCGCGGCCGGGGTATAGCCGACATCACCAAAGCCATCGTTGCCGTGGACATCGGCCGCGTCGGGCGACGGATGCAGCAGCGGCCCAGGGCAACCGGCATGGACCGGCACATCGCTGCGGCCGGCCACTTCGCAGAGCTTGAGCGCATTGCGCACGGTGTGGTCCAGGCCGACGTTGCCCGCGGCGATGGTCAGGCCCACGACCTCGTGCGCGGTGTCGTTGAAGGCCATCAGCAGGGCAAGCGCGTCGTCCACGCCCGGGTCGGTATCGATCAGCAAAGGGGTCTTTTCAGTCATTCCCCATTATGGACCGCGCCCAGTGAGGCCCGTCCAGCCGCCGCCGTACTGGGCGGAACGCAAAAAGAAGGCTGCCATCCCAGGCAGCCTGTCGGAGAGAGGCGAACGAATGGCCAACCCTCGGTGGCGTGCCGCCTACGGGTGACAACGCGCACGCCCGCCGGCGGCGGCCATGGCTCAAGCACTGGCATAGCGGGCCGCGCCTCCGATCCAGCGCGCGGTGATGCGCTCGGCCAGCGCCGGCGCGTGTTCGAGCAAGTGGTCGGCCAGCGCGTGCACCTGCGGCAACAGGCCGGCATCGCGCGCCAGGTCGGCCACGCGGAAGGCGGCCAGCCCGGTCTGGCGCGTGCCGAGCAGTTCGCCGGGGCCACGCAGCTCCAGGTCCTTTTCGGCGATGACGAAGCCGTCGCTGGTCTGGCGCATGGTGTCCAGGCGTTCGCGTGCCATCTGGGACAGCGGCCCCTGGTAGAGCAGCACGCACGAGGACGCCGCCGCGCCGCGCCCCACCCGTCCGCGCAGCTGGTGCAGCTGCGACAGGCCCAGGCGCTCGGCGTTCTCGATCACCATCAGCGACGCGTTGGGCACATCTACGCCCACCTCGATCACGGTGGTGGCGACCAACAGGTCGGACTCGCCCTGCTTGAACGCACGCATCACGGCCTGCTTCTCGGCCGGCTTCATGCGCCCATGGACCAGGGCCACGCGCACGCCGGGCAGGGCGGCGGTGAGCTGCTCGAAGGTGGTCTGCGCGGCCTGGGCCTCGACCCGGTTGGCCGGCCCGCCGCGCGGCGGGGCCTTCGGATCCTCCTCGGCCTCCTCGATCAGGGTGCAGACCCAATAGACCTGCCGTCGCTCAGCGCAGGCCACGCGGATGCGTTCGATCAGCTCGGGGCGGCGCTCGGCGCTGAGGGCGATGGTCTGCACCGGCGTGCGGCCGGGCGGGAGTTCGTCGATGGCCGAGACGTCCAGGTCCGCGTAGGCGGCCATCGCCAGGGTGCGCGGAATCGGCGTGGCGGTCATGACCAGTTGGTGCGGCACGCGGCTCACCCCATCGCCCGCGCGGGCGCCCTTGTCCCGCAGCGCCAGGCGCTGGTGCACGCCGAAGCGATGCTGCTCGTCGACGATGGCCAACGCCAGATCGTGGAACGCCACCGCGTCCTGCATCAGCGCGTGCGTGCCAACCACGACCTGGGCCGTGCCGTCGGCCACCTCCTCCAACACCTTGGCGCGCGCCTTGCCGGTGACCTTGCCGGCCAGCCAGGCCACGCGCACGCCGAGCGGTTCCAGCCAGCCGCGCAGGTTGGCCAGATGTTGTTCGGCCAGCAGTTCGGTCGGCGCGGCCAGGGCGACCTGGCGCCCCGCCTCCACCGCCAGCATCGCCGCCAGCGCGGCCACGACGGTCTTGCCACTGCCCACGTCGCCCTGGACCAGGCGCAGCATCGGCTGCGGCCGGGCCAGGTCGGCCCGCAGCTGCGTGAAGACCCGCTCCTGCGCACCGGTGAGTTCGAACGGCAACGCCGCACGCAATCGCGCCACCAGGCCGCCCCGGCCTGAAAGCGCGTAGGCGCGGTGCTGCTGCAGGGCAATGCGCTGGCGACGCAGGCTCAGGTGATGGGCCAGCAATTCCTCCAGCGCCAGGCGCCGTTGCGCCGGATGGGTACAGGCCGACAGCGCGGCCACGTCGGCATCGCGCGCGGGCCGATGCATGGTCAGCAGCGCCTCGCGCAGGGAGGGCAGCCGGCTGCCATCGGGCAGGCCGAGCAGGTGCTCGGGAAGCAGTTCCAGCGCGGCCTGGTCGGGCAGCCGGTCCAGCGCCTGGGTGATCAGCTTGCGCATCACTGCCGGGCCGACGCCCTCGATGGCCGGGTACACCGGCTCCAGCGTCTCGCTCAGCGGCGCCTCGCCTTCCACGCCGAGCAGCTTGTAGCTGGGATGGACGATCTCCAGCCCGTGCTGCCCCGGTCGCGGCGTGCCATAGGCGCGCAAACGCGTCCCGACGGCGAACTGCGACACCTGGGCCGCACGAAAATGGAAGAACCGCAGCACCAGCGTGCCACGCGACGCATCGCCGATGGCCACACGCAGCATCGGCCGATAGCGAAAGCCGCGCTCGACCGCTTCCACTACGCCCTCGACCTGCACGGCCACGCCGGGCTGCAACCGCGCGATGGGCGTCAGTGACGTGCGATCCTCGTAGCGCAGCGGCAGGTGCAGCCACAGGTCCTGCAGGGTCAGCAGGCCGCGCGCGGCCAGCTTCTCGGCGACCTTCGGCCCGACGCCCGACAGGGCGGAAATGGGCTGGGCAAAGGCGGGTTCCGGACTGCGGACGACGACGGGCATCGCATTAGGATGCCGCCGGCCCGGAGGCATTGCCACCAGAACATCACGCGCGGCCGGGTGGGAAAAACCCCGCCGCGCGCGTCGGGCTTACGCGCCCAGCACCATCACCGCATCGACTTCGAACAGCGCGCCCTTGGGCAGGCCGGAGACCTCGATGGTGGAACGGGCCGGGAACGGCGCGCTGAAGTACTCCTGCATCACCGCATTGACCGCGGCGAACTGACCCAGGTCGGTCAGATACAGGCCCAGGCGCACCATGTCGCCCAATGAGCCACCCGCGGCTTCGGCCACGGCCTTGAGGTTGTCGAAGGAACGCCGCGCCTGCGCGGTGATGTCGCCTTCGACCAGGTTGCCGGTCGCCGGGTCCAACGGGATCTGGCCTGAGAAATACACGGTGTTGCCGGCGCGCACGGCCTGCGAGTACGGACCGATGGCGGCCGGAGCGTGGTCGGTATGGATGATCTGCTTGGACATGGGGACAGGCCTCGAGCCGTTGCGAAAGAGGCGCGCATTGTAGGCGCTGCCCACTCCAGGCTCATGACCAACCACCGCCTCCATCCGCACGGCTGGCGCAGATGGCTCAGGGCCGGCGCACGCCCAGGACGGTCTGCAGGCGGCGCAGGCGGCGCATCACTTCGGCCAGATGGCTGCGGTCGCGCACCTGAATGTTGAAGCGCAGGACCGCGGCGTTGATGTCGCGCTCCAGGTATTCCACCCGCTCGATGTTGGACTGGCTCTGGGCCACCGCCGCGGCGACCTGGGCCAGCACGCCGGTGCGATTCTCCACCTCGATCAGCAGGCTGGCGTCGTAGTCGCCCTTGACCTGCGAATCCCAGTCGATGGCCACCCAGCGGTCCGGCGACTTGCGGAACTCCACCACATTGGGGCAGTCCAGGCGATGCACCACGATGCCCTTGCCGGCGGTGTGGAAGCCCATGATCTCGTCGCCCGGGATCGGCTGGCAGCAGTTGGCGAAGCTGATCACCCCGCGCTCTGCGCCGGTGATCAGGATCTTCTCCTGCGAATGCTTGGAGTGGCCGCCGCTGCGCAGTTCGGCGAAGGCCATCATCGCCTGCGCGGCCTGGGCCGGCATCCAGTTGCCCAGGGCCACGTCTTCGAGCAGGGCCTCCAGGCGCGGGTACTTGTGCTCGACCAGGAAGTTCTCCAGGCGCTGCGCCGGCAGGCGGTCCAGCGAACTGTCCAGGTCTTCCAGCGCGCGATCGAGCATGCGGTGGCCCAATTGCACCGCGTCCTCGTGGCCCAGCTGCTTGAGTTGGTGGCGGATGGCGGTACGGGCCTTGGAGGTCACCACGAACTCCAGCCACTGCGGTTTGGGCGCGGCCGACTTGGCGGTGATGATCTCCACGCTCTGCCCGCTGGTGAGCTTGGTGCGCAGCGGCACCAGCTTCTTGTCCACGCGCGAGGCGACGGCCTGGTTGCCCACGTCGGTATGCACGGCGTAGGCGAAATCCAGCGCGGTGGAGTTGCGCGGCAGGGAGAGGATCTTGCCCTTGGGCGTGAACAGGTAGACCTCGTCGGGGAACAGGTCGACCTTGACGTTGTCCAGAAATTCCAGCGAGGAGCCGGCCGAACGCTGGTTCTCGATCAGCTCGGAAATCCACGCATGGGCACGGCTCTGGGCACTGTTGGGTACGGCGGTGCCGAACTTGTAGGTCCAGTGCGCGGCGATGCCGCGCTCGGCCACCAGGTCCATCTCCTCGGTGCGGATCTGCACCTCGATCGGCGAGCCGTACGGACCGAACAGCACCGTGTGCAGCGACTGGTAGCCATTGGCCTTGGGGATGGCGATGAAGTCGCGAAAGCGTCCATCCAACGGCTTGAACTGCCCGTGCGCGGCACCCAGCGCGTGATAGACGTCCGGCACGCTGGTCACGACCACGCGGAAACCGAACACGTCCATCACCTGGTCGAAGCTTTTGCCTTCCGCGCGCATCTTCGTATAGATGCTCCAGGCGGTCTTGACCCGGCTGACCAGGCGGTGAGCGATGCCCTCGCGGGCCAGGCTCTGGGCGAGTTGGGTCTCGATCTGGGCCAGCGCTTCGCGGCGCATCACTGGCTGGCTGCGGATGTGCTTGCGGATGATGGCGTGACGCCACGGATACATCGCCGCGAAGCTCAAGTCCTGCAGCTCGGACTTGACCAGGCTCATGCCCAAGCGCTGGGCGATGGGCGCGTAGATGTCCAGCGTCTCGCGCGCAATGCGCGCACGCGCCTCGGCGCTCTGCGCGCCCAGGGTGCGCATGTTGTGCAGGCGGTCGGCCAGCTTGATCATGATCACGCGCAGGTCGCGCGACATGGCCAGCAGCATCTTGCGGAACGACTCGGCCGCCGCCTCCTTGCGATCGCGGAACTTCAGCTTGTCCAGCTTGGTCACGCCATCGACCAGCTCGGCCACCGCCTCGCCAAACTCGGCCGCGATTTCCTCGCGGGTCAGCGGGGTGTCTTCGATGGTGTCATGCAGGACCGCGGCAATCAGCGTCTCCACGTCCATGCCCAGCTCGGCCAGCACCTGGGCCACGGCCACCGGATGGGTGATGTAGGGCTCGCCGGACTTGCGCGTCTGCCCGGCGTGCGCCACCGCACCGACCTCCCACGCCTTGCGCAGCAGCGGCAGCTGATCGGCAGGCAGGTAGCTGGCGGCCGCCTCGAAACGCTGCACGTATTCGGGTGCATCGTCCTGCGGCGAAGTGGGGAAAAGCACGTGGCTGGCACTACCTGGATTCATCGGCAAAGCCTATGCCAGCCACCCGGTGGCGGCAATGCGTGCGGTCCGGGCGCGGCCACCGCGATTCACCCATCGCCCCTGGCGCGCCGCGCGGTTGCTGGCGGCCAGGTCCTGGTCCGCTTCCGACGCCGCTCGGGCCGAGAGGCCGACCGCGAGTTGGCGCAGCGCTGCGCCAGCGCTGGGCCACGCGCTGGATCGAAGGCCCAAGGAGGCGAAGGGATACCTGCGCGAGTTTTCGCCCATCTCAGTGGCATTTGCCCGTCACTGCTATGCTCCTGGCTCCTTTCATCCCGGGGCCATTGCGTTGGAAGCGCGTCCTGACCTGCTGATCTTCGATTGCGACGGTGTCCTGGTGGACAGCGAGCCGATCTCCTGCGCGGTCCTGGCCGAAGCGCTCAGCCGCGAGGGCGTTCCGGCGGACGTCACGTTGGTAAAACGCCATTTCCTCGGCCGCAGCCTGCGCGTGGTCAGGCCGCATGCGCTGGAACAGGGCATCGCCCTTCCGGAGGACTTCGAGACCCGCCTCAATGCCACGCTGCTGGCCCGCTTCCGCGAGGAGCTGCAGCCGATTCCAGGCGTGGCCGAGCTGCTGGAGGCATGGGGGCCGCAGGTCTGCGTCGCCTCTTCCAGCCACCTGGAGCGCGTGCGCCTGTGCCTGCACCTCACCGGGCTGGACAGGTTCTTCGGCGACCGCGTCTACACCGCCGAGATGGTCCGGCATGGGAAGCCCGCGCCGGACCTGTTCCTGCACGCCGCCGCGCAGCTGGGCGCTACACCGGCCCGATGTCTGGTGCTGGAGGACAGTCCCAGCGGAGTCCGCGCCGCCCAGGCCGCGCGGATGGAGGTCTGGGGCTTCACCGGCGGCGCGCACCATGCGGGCAGCCAGGCGGCGAGCGACTTGCTCACCGACGCCGGCGCGACACGGGTGCTGGACGACATGCGCGGTGTCGCCGATGCCCTCGACATAGCCGGCACCACCCCTTCGCGCGGCTAGGATAGGCCGCGCTTCACCGCCCGGGGACCCAATGCCGATGGCCAGTTCCGACAACGACACCACCCGTCTCGATGCCGCCGCGCGCGCCGGATGGCTGTACTACATCGCCGGCAATACCCAGGACGAGATCGCGCGCAAGCTCAAGGTCTCGCGCGCGACTGCCCAGCGCATGGTGTCGCTGTGCCTGACCCAGCGCCTGATCACCTTCCGCCTGGAACACCCCATCGCCGCGTGCATGGACCTGGCCGCGCAACTGCAGGACCGCTTCGGCATGCGCTATTGCGAGGTGGTTCCCAGCGACCCGGCCGATCCCACGCTGGTCACCGGCGTGGCCGAACGTGCCGCCGGACTGCTGGAATCCACGCTGCGCAGCGAGACGCCCAGCATCATCGGCATCGGCACCGGGCGCGCCATGCGCGCGGCGGTCGAGCGCATTCCGCCAATGCAGACACGCAACCACCAGCTGGTGTCGCTGGTGGGCAACATCTCGCCGGATGGCTCGGCCAGCCCTTTCGATGCGGTCGCCCGCCTGGCCGACCTGACCGGCGCGCAGCATTACCCGATGCCGCTGCCAGTCTTCTTGTCCTCGGCCCAGGAGCGCCAGACGCTGCTGGGCATCGAGGCCGTGCGACGCATTCGCGACCTGGCCGGCCATGCCGACCTGCGCCTGGTCGGCGTGGGCCAACTGGACCAGACCGCGCCGCTGCACGTGGACGGCTTCATCAGCCGCACCGAACTGCTGGAACTGATCCGTCTGGGGGCCGTGGGTGAGGTCATCGGCTGGGCCCTCAACGCCGAGGGCGAGGTGATCGAAGGTGGCAGCAACCAGCGCCTGACCAGCATTCCGCACCCGGTGCCGGCGACCAGCCTGACCATCGGCGTGGCCGTGGGCGAGGTCAAGGTGGTGCCGATCAAGGCCGCACTGAAGGGCCGCATCCTCAATGGCCTGATCACCGACGAGCGCACCGCCAAGGCCATCCTGGCGCACTGATCCGCAAGTCCCGCATGCCCGCGCCAGGGCAACGGCGCGGGTATGCGCGTGCGCGCTTTTCGACCAGCACGAGCCCCTTGCCATGCACTTCACGATGCTGCAGTGCACGATCGAAAGTGCTTTACAGCCACGCCTCATCATGAGCATATGCGCACCCACAGGGCATTTGCTCACATCATTTCTGGGAGGGAGCGGAATGAGCGCACTGACCAAGGCCACGATCTGCGTGGCCCTGACCGCGGCACTGGCCGCATGCGGAAACAGCGGCGACACAGCCGGTGGCGACGCGGCGGCCAAGTCGGACACGCTGGTGATCGCCACGGTCAACAACAGCGACATGATCCGAATGCAGAAGCTGACCTCGGACTTCACCGACCAGCATCCGGACATCAAGCTCGAATGGGTGACGCTGGAGGAGAACGTGCTGCGCCAGCGCGTGACCACCGACATCGCCACCAAGGGCGGCCAGTTCGACGTGCTGACCATCGGCACCTACGAGGTGCCGATCTGGGCCGAGCGCGGCTGGCTCAAGCCACTCAAGTTCGGCCCGGACTACGACGTGGACGACCTGCTGCCCAAGATCCGGCAGGCCGCCAGCTACGAAGGCCAGCTCTACGCTGCCCCGTTCTACGGCGAAGGCTCGATGCTGATGTACCGCACCGACCTGCTGCAGAAGGCGGGCCTGACCATGCCCGAACAGCCTTCGTGGGACTTCGTGGTCGATGCCGCACGCAAGATGACCGACAAGCAGGACGGCGTGTACGGCATCTGCCTGCGCGGCAAGGCCGGCTGGGGCGAGAACATGGCCCTGCTCAGCGCGATGGGCAACGCCTTCGGCGCACGCTGGTTTGATGAGAACTGGCGCCCGCAGTTCGACCAGCCCGAGTGGAAGGCCGCGCTGCAGACCTATGTCAGCGTGATGAAGGATGCCGGGCCGCCGGGCGCGTCCTCCAACGGCTTCAACGAGAACCTGGCCCTGTTCAACGCCGGCAAGTGCGCCATGTGGGTCGACGCGACCGTAGCCGCTTCGTTCATCACCAATCCCAAGGAATCCAAGGTCGCCGACAAGGTGGGCTTCGCCGCCGCGCCGGACACCGGCAAGGGCAAGACGACCGGCTGGCTGTGGGCCTGGAACCTGGCCATCCCGGCCAGTTCCAAAAAGGCCGACAAGGCGCAGGAATTCATCGCCTGGGCCACCAGCAAGCACTACACCGACCTGGTCGCCTCCAAGGATGGCTGGGCCAACGTGCCGCCGGGCACGCGTACCTCGCTCTACAACAACCCCGAGTACCTCAAGGCCGCGCCTTTCGCCAAGCAGACCCTGGCGGCGATCGACAGCGCTGACACGCACAACCCGGCGGTCAAGCCGGTGCCCTATGTGGGCGTGCAGTACGCCGCCATCCCCGAGTTCCAGGCGATCGGCACCACGGTGGGCCAGCAATTCTCCGCCGCGCTCACCGGGTCGATCAGCGTGGATGAGGCATTGAAGAACGCCCAGGCGGCCACCGAGCGCGAGATGAAGCGCGCCGGCTATCCCAAGTAATCGGGCTGCGGCCCCGCCCGCTGGCGGGGCCGACCCATCTCTGTTCGCGGAAGGCGCGCGGCATGCGCGCCCGCAGGTTCAAGACAGCGAGGTTCAACCCATGAAAATCAGCATCACTCCCCTTGCGCTGGCGCTGCTGGCCACCGGGCTGGTCAGCGCCAATGCCGCGCGGGCCGCGGAGTTCGATCCCAATCAGCACATCGGCGGCGACTGGGGCGGCTGGCGCAGCGACCTGGCCAACGATGGCGTGCAGTTCAAGCTGGGCCACTTCAGCCAGACCGCGCACAACACCTCCGGCGGCGACAGCCACGAGACCGCCTACGCGGATCAGTTCTTCCTGGGCGGCTACTTCGATCTGGACAAGCTGTGGGGCTGGCGCGGCGCGGAGTTCAAGGTGGAGATCACCAACCGCAATGGCGAGCTGATCAACAACAAGGCCAACATTCCCACGCTGCTGCAGTCCCAGCAGATCTATGGCCGCGGCACTGTCACCCGCCTGACCCAGTTTTCGCTGACCCAGCGTCTGTTCGACGACCACCTAAGCATCAAGGCCGGCCGTCTGTATCCGGATGCGGACTTTTTCGCGCTGAGCTGCAACTTCCAGCATCTGACCTTCTGTAGCGGTGGCTCGTCCAACAACATCAGCAGCAGCTGGTACGGCTCGCCGCTGAGCGCTTGGGGCGGGGTAGTGAGTTTCACCCCCGACCATCAGTGGTTCTTCAAGGTGGGCGGCTATGACACCAACCCAGAAACGCTCTCCAAGAACCAAGGCCTGAAGCTGGGCACCTCGGGTGACGACAGCGGGACGCTGATGGCCGCCGAAGTGGAGTTCAAGCCCGACTACGGCAATGGCATCGACGGCGACTACAAGATCGGCGCCACCCGCAACAGCAGCAACCGCACCCGCGTTTATGACGTCACCGGGCTGCCGACCAGCCTGACCGACAACGCCGCCGTCGTGCAGAACACCGACAACGCGTTCTACTTCAACTTCGAGCAGCAGGTGACCAGCAACGGCGCCGGCGGCGGCCTGCGCCTGTTCGCCAGCATGATCCGCGCCGACCAGGACGTGGCGACCGTGGGTGAAGTGCTTGCGGTGGGCGGATTCTGGAAGGGCTTCCTGCCCAGCCGTCCGGACGACCGCATCGGCCTGGCCTTCGGCCGCAATGCGGTCAGCGACAAGCTCACCGACGCCCAGCGCCTGTACGACCGCACCCTGCCGGCCGGTGCCACGCCGATCGGCGTGCAGCACTACGAGTATCCGATCGAGCTGAACTACAACATCGCGGCCTACCGCGGGATCGAGATCATGCCGAGCATCCAGTACATCCGCCATCCGGGTGGCTATGCCGATGCCGACAGCGCCACGATCCTGGGCCTGCAGGTCAGCCTCGATTTCTGAACCTGCAGCGGGCATCCGGCGTGGCCTCCCCCTCCCCGCCCCGGATGCCCGGTGCAGCCTGACAGATGCCCGCGCGACCGTGCGGGCATGACCGCCCGGTCTTGACTGACCCGATGCCCGCGCGCGCGCCGCGCCCCAACGGACAGCTCCGATGGCCACGCAACAGACCCAAAAACTCGCGAGGTTCCTGATCGCCCCGTCGGTCATCCTGCTGCTGCTGTGGATGATCGTGCCGCTGGCGATGACAGTGTGGTTCTCGCTGCTCAACTACAACCTGCTCAATCCCGAGAAGACCTTCGTCGGGATCGCCAACTACACCTACTTCCTCGGCAATCCGGCCTTCGTGTCCTCGCTGGGCAAGACTCTGCTGCTGGTCGGCTCGGTGCTGGGCATCACCGCGGTGTTCGGCACGCTGATCGCGCTGCTGCTGGACCAGGTCTTCGTCGGGCGTCGCATCGTGCGACTGATGCTGATCGCCCCGTTCTTCGTGATGCCCACCGTCAGCGCCCTGGTCTGGAAGAACCTGTTGATGCATCCGGTCTCCGGCCTGCTGGCCTGGCTGTGGCGGGTGTTCGGGCTGACCCCGATCGACTGGTTCACCCAGTACCCGATGTTCTCGATCATCCTGATCGTGGCCTGGCAGTGGTTGCCCTTCGCCGTGCTGATCCTGCTCACCGCGCTGCAGTCGATGGACGAGGAGCAGCAGGAAGCCGCGCTGATGGATGGTGCCGGCGTATTCGACCGCTTCTTCCACCTCACCGTGCCGCACCTGGCGCGCCCGCTGACCATCGTCATCCTGATCGAGACGATCTTCCTGCTGACGGTGTTCGTGGAGATCTACGTCACCACCGGCGGCGGCCCGGGCATGCAGACCACCAACCTGGCCTACCTGATCTATTCGCAGGCCCTGCTGCAGTACGACGTGGGCGCGGCGTCGGCCGGCGGCCTGATCGCCGTGGTGCTGGCCAACATCGCGGCCATCTTCCTGGTCCGCATCGTCGGCAAGAACCTGGAGACCTAGGACATGTCCTCCATTCACGAACAGGCCGCGTTGGACCTGGGAAGCCGGCAGGGGGTGTTGCGCGACGCAGCGCCTGACTGGCCGTCAGGCCAAGTTGTGCAACGCCGGTCGGCGGCTTCCCAGGCCCAACCCAGCGGGCCGTTCCTGCGCGCGTCCGGAACCGCGTCATCGATCGGTCGTGGACGGACGTCCACTTCCTCCCTTTTCCTTGCCCCGAACACGCGCAGGAACGGCGCGACCTGTCCGGGAACGGAGGACATGTCCTGATGGCCCGCCGCACGCCCGTTCCGCAGGTCATCGCCACCACCATCGCCGCCTGGCTGGTGGGTGGGGTGATCTTCTTCCCGATCCTGTGGATGCTGCTGACCAGCTTCAAGACCGAGATCGATGCGTTCTCCACCCCGCCCAGCTTCCTGTTTTTCCATTGGACGCTGGAGAACTACGCCGCCGTGCAGGCACGCAGCAATTACTTCAGCCACGCGTGGAACTCGGTGGTGGTCTCACTGGGCTCCACCCTGATCGCGCTGGCCATCGCCATCCCGGCGGCCTGGGCGATGGCGTTTTCACCGACCAAGCGCACCCGCGGCATTCTGCTGTGGATGCTGTCCACCAAGATGCTGCCGCCGGTGGGCGTACTGGTGCCGATCTACCTGCTCTACCGCGATTCGGGACTGCTGGACACCCAGCTGGGGCTGGTGATCGTGCTGTGCCTGAGCAACCTGCCGATCATGGTCTGGATGCTGTTCAACTACTTCAAGGACATCCCCAAGGACATCCTGGAAGCCGCGCGCATGGACGGCGCCACCATCGGCAAGGAGATCCTCCACATCCTCGCCCCGATGGCCGTGCCGGGCATTGCCTCCTCGCTGCTGCTCAACGTGATCCTGGCGTGGAACGAGGCCTTCTGGTCGTTGAATCTGTCCTCGTCCAAGGCCGCCCCGCTGACGGCGTTCATCGCCTCCTACTCCAGCCCCGAAGGGCTGTTCTGGGCCAAGTTGTCGGCGGCCTCGACGATGGCCATCGCGCCGATCCTGGTGCTGGGCTGGTTCTGCCAGAAGCAGCTCGTGCGCGGGCTGACCTTTGGCGCCGTGAAGTAAGCGCGGCGCGATCAACACACACATTCGATAGGTGGTTCATGGGACGCATCACACTGGAAGGTGTCACCAAATCCTTCGACGACACCCAGGTCATCCACGGCGCCGACCTGGAGATCGAGGACGGCAAGTTCGTGGTCTTCGTCGGGCCGTCCGGCTGCGGCAAGACCACCCTGCTGCGCCTGATCGCCGGGCTTGAGGACGTCAGTGGCGGGCGCATTCTCATCGACGGCCAGGACGTGACCAAGCTGCCGCCGGCCAAGCGCGGGCTGTCGATGGTGTTCCAGTCCTACGCGCTGTATCCGCACATGAGCGTGCGCAAGAACATTGCCTTCGGGCTGAAGATGGCGCGCGTGCCCAAGGCCGAGATCGACAAGCGGGTCAACCAGGCGGCTGACATCCTCAACCTGACCGACTACCTGGACCGCCGGCCGGGCCAGCTCTCCGGCGGCCAGCGCCAGCGCGTGGCCATCGGCCGTGCCATCGTGCGCGAACCCAAGGGCTTCCTGTTCGACGAGCCGCTGTCCAACCTGGACGCCGCCCTGCGTGTGCAGATGCGCCTGGAAGTCACCCGCCTGCAGAAGCAGCTCAAGACCACGGCCGTCTACGTCACCCACGATCAGGTCGAAGCCATGACCATGGCCGATGAGATCGTGGTGCTGCAGGGCGGGCGCATCGAACAGGTCGGCACGCCGCTGGAACTCTACGAGCGCCCGGCCAATGTCTTCGTCGCCGGCTTCATCGGCTCGCCGCGCATGAACCTGCTCGAGGGCGAGATCGCCCAGCGTCATGGCGCGGCCACGCTGGGCGTGCGCCCGGAACACATCCGCGTGCATCGCGGCGACATGGCGACCGATGGCGACGCCTGGCGCGGCACCGTGGCCCAGGCCGAACACCTGGGCAGCGACACCTTCGTTTACGTGGATGTCCCGGGCGTGGGCACGTTGGATGCGCGCTGCACCGGCGATCTGCGCGTGCAACAGGGCGACACGGTGACCCTGGTGCCCGATCCGCAACACCTGCATCGCTTCGATGCCCAGCAGCAGGCGATGCGCTAACCCCCTTCCCCATTGCAACGCACAGCAGGAGATCTCCCCATGTATCTGGACAAGTTCAAGCTCGATGGCCGCGTGGCCGTCGTCACCGGTGGCGGTCGCGCGATCGGCCTGGCCATCTGCGAGGCCCTGGCCGAAGCCGGCGCCAAGGTGATCATCGCCGACCACGATACGGCCGTGGCCGAGGAAGGCCTAGCGACCCTGCGCGCCAAGGGCCTTGACGCCCAGATCGTGCAGATGGACGTGACCGACTCGGCGCGCGTGAATGCGGTGGCCGACGAACTGGTCGCCCAGCACGGCAAGGTCGACATCCTGGTCAACAACGCCGGCATCGCGCGCAGCATGACCCCGGCCGAGACCGTCGCCGACGAGCACTGGCTCAACGTGATCGACGTGAATCTCAACGGCACCTTCTGGTGCTGCCGCGCCTTCGGCAAGCACATGCTGGACAAGGGCGACGGGGTGATCGTCAACGTCGGCTCGATGTCCGGCTTCATCGTCAACAAACCCCAGGCCCAGGCTTACTACAATGCCTCCAAGGCCGCGGTGCATCACCTGACCAAGTCGCTGGCCGCCGAATGGGGCGCGCGCGGCGTGCGCGTCAACGCGGTCGCCCCGACCTACATTGCCACCCCGCTCAATGCCTTCGTCAAGGAGGATCCGCAGATGTACGACGCCTGGATCAACGGCACCCCGATGGCCCGCCTGGGCGAGGTCGAGGAGATCGCCTCGGTCGCGCTGTTCCTGGCCTCCAACGCCTCCAGCCTGATGACCGGCAGCATCGTGCTGGCCGACGGCGGCTACACCTGCTGGTAAGCCAACCCATGCAGGCCAACGACAAGGTGTACATCGGCGTGGACGTGGGCACCGGCAGCGCCCGCGCCGGCGTCTTCGACGCGCGCGGCCAGCTGCTGGGCACCGCGCGCCACGCCATCCAGATCTGGTACCTGCCCGGCGACATGGTCGAGCAGTCCTCGCAGGACATCTGGCATGCGTGCGTGCAGGCCATCGCCGGCGCGGTCGCCGAGGCCGGCATCGCGCCGACACAGGTGGCCGGCATCGGCTTCGACGCCACCTGCTCGCTGGTGGCCGTGGACGCCGACGGCGGGCCGGTGTCCATCAGTCCGACCGGCGAGGCCACGCGCGATGTCATCGTGTGGATGGATCACCGCGCCACCGAGCAGGCCGCGCGCATCAACGCCACCGATGAACCGGTGCTGCGCTATGTCGGCGGACAGATCTCCCCGGAGATGGAAACGCCCAAGCTGCTGTGGCTCAAGGAGCACCTGCCGGACCGCTATGCGCAGGCTGCGCACTTCTTCGACCTGGCCGACTGGCTGACCTGGCGTGCCACCGGCAGCACCGCGCGCTCGCTGTGCACGGTGACCTGCAAGTGGACCTACGTGCAGCACGAGGGCGGCTGGAGCCGGCGCTACTTCGAACGCATCGGCCTGGCCGACCTGCTGGACGACGATGCCCGCCGCATCGGCACCGACATCGTCGCGCCCGGCACCGCGCTGGGCGCCGGCCTGGACGCGCGCGCGGCGCAGGAACTCGGTCTGCCGGCCGGGATCGCGGTGGGTGCCTCGCTGATCGACGCCCATGCCGGCGCCATCGGCACGATTTCCAGTCCGGACACCGACGGGACACCGGTGCCGCCCACGGCGCGCCTGGCCTACATCCTGGGGACTTCGGCCTGTGTGCTGGCCACCACCGAGGAGCCCTGCTTTACCCCCGGGGTGTGGGGCCCCTACGGCGCGGCCATGATCGAAGGCCTGTGGCTCAACGAGGGCGGTCAGTCGGCAGCCGGCGTGGCGATCGACACCCTGGTCCGCTCGCATCCCGGCTATCCCGAAGCCAGCGCCCAGGCCGAGGCCGACGGCAAGGACGTGCTGCGCTGGCTGGAGGAACGCGTGCTGGCAAAGGCCGAGTCCGCCTCGCATGCCGCCCTGCTCGCCCGCGGCCTGCACGTCCTGCCCGACTATCTGGGCAATCGTTCGCCCGATGCCGACCCCAACGCCCGCGCGATGATCGCCGGACTGACCATCGACCACGACCTGCAGGGCCTGGAGGCCCTTTACGTGGCCGGCCTGTGCGGCCTGGGCTACGGCCTGGCCGACATCATCGATGCCCTGCGCGCGCAGGGCGTGCGCTTTGACAGCGTGATCATGAGCGGCGGCGCAAGCCAGAGCCGGCTGGTGCGCCAGCTGATGGCCGATGCCAGCGGGGTCCAGGTGCAGGTCGCCGCCACCGCCGAGCCGGTGCTGCTGGGCAGCGCGATGATCGGGGCGGTGGCCAGCGGCGGGTTCACCGATCTGCCGGCGGCGATGGGCGCGATGAGCGCGCTGGGCGCGAGCACCGAGCCGACGCCAGCGGCACTGACCCGGTTCCACGCCGCCAAGCGCCGTGGCTACCAGTCGATGCAGGCCCTGGACCGCACCTTGCGCCGCGAAATGGCCGACGTTTCTCCTGGAGCCTGACCTCGATGTTCCTGATCTGTGGCGAAGCGTTGTTCGACGTGTTCACCCAATCGCCGCAGGGCGATGCGATCCCGATGCTGGCCCGCCCGGGCGGCTCACCGTTCAACGTGGCCATCGGCCTGTCGCGCCTGGGCAGCCCCTCGGCGCTGCTGGGCGGGCTCTCGCGCGACATGCTAGGCCAGCACCTGGTTGGCATCCTGAGGCGCGAAGGCGTGTGCGCCGACTATCTGATCGCGCGCGACGAACGCACCACGCTCAGCCTGGTGGCCCTCGATGCGCAAGGCGTCCCGCACTACACCTTCTATGGCGAGCACAGCGCCGATCGCGCACTTGAAGTCGCCGACCTGCCCGCGCTGGGCGCGGACGTCCACGGCTTGCATGTGGGCTCCTACACGCTGGTGGCCGAGCCCACCGCCTCAACCCTGCTGCGCCTGGTCACCCAGGCGCGCGGCGAGCGGCTGATCTCGCTGGACCCCAACATCCGCCCCACCGTCGAGCCGGACATGGCGCGCTGGCGCAGTCGCGTCGGCGCGGTGGCCGCGCAGGCCGACCTGATCAAGGTCAGCGAGGAAGACCTGGGACTGCTCTACCCAGGCGAACCGGTCGAGGCCGCCGCGCGGCGCTGGCTCGACGGTGGCACGCAGTTGGTGGTGGTCACGCTGGGTGCCGAAGGCGCCCTGGGCTTCAGCCGCCAGGCGCAGACCCGGGTCGCGGGCCGACTGGTCACCGTGGCCGACACCGTTGGCGCTGGGGACAGCTTCCAGGCCGCACTGCTGCACCAGTTGCCCGACCGCGCTGCGCTGGAGGCGGCCGCCGCCGAGGCGCAGGCGATGCAGCGGCTGCTGACCTTCGCCGCCACCGCCGCCGGCATCACCTGCAGCCGGCCCGGCGCCGATCCGCCGACCCACGCCCAGGTGCTGGACGCGCTCGGCTGAGCGGTCGCGCCCACAGCACCGCTAAAACGCAGAACGGCCCGCGCAAGCGGGCCGTTCCATGTAGACCTGAGGGTCGGTCCAGACGATCAGTCGTCGCCCTTGGACATGTCTTCGTCGGCCACGACCTCGGCGGCGGCCCATTCCAGGGCTTCGCGCTCGGCACGCTCGCGCTCGGCCTTCTCGACGCGGTCGATCAGCTCGTTGTCGACCTTGCGCGCGGCGATCTCGCGCAGCGCCAGGACGGTCGGCTTGTCTTCGGTCTCGTTGTCCAAGGTGGCTTCAACGCCGTTGGCCAGCTGACGCGCGCGCTTGGCGGCCATCATGACCAGCTCGAAACGGTTGTCGACGACTTCCAGGCAATCTTCTACGGTGATGCGGGCCATGTGGGCTCCTGGCGGCCAGCCACCGGATCAGGTGGGCCGCGCGACTAGCGGAAAGGGACCGCGGATTTTAGGGGCAGGCCTTTCCATTTGCAAGACACCCTTTGCAAATCAGAGGGTTAACCCTCTGACATACCCCTGAAATCACTCCAGGAGAAAGGCCTGCCGAGACAGGATGCCGTGGGGAGACTGACGCCAATCATCCTGTCCGAGCACAACTTCTTCCCAGGCGGCCCACATCTGTCGGGCCACGCGCGCGACCGGCATCGCGCCAATCCCCGCACCGAGTGCCGGGCATAGCAATGACTGGATTGGCGGCGAACCACCACGGTCGTTGTGGCGCTGTACGGCCAGCAAAGCGGCACGGAACGCGAGATAGACATTGACCGTGCCAGCGATCCGCGATGGAACGCGCATGGTCGGCGCGCTCACCATAAACGGAATGCCTGCATGGCCGGTCTCCACCACCACGGCTTGCCCTACAACCAGCTCGCCCGCATGCGCCTCGGCGATGCAGGCCTGCAGCCGGTCTTGGAGCTCCCAACCGAAGGCATTGACGTAGTGCAGGTCGATGCCGCCATCCATGTAACCGAAGCTGTTCGCCGGACTGACGATCGCATCCGCCCGCGCGGCGAGGATGTCGCCCTGCTCGACCCGGACCGGCGCCTGAAAGACCGCACGCCAAGCCTCGACCATGCCTGCATCCAGAGCGCGCAGTTCAAGATCCATCTCTGCCCCCCGTCACCACCGGTGCGGCCGTACGGCTCAGTCTGCCAGCAGCGCGTCGATCAGGGCGCGATGTGCGGCGGTCTGGCGTTCGCGACGCAGGCGGCTGGCGGTGAAGATCGCGCACATCTCGTCCACGGCCTGGTCGAACACCTCGTTGACGATCACGTAGTCGAACTCGCCGTAATGGGACATCTCCTCGCGCGCGGCGGCCAGGCGCTGGGCAATGACCGCTTCGCTGTCCTGCCCGCGCTTGCGCATGCGCTCTTCCAGCGCATCGCGCGAGGGCGGCAGGATGAACACGCTCACCGCCTCGGGCACCTTCTCGCGCACCTGGCGCGCGCCCTGCCAGTCGATCTCCAGCAACACGTCCTGGCCGGCGGCCAGCTGCGGCTCGACCGACTGGCGCGCACTGCCCTTCCAGTCGCCATGCACGCGCGCGTACTCGAAGAAGTCGCCCGCCTCGATCATGCGCTGGAACTCCTCGGCACTGACGAAGTGATAGTGCTGGGCGTGGCGCTCACCCGGGCGCGCCGCACGCGAGGTAAAGGAGATCGACAGGCTGATGCGCGGATCGCGTGCCAGCGTGGCGTTGACGATGCTGCTCTTTCCGGCGCCCGACGGGGCCGCGACGATATACAGGGTGCCGCGCATGGCGTTGGCCTTTGGCTGCCGCCCGCCTTGGGGCGGGGCGTCCGTGAAAAGGCGCGCAAGTCTAGCAAAGCCGCGCTCGGGGCGCGGCAAGGGTCACTCCAGGTTCTGCACCTGCTCGCGGATCTGGTCGATCAGCACCTTCAGCTCCACGGCGATGTTGGTGGTGCGCACGTCCACCGACTTGGAACCCAGGGTGTTGGCTTCGCGGTTGAACTCCTGCAGCAGGAAGTCCAGGCGCCGACCGACCGCACCATCGGCCTTGAGCACGCGGCGGATTTCCTTGATGTGGCTGCCCAGGCGATCCAGTTCCTCGTCCACGTCCAGCTTCTGCAGGGACAGCACCAGTTCCTGCTCCAGGCGTCCGGGATCGGCCGGCTGGGCCAGGTCGGCCAGGCGCGCTTCCAGTTTCTGGCGCTGGCCGGCGCGGATCTGCGGGATCAGGGTGCGGGCCTCGGCGGCGTGGGCTTCCACGCCATCGACACGCTCGGCGATGGCCTGGGCCAGCTTGTCGCCTTCGCGCTCGCGTGCGGCGACGAACTGATCCAGCAACGCCTCCATCAGCGTCAGCGCGGCCGCCTGCAGGGCTTCGGGATCGATCGCACGGCTGCGCACCACGCCGGGAAACTGCAGCAGTTCGGTCAGGCTGGTGCTCAGGCCCGGGAAGTGCATGCCCAGGGTCTGCCCAGCCTGGGCCAGGGTCTGGATCCGCGCCTGGTCCAGGTGCAGGCCCTCGTCGCCTTCGGCCACCCGCAGGCGCACCACCAGGTCCAGCTTGCCGCGGGCCACACGCGCGGCCACACGCTCGCGCAACGCCGGCTCCAGCGCGCGCAGCTCCTCGGGCAGGCGCAGGCTCAGCTCCAGGAAGCGGTGGTTGACCGAGCGCAACTCGGCCCCGAGCGTGGCGCCCTCGACCTGGTGCTCGACGGTGGCGTAGGCGGTCATGCTGCGGATCACGGCGGGCGATGTCCTGGGGAAAAGGGGCGTGGATGGTACCCTAGCGCGCTGCGCCGACCGGTCGATCGCACCGGCGCGCCTCACTTCCAAAGCGAATTCCCATGACGTTCTCCCGCCCCAGCGGTCGCGCCGCCGACCAGCTTCGTCCCGTGTCCATCCAGCGCGGCTTCACCCGCCACGCGGAGGGCTCGGTACTGGTGTCCTTCGGCGACACCCGCGTGCTGTGCACCGCCAGCGTGGAGAACCGCGTGCCGGGCTTCCTGCGCGGCAAGGGCGAGGGCTGGGTGACGGCCGAGTACGGCATGCTGCCGCGCTCCACCCACACCCGTTCCGATCGCGAGGCCGCGCGCGGCAAGCAGGGGGGCCGCACCCTGGAGATCCAGCGCCTGATCGGCCGCTCCCTGCGCGCCTGCGTGGATCGCGGGGCCTTGGGCGAACGCACCATCACCCTGGACTGCGACGTGCTGCAGGCCGATGGCGGCACCCGCACCGCCGCGATCACCGGCGCCTACGTGGCCTTGGTCGACGCGATCAACGGCTTGAAGGCGCGCCGCGAGATCAAGCGCGACCCGATCTTTGGCGCGATCGCCGCGGTGTCGGTGGGCATCTACAAGGGCGTGCCGGTGCTGGATTTGGACTATGCCGAAGACAGCGACTGCGACACCGACATGAACGTGGTCATGAACGACGGCGGTGGCTTCATCGAGGTCCAGGGCACGGCCGAAGGCCATGCGTTCCGTCGCGAGGAAATGGACGCGCTGATGGGCCTGGCCCAGGCCGGCATCGAACAGCTTGTCCAGGCCCAGCGCGACGCGCTGGCCAGCTGACGGCGCACATCCGATGAAGCGCACGCTGGCCTTGGTCACGGTGGTGGTCGACGACTACGACCGCGCCATCGCCCACTACACCGGCGATCTCGGATTCGTCCTGCTGGAAGACACGCCCTTGGGCGGCGGCAAGCGCTGGGTGCGCGTGGCCCCGCACGCCGACGATGCCACCGCACTGCTGCTGGCCCGCGCGAGCAACGACGAACAACGCGCGCGCATCGGCGACCAGACCGGCGGGCGCGTGGGCTTTTTCCTGCACACCGACGACTTCGCCCGCGATCATGCGGCGATGACCGCGCGCGGCGTGCAGTTCCTCGAAGCGCCGCGGCATGAGCCTTACGCGACCGTCGCCGTCTTCCGCGACGCCTATGGCAACCAATGGGATTTGCTGGAGCCCAAGTGATGAACCGTCTCGTCCTGGCCAGCGGCAACGCCGGTAAGCTGGCCGAATTCAAGGCCATGCTGGCGCATCTGCCCTACGACATCGTCCCGCAGAAGGAACTGGGCGTCCAAGACGTCCCGGAAACCGGCCTGACCTTCGTCGAGAACGCGCTGATCAAGGCGCGCCACGCCAGCGCCGTCACCGGCCTGCCCGCGCTGGCCGATGATTCGGGCCTGATCGTCGATGCCCTCGGCGGCGCGCCTGGCCTGTACAGCGCACGCTATGCCGGCCAGCCGACCAGCGATGCGGCCAACAACGCCAAGCTGCTCGAAGCGATGCGCGAGATTCCGGACGACCAGCGTCGGGCGCGCTTCTATGCGGTGATCGTGCTGCTGCGACACCCGGAAGACCCGCAGCCACTGATCGCCGAAGGCGCGTGGGAAGGCCGCATCATCCGTGAGCTGCGCGGCAACGGCGGCTTCGGCTACAACCCGCTGTTCCTGGACCCGAACCACGGGCTGACCGCGGCGGAGATGGAGACTGCACTGAAGAACCGGCTCAGCCATCGCGCCCGTGCGCTTGCGGCGTTGAACCAGCAGTTGCTGTCCCTCATGCAGTAGAGGGCCACGCGCGCGATCGGCTTTCCGTAGCGCCGAGCTTGCTCGTCGGGGCGTTCCCGGCAAAGCCCTGCCACGCAAGCTCGGTGCTACTCGCCAACCTTGCAACAACGCGCCGCCGAGCAAGCTCGGCGCTACACCATGCACCTGCGAGCGTTCCTCGAATTTCTTTCATGCTGATCCCACCGCCCCTGTCGCTGTACGTCCACCTGCCCTGGTGCGTGCGCAAGTGCCCGTACTGCGATTTCAACTCGCACGAAGGCAAGGGCGCGCTGCCGTTCGGCGGCTATGTCGATGCGCTGATCCGCGACCTGGACCAGGACCTGCCGCTGGTATGGGGCCGTACGATCCACAGCGTGTTCTTCGGTGGTGGCACGCCCAGCCTGTTCCCGGCCGAACAGATCGACCGCTTCCTGCAGGCCGCCAGCGCGCGGCTGCGCTTCGCGCCCGAGTGCGAGGTGACCCTGGAGACCAACCCGGGCACCGCCGAACATGGCCGCTTCGATGCCTACCGTGCCGCGGGCGTGAACCGGCTGAGCTTCGGCATCCAGAGTTTCGACGACGGCTGCCTCAAGCGCCTGGGCCGCATCCACGACAGCACCCAGGCCGACGCGGCGGTGAAGCTGGCCCAGGACGCTGGCTTCGACAACCTCAACCTGGACCTGATGTACGCCTTGCCCGGCCAGTCGCTGGAGATGGCGCTGGCTGACCTGGAGCGCGCCTTCGCGCTGAACCCGGCGCACGTCTCGCACTACCAGCTGACCCTGGAACCCAACACGGTCTTCTACGCCCGGCCGCCACAGGGCATTCCGGAAGAAGACGCCGCCTGGGACATGCAGGAGGCCTGCCAGACCGCGCTGGCCGCAGCCGGCTATGCCCAATACGAGATCAGCGCCTATGCCCGTCCGGACCGGCAGTGCGCGCACAACCTCAACTACTGGCGCTATGGCGACTACCTGGGCATCGGCGCCGGTGCGCACGGCAAGATCAGTTCCGGTGCGGGGCAGTCCATCCTGCGCCGCTGGAAGCCCAAGCACCCCACCGCCTACCTGGCCCAGGCCGGCACACCGGCCGGCATCGGTGGCGATGACCTCGTCGCCCCGGAACGGCGGCCGTTCGAATACATGCTCAACGTGCTGCGGCTGAAGGAAGGCTTCGCCCTGCGCGACTTCCAGGTGCGCACCGGACTGGAGGCCGGCCGCATCGCCGCGCCGCTGGCACAGGCCCAGTCGCAGGGCTGGCTGGTGCGCGAAGGTGACCGCCTGCGGCCCACCGAGCTGGGCCAACGCTTCGCCAATGACGTGATGTCATTGTTCCTGGACGAGTGAAAGCCCCACTACGCCGCATGCGACAGCGCATGTTGACAGGTGTGTTAAAACCCCCGGGCACAGCGCTTGTTCTCAATGGAACCCGATGGCTGCTCCAGGGGCTGCTTCACCCGAGATGTTGAGTGCCGACACGCTGGCCGCGTCGGCCCTTCCGCCGCGCGTGCGCCACATCCTGGAGGTCCTGCTGGCCCACCTGCAGCCGCACCTGGCCTCGCGCCTGGAGGCCACCGCCGATGCGCTGGAGCAGGAGTTGTTTACCCAGGCCGAGCGCGCGCGCAGCAACGAGCTGCAGGCCACCCAGTTGGCCAACCTGCAGCAGTTGCGCAAGCATCGCGCCCAGTTGCTGCCGCGCATGTCCGCGGCGCTGGAGTGCGAGCTGGCCCAGATCCGCACCCCGCGGGCCGTGCCGGAACAGGCGCCGGAAGACATTCCCTCGATGCTGACCCTGGTGGCCAATGACGACATCGACCAGGACATCGTCCTGCAGGAAGTCGCGCGTCGCCACGAGCATCGCCACCACGAAGCCCTGACGCTGCTGTCCCAGCGCTTTGGCGTGCTGGCCGGCAGCCCCGCGCTGGAGGAAACCCAGCAGCCGCTTTCGCCCCAGTCGCTGTGCCGGGCCCTGCGCACGGCGGTGATCGCGCTGGACGTGGACCTGCCCAGCCAGCTGCAGTTCTATCGCCTGTTCGAGCAGCACGGGATGGCCAGCTACGGTGCGTTGGTGGACGAACTGAGCGAGCTGCTCGGCCAGCAGGGCGTGCTGCCGGGCCTGGTCTTCGCGCCGCAACGTGCGCGGACCCCGTCCGGCCGCGTCCCGTTGACCCGCAAGACCCAGGCCCCCGACGTCCCGGCCCCGCCGCCGGCCAAGCCCCCGGTCAAGCCGCCCGCTCCACCCGCCACTGCTCCCAGTTGGACCCGTCCGCCAGCGGCAAAACGCCCGCCGGACGGCGCGTCCACGTTTGCCGCGTTGCAGCGCCTGCTTTCGGCCGGACATGCACGCGCAAGCGCCAATCCGAAGATCGCCGCGGACGCCGGCATGCCGGCCTGGCTTGCCTCGGCCAGGTCCACGTCGACCACCGCGCCGCAGGGCGCAGCGCCCAAGCCCTTGCCGGCCGCTGCCGCAAGTGCGGGTGCCGGCACGGCGGCCAGCCCGCTCCCGACCACGCAGCTGCTGAGCACCCTGCAAACCCTGCAGCTGCAGGTGGCCCAGGGCCAGGTGCCACAGGCGCCGACCTCGCTGGGCGAGATTCGCGAGCGCACCCTGGCCGGCCTGCGTCGCGCCCACGGCCCGGACGCGCAGCTCGCGCGCCAGGACGAGGACACCTTCGAGCTGCTGGACCTGCTCTACCACGAGATCGGGCGCGAGGTGCGCAAGGGGCCTGCCTCGGACCTGCTGGGCGAACTGCAGGTCCCGGTGGTCCAGGCCGCGCTGAGCGACCGCGAGTTCTTCCTGCGACCGCAGCATCCTGCGCGCGAACTGCTCAACGCCGTGGCCGAGTCGGGCGCCAACTGGATGGGCGAGGAGGACGTCGATCCGGTCCTGATGCAGAAGCTCAAGGCCGCGGTCACCAAGGTGCTCTCCGAGTACAAGGGCGACGAGGCGGTCTTCGAGCAGGCCCACCGCGAAGTCCAGGATCACTTTCAGGTCGCCGCGCGCAAGGCCGAGATCGCCGAACGCCGCCACGTGGAAGCCGCCCGTGGCCGTGACCGCCTGGACATGGCCAAGCGCGGCGCCGCGCAGACGATCGAAACGGCCCTGGATGGACGCCTGCCCATCCCCTTCGTGCAGGCGCTGCTCACCCAGGCCTGGGCCGACGTGCTGACCCTGACCCGCCTGCGCAACGGCGAGGATTCCAGCGAGTGGGCCGAGGTGGCCGCCATGACCGGGGAGATCGCACGGGCGGTCACCGGCGAGGCGCCGACGCCCGATCCCGCCCTGGCCCCCAGGATCGAGAAGGCGTTGGTGCAGGTGGGCTATCACGGCGACGAGGCCGCGGTCATCGCCCAGCGCCTTTCGGGCGAGGACGCCGCGCCACACGGCGGCACCGACCTGGCCGCGCGCGTGCAGACGCGCGCGCGCATCGCCGCGCAGGAATCGCCGGCCAAACCCGCGCTGGCCCCGCGCAGCGCCAACGAAGACGCCAGTTACGACATCCTGCGCAAGCTGCCGTATGGCACCTGGTTCGAGTTCGTCCATAACCAGCAGGGCGACGTCCGTCGGCTGCGCCTGTCCTGGTACAACCCCAATAGCGGCCATGCCCTGTTCGTCAATCAGCGTGGGCAGAAGGTCGGCGACCACACCCTGGACGGCGTGGCGCGCCTGATGGCCCGCGGCCAGGCCCGCGTGCTGAGCGAAGAGCGCGCGCGCCTGATCGACCGTGCGTGGCAGGCCACGGTCGGCAAGCTGCGCGAGCTGGCCGGAGCCGACGCATGAGCATCACCGAAGCCCGCCGCGCGCCACGCCGCAATCCGCATGGCGCCATCGCCGTCAGCGACACCATGACCGGGCGCATCATCGGCCGGGTCGGCAACGTCTCCGAGGCCGGCATGCTGCTGGTCGCCAACACGCCGGTGCGGGAAGACGCGCTGTATCAGCTCCAGTTCACCCTGCCGGCCAGCGCGACCACGCGCGAGACCAGTATCGAGGTCGGCGCGCACCTGCTGTGGACCGGCGCGGCCAACACGCCGGGCCACGCACTGGCCGGCCTGCGCTTCCTCACCGTCTCCCCCGCGCACCTGGAGGCGCTGCGCGACTGGGTGGGCGGTTAGGCGGCATTGCAGCCGATCCGGCAAAATGGGGGGCTCTTTCGCAACACGAGCCTTCGCCATGATGCTGCCCGATCCCGCTCCGCTCTACGCCGACCACCTGGCCACGCTGAAGGCGCGCGCGGATGAAGCGCTGGCGCGCGGCGGCCTGGACCACCTGGTCATCCCCAGCGGCCGTCTGCACTATCAGCACGCCGATGACCTGGGCTACCCGTTCTATGTCAATCCGCAGTTCAAGGCCTGGCTGCCGCTCACGCGCGTGCCGGACAGCTGGGTGGTGTACACGCCAGGCCGCCGCCCGACCCTGATCTTTCTGCAGCCGCGCGACTACTGGCATGTCATCCCCGACGCGCCCAGCGGCTGGTGGGTGGAACACTTCGACATCCAAGTGATCCGCACCCCCGATGAAGCCGTCGCCCTGCTGCCCAAGCCGGCCGCGCGCTGCGCGATCCTGGGCGAGGCGCACAGCACCCTGGGCGAGTACGCCCCCAACAATCCGCAGGACGTGGTCGACTACCTGGCCTATCACCGCGCCTTCAAGACCCCCTACGAAATCGCCCTGATGCGCCAGGCCCAGGTCATGGCCGTGCGCGGGCATCGTGCCGCCGAGGCCGCTTTCCGCAACGGCGCCAGCGAGTTCGACATCCACATGGCCTATTGCACGGCCGTCGGCCAGGACGCGGCCGAGCTGCCTTACGGCAACATCATCGGCCTCAACGAGCACGCCGCCGTCCTGCACTACACCGAGCTGGGCCGGCAGGCGCCGGCGCAGTCGCGCAGCTTCCTGATCGATGCCGGCGCCAGCGCGGCCGGCTACGCCAGCGACATCACGCGCACCTATGCGGCCGACGCCGGCAGCGAATTCCAGGCGATGATCGACGCCGTCGACGCCGCGCAGATCCAGATGGGCCAGGCCGTGGGCCCGGGCGTGGACTACAAACAGTTGCACGTCGATGCGCACCTGCGCCTGATGGGCATCCTCAAGGACTTCGGGGTCATCACCGTTTCGCCGGAGGCTGCGGTGGCCAGTGGCGTGTCGGCAGCGTTCTTCCCGCATGGCCTGGGCCATTCGATCGGCCTGCAGGTGCACGACGTGGCCGGCTTCGCCGCCTCCGACCGCGGCGGTCGCATCGAACGTCCCGAGGGTCACCCCTACCTGCGCATGACCCGCGTGCTGGCACCGGGCATGGTGGTGACCATCGAACCGGGGCTGTACTTCATCGACATGCTGCTCGAAGACGCCAAGGCCGCCGGCCATGGCGCGGCGATTGACTGGGACCGCGTGGCCCACTTCAAGCCCTTCGGCGGCATCCGCATCGAGGATGAAGTGCTATGCACCGAGACCGGCGCGGACAACCTCACACGCCCGGCGTTCGCGGACGCGTCATCGCATTCGCGCTGATGCCCCAAGGTCGGCTTCGCAGACCTCGGGCCCCGTCTCATCAGCTTCCACACCCCCGCCGCTTCGCGGCCGCCCCCTGACTCAGGGGGCTTTCCTCCAGAAGGTGTTGGCGTGGGCGGGAGCCGCCATGGCGGCGAGGGGCTTTACCGGAACAGCCTCATTGCCGCCATGGCGGCTCCCGCCAAGCAACATCAGCCGCCGCTGGCCATCACCGCCTCGATCTCCTCGGCGCTGCGCGCCAACTCGGCGGTCAGCATCGTATGGCCGTCTGCGGTGATCACCACGTTGTCCTCGGTGCGGATGCCGATGCCGCGCCATTTGGAATCGACGCTGGTGTCGTCGGCCGAAATGTACAGGCCCGGCTCGATGGTGAAGACCATCCCCGGCTCCAGCAGGCGTGAGTCGCCGGCCAGGCGATAGTCGCCCACGTCGTGCACGTCCAGGCCCAGCCAGTGGCCGGTCTTGTGGCGGTAGAAGCGCTTGTAGCTACCATCGGCAATCCGTTTTTCCAACGTCCCCTTGAGCAGGCCGAGCTGCAGCAGGCCTTCGGTCAGCGTTTCCACCGCCGCATCGTGCCCGGCCTCGTAGGGCACACCGGGGCGCGCCTGCTCCAGCGCCGCCGCCTGGGCGGCGCCGACCAGGTCGTGCAGCTGGCGCTGTGGCGTGGTGAAACGGCCATCGACCGGGAAGGTCCGGGTGATGTCGGCCGCGTAGTTACGGTATTCGGCGCCAGCGTCGATCAGTACCAGGTCGCCGGCCTTGGCCTGCGCACTGTTGGCCACGTAATGCAGCGTCACCGCATTGGCGCCGGCGCCGACGATGCTGCCGTAGGCCGGCCACGCGTCACTGGCGCGGAACACGCATTCCAGCACCGCCTGCAGCTGGTATTCGTGCACCCCGGCATGGGCGCCGCGCATGGCCGCCAGATGCGCGGCCACGCTGATGTCGGCCGCGCGCTGCATCAGGCGCAGTTCTTCCTTGGACTTGAACAGGCGTTGCTCGTGCAGCAGGTGGCCCAGCTCCAGGAACTCGTGCGGTGGCTGCGCGCCGCGACGGACCTGGGCGCGAACCTGGTTGACCCAGCCGATCAGCTTGAGGTCGAACTCGGTGTGGCGGCCAAAGTGGTAGTACACCCGCGAGCGGCCTTCCAGCATCCCCGGCAGGATCTCGTCCATGTCCTCGATGGGATAGGCGTCGTCCATGCCGAAATCGTCGACCGCGCCCTGCTGACCGATGCGCTGGCCGTCGTAGATCTCACGCGCCGGGTCGCGGTCGCGGTTGAACAGGATCACCTCGCCATGGCGCCGGCCGGGAATCAGGACCAGCACCGCGTCCGGCTCGGGGAATCCGCTCAGATACCAGAAGTCCGAATCCTGCCGATACGGATAGTAGCTGTCGTTGCTGCGTACCCGCTCGGGCGCGGCGGGCAGCACCACGATGGCGTCCTCGCCGACCATGCGCATGAGCTGCTTGCGCCTGCGCGCGAATTCGGCGGCGCTGATCCCGGTGGCGGCCTTCATCAATTCAAACGCTGGCGGTGGCGCGGCGCCAACACGCAGTCGCCGTGCAGCAGCAGGACGGCCACGCGCACGAATTCCTCGATCTCGGCCAGGGCGTCTTCGTCTTCCTCGCTTTCGCCCAGCTCCGGGCTGGCCTGGGCCAGCTTGCCCAGATCCGCCAGGGCCTCGGCC
The DNA here is from genome assembly GCF_028198165.1 of Pseudoxanthomonas sp. JBR18. Lineage (NCBI taxonomy): Bacteria > Pseudomonadati > Pseudomonadota > Gammaproteobacteria > Lysobacterales > Lysobacteraceae > Pseudoxanthomonas > Pseudoxanthomonas sp. JBR18. The sequence continues at coordinate 333,392 of NZ_CP116339.1, forward strand.
CCGTCATCGGACAGTGAGGCATCGCTGGCCGCCGCCAGGCCAAAACCGCCCAGGAAGGCACGGCACCAGTCGAACAGCGCCTGGGCGCGTTCTTCCAGGCCGGCGCTGGCATCGGGCAACAGCAGTTCGAAGCCGAAGGCGCGGTCCTCCAACTGGGCGACGGTGGAGGTGCGCAATTCATCCAGCGCGCTGTCCGCCGCCGGTGCAGGCAGGGCCGGATCGGCCAGGACGCGCGCCGGCCAGTCCACGGCATTGTCGCCGCCGCCGGACAGCCAGCCGCACAGGCCGCCGTGGAGTTCAAAGGGGGAGGCGCCAAGGCCCAGGCCGCGCGCGGCCTGGTCGACGTCCTCGAGAGTCGGCAGGCTCATCGGGCGATGCCCTGCCGGCGATCAAAGGAATCAGACGGTTGCATGCCTAAAAGTGTAGTCGCAAAGGCCGAAATCCGCTTGTTGCGTGACGCATCGCACGCCTACACTCGATCGCATCCTTTGCGCTGGCGGATGTCACGGAGCCGTTTCGAGCTGATGCCATCATTGCCCTTCCCCTTGCTGATGGCCGCGACACCGGCTCCCGATGCGGCGCGCCTTGCCTGGATGGGAGTGGCCGCTCTGGCGCTGATCCTGGTGGTCCTGGCCGGTACGCGCCGATTGTGGCTACCCGCCCTGCAGCGGCGGCTGCCGCAACCGCCTGTCGTGCCATCCGGAGACGACCATCTCAAACTGGCGTTGTGGGCCTCCGGCGAGGTGTTCTGGGACTACGACCTGATCGGTCGCCGCCTGCACCGCCTGCGGGCGGACGAGCACTCGCCATCCAGCCACGCCATCACCATGCTCACCCGGGTCGGCGACATCCCCCAGATCCATCCGCATGACCTGCCGCTGGTGACCCAGCGCCTGCGCAGCCACCTACGCGGCGAAGCGCCGCTGTTCATGTCCGAGCACCGGATGGACATGCGCGGCGACGGCCAGTGGACCTGGGTGCGCGCGCGCGGCCGGGTGGTCGAACACGATGCACAGGGACGCGCCCTGCGCCTGGCCGGCACCGCACGTGACATCACCGCCAGCCGCAACGCCGAATACGAGCATCGCGTGGCCAGCGAGGTCATGCGCAGCATGAGCGAAGCGGTCGCGGTCCTGGATGCCGAATACCGCTTCATCACGGTCAACCCGTCCTTCAGCCGCATGACCGGCTACGACGGGGCCGAAGTGGCCGGCCAGCCCCTCAGCCTGCTCGACAGCCGTCAGAACACCAGCGACAGCACCGCGCGCATGAGCACCCAGCTCCAGCGCGAAGGCCGCTGGTCCGGCGAGGCCTGGAAGGTGCGCAAGGACGGCGAGGAAATCCTGTGCCGGATCGAGACCAACGTGGTGCCCGACGCCAGCGGTCAGCGCCTGATGGTGGTCCTGGTCCTCAACGACATCACCGAGCAGAAGCGCGCCGAACAGGAACTGCGCTACCTGGCCAACTACGACACCCTGACCAGCCTGCCGAACCGCTCGCTGCTGTCCGAGCGCCTGTCGCGCGCGGTGGTGCGCGCCCGCCGTGAACGCACCCGGGTCGCGGTGCTGTTCATCGACCTGGACCGGTTCAAGGACATCAACGATTCGCTGGGCCACGCCACGGGCGACCGCATCCTGCGTGCGGCCGCCGCGCGGGTGCAGCAGACCGTCGGGCACCAGCACACCGTCGCGCGCCTGGCCGGCGACGAGTTCACCGTGGTCCTGGAAGGCATCACCGCGCCGGCCGACGCAGAGCGCGTGGCCGAACGGGTGATCCAGGCCTTCACCCAACCCTTGTCCTTCGGCGACCGGCTTGAAATCGCGGTCTCGCCCTCGATCGGCATCAGTCTCTACCCCGAACACGCCCAGGTCCCGACCGAACTGCTCAAGCACGCCGACACGGCCATGTACCAGGCCAAGTCCGCCGGCCGCCACACCTGGGCGGTGTACTCGGAGGAGATGGACGAGAAGACCCGGCACCGGGCGATCCTCACCAGCGCGCTGCGGCGTGCGCTGGAGCGCGACGAGCTGCGCGTGGTCTACCAGCCCCGGCTGTCGCTGCATCGCCAGCAGATCACCGGGACCGAAGCCCTGCTGCGCTGGGAGAGCCGCGAGCTGGGCGAGATCTCCCCGGCCCAGTTCATTCCGCTCGCCGAGGAAAGCGGACTGATTGTCGACATCGGCATTTGGACCCTGCGCCAGGCCTGCCAGACCCTGCGCAGCTGGCATGACGCGGGCATGGACCACCTCAGCGTGGCAGTCAACGTGTCGTCCTTGCAGCTGCAGCGCGGCGACCTGGCCGACGTGGTCGCCCGCGTGCTGGCCGAGACCGGGGTCAACGCCTCGCGCCTGGAACTGGAACTGACCGAGAGCGTACTGATGGCCAGTCCCGAACAGAACAGCCGCGTCCTGCAGGCCTGCCGCGCCCTGGGCGTGTCGATCGCGATCGACGATTTCGGCACCGGCTATTCCTCGCTGGCCTACCTCAAACGCCTGCCGCTGAACACGCTGAAGATCGACCAGGAATTCGTGCGCGACATCAACCACGACATCGAGGACGAGGCCATCACCAGCGCGATCATCGCCATGGCCCAGTCGTTGTCCCTGCACGTGGTCGCCGAAGGCGTGGAGACCGCCGCGCAGTTGGCCTTCCTGCAGTTGCGTGGCTGCGACGAGATCCAGGGACACCATGTCTCGCGCGCGCTGGAACCGGCCGACTGCCTGGCGTTCATCCGCATGCACGATGGCGCCGGCAACATCCTGGCCAGCGCCTGATCCGCGTTGCCCGATGCCGCGACATCGGCTGCTTGACCGTCCGCCACGGGCGTGCCTATCGTGATCGACATGGACCAGCCCGACTCGATCGAACAGCTACGCGCTCTGGCTGCACGCCTGCAGGAGCTGGCCGATCGCTGCCAGCGCCTGTCCGACGAGAACCGCAGCCTGCGCGTGCAGCAGGAGCAGCTGTCCAGCGAGCGGGCGCAGCTGCTGGCCAAGAACGAGCTGGCGCGCTCGCGGGTCGAAGCCATGATCACCCGCCTGCGCTCGCTGGAGCAGCACACGTGAGCAGCAGCGAAGTCGTCAATGTCCACATCCTGGACCGCGAATACACCATCGGCGTGGAGCCTGGCGAACGCGGCAGCCTGATGGCCGCCGCCAAGTTGCTGGACACCCGCATGCGCGAGGTCCGCGGCGCGCACAAGATGGCCGCTGCCGACCGTGTGGCGGTCCTGGCCGCGCTCAACCTGGCGCACGAGCTTCAGCAACTGCGCGACCAGCAGGCCGCGCGCGAAAGCGAGTTCACCCGCACGCTGGGCGACCTGCATCGTCGCCTGGATGGCTGGCTCGAGCCGCGTTGAACCTTGACACGATCCTCGTGTTGAACACTGCGCCCTGAACCGCGCCGACAAACGGACTAGGCAAAGCGCCGCGCGTGGCTATACTGATCGCGCATCCTCTGCTGTGTCCGACAGCGTGCAAAACATTCGCCTTGTCCCTTAAAAACGACACCGGGACGGAAACGGAAGCCGGGAGCGCAAGTCCGCCTTCGTAGCGGGAAGCCCGATGGCCCCAAAGCCGGCCCACTTGAACCCCGGGTTCAAGGTCGTTTCGCCGCATCGCCATTGGCGGAGGATGTCTTCAATCTTCTAGAATGCCGCGCCCCACCAGGACGCGGCATTCTTTTTTCATGAGCGATAGCGACGCCCTGCCCGAACTGCGCCGTGAACTGCGTCAACGCCGCCGCGCACTGCCGGCCGCCCAACGCATCGCCGGTGCCGAAGCACTCGCCACGCGTCTGCTGGCCCTGCCCTTTTTGCCCACGCGCGGCTATGTGGCCGGCTACTGGGCCACCGACGGCGAAATCGGCCTGCACGTCTTCCAACTGCGCCTGCCACCCGGCCTGGTCTACTGCCTGCCGGTGCTGCATGGCGAGGAACTGCGTTTTGCTCCCTGGCGCGCGGGCGACCCGCTGGTGACCAACCGCTTCGGCATTCCCGAACCGGACGTGTCGCCGAGTTCGGCGCTCGAACCGACCGAGATGGCGATGGTGGTGATGCCGCTGGTCGGCTTCGATGACGCCGGCCAGCGGCTGGGCATGGGAGGCGGCTGGTACGATCGCAGCTTCGCGTTCCGGCGCATGAGCGCTGCGCCCCCCTGGCTGGTCGGCGCTGCATTCCAGGCCCAGCGCTGCGAGGCCCTGGTGGCCCGGGACTGGGATGTCGTGCCGGACGCGATCTGCACCGAAGCCCACACCCTGACCCCTGGAAGCCGATGAGCACCCGAACCCGCTACTGGTTGATGAAGTCCGAACCCGAGGACTTCTCCATCGACGACCTGCAGCGCGTGGGCACCGAGCCGTGGACCGGTGTGCGCAATTACCAGGCGCGCAATTTCATGAAGGATGGCATGCGCGTGGGCGACGGGGTGCTGTTCTATCACTCCAACACCGAGGTGCCAGGCATCTACGGCATTGCGCGCGTGGCCAGCACCGCCTATCCCGATCCCACCCAGTTCCAGAAGAAATCCAAGTACTTCGACGAGAAGGCCACGGTCGAGCAGCCGCGCTGGTTCCTGGTGGACGTGGCGTTCGAGCGCAAGCTGGCCCACGGCATCGCGCTGGACACCATCCGCCAGCATGCCGAGGCGCTGGGCGAGGACTTCGCCCTGATCCGCAAGGGCACGCGCCTGTCGGTGCTGCCGGTCACCGCCGCGCAGTGGAAGCTGCTGCTCTCGCTCGAAGCCGCCTGATCAGGCGCGCCCACTCCATCCACTTCCCCTTTTCGTGATCGCCTGACCATGTCCGAAGCCAAGCGCCTGGCCGCCGAAAAAGCCATCGAATACGTCGAGGAGGGCATGATCGTCGGCGTCGGCACCGGCTCGACCGTCGCCTATTTCATCGACGCCCTGGGCCGCGACCCGACACGCATCAAGGGCGCGGTCTCCAGCTCCGAGCAGAGCACCGCGCGGCTGCAGTCCCATGGCATCGAAGTGCTGGATCTCAACCACACCGGCACGCTCTCGTTGTATGTCGACGGGGCCGACGAGTGCGACCCGCGCAAGTGCCTGATCAAGGGCGGTGGCGCCGCGTTGACCCGCGAAAAGATCATCGCCCAGGCCAGCCAGCAGTTCGTCTGCATCGTGGACGCCTCCAAGCAGGTACCGGTCCTGGGCAAGTTCCCGTTGCCGGTGGAAGTCATCCCCATGGCGCGCAGCCTGGTGGCCCGCGAGATCCTGGCCCTGACCGGCGGCCAGCCGGTATGGCGCGATGGCGTGGTCACCGACAACGGCAACGTGGTGCTGGACGTGCACAACCTATCCATCACCGATCCGGTCGCGGTGGAGACCGCGCTGAATCAGATCCCCGGCGTGGTCGCCGTGGGCCTGTTCGCCCGCCGGCCGGCCGATGTGGTCATCGTCGGCGGACAACCACCGCAGGTGCTCTGAGCACGCCAGGCCTGGCCGCCGCTGCGGCGGACCACATCGTCACTGGCATCGACTCAGGCTGCCCCGTGGACTGGCGATGAGGTCCGTCGTGGCTTGCCCGACGGCCCAACCGACCGGGCAATGAGCACGCATCGGCGCCGCGTCAGGGACGCTTGCGTCGTCCGCTGCGCTGGCCAGCTCGCCGCTGCCCGAGCACGCGCACCAGGTCGCGCACCAGCGCCTTCTGTTCGTCATCCAGCAGGGCAAGCCCCTCGACCAGGGCCCGCTCCTCGGTGCTCTGCATTGGCCACGCCGCGCGGCTCTCACCCACGCGCAGCTTGCCGAACGCCAATTCGGCGGCCTCGATTCCCAAGGCGGCCGCCAGGCCCTCGATCTGCTCGAGCCGCGGCATGTGCTTGCCATGACGCCAGTTGGAGACGGTCTGGGTCGTCACCGCGATTCCATGGCGACCAAACAACTTCAGCAACTCTCCGTCACTGAGCTCGGAACGGCCGGACGCCTGCAGTGCTTTGTTGAAACGGCTGGCGAAGTCCTCGCGTCTGCGTGCGATGTCCATCCGTGGACGGTAGCGGGCCTCCATCGACGAACTTGCGTAATTAACTTTCAAATAAAGTAAAGTTTACTTTGACGGGGCGTGGCTTCTGCTTAAGCAGACAGGAAGGCAAGTCCCGCAATGCCGCAAGCCTCATCAACGACAGGACGTCGCATGCACGCCAACCCACTCCATCTTGCGATCGAAGCTTCCTACCGATGGATCGACTACCGGCAGGCTTACGCAGCGGTGCTGGAAGGACATGCCAACCCGCAGTCCTGCCTGCTTGAGCTGTTTGTCTTCCGCGTCTGGCTTTCTCAATTCGCCTTGCACCATCTCCAGGGCGGTCGGGCCGATGAGGAAGACGCGGGCCACAGCAAAAGCACGCCGCCTCCTCCGCTGTGGCTGTTGTCGAAACAGGCCCAGGAGGCCGGCATCATCGGTGATGGTCAGGCAGACTTGCTCGCCACACTGCTCCAGCGACGTTTCCCACATTACGATCGAGCCGCGTTGGCAAGCCGAAGCGTCGAGGATCCTCTGGGCCTGCTGGCAGCGACCTCGGTACTGATCAGCCAGTCGTCCCGGCGTCCGACGGAGGCAGCCACGTCTTGCTTGTTGCGGCGCACGCTGGGTCAGTACAGCGGTATCAAGCATGCCTATCAACTCGGCTGAGCACAGCCCCCATGACCACGGGCACCACCGCATCGCTTGACCTGTCCAGCGCCTTGCACCATGGTTTCGCGCTGACGATCAATCGACCAAGTCCCATGCTCGCGCGCGTCTGCCTCCTCTCGGTCCTGCTGCTCTCCGGCGTCGCCGGATGCGCGCCCACACGCTGGGTGGAGATCGCGGGCCACCGCTACAGCATCGAGGTCGCCGATGACGAGGCCGAGCGTGCGCGCGGTCTGATGTTTCGCGACGAGATGGCCGAAGACCACGGGATGCTGTTCATCCACGAATACGAGGAGCCGATCTCGTACTGGATGAAGAACACCCACATCCCGCTGGACATCCTGTACTTCGACCATGCCCTCAAACTGGTCGGCCAGCAGCGCAACGTGCCCCCGTGCTCGGCGGGCAACGCCTGCCCGGCCTACCCCAGCCACGCCGCCGCGCTATACGTGCTGGAGCTCAATGCCGGCCAGGCCGATCGCCTCGGGCTCAAGCTCGGCGAGGTGCTCAAGGTCGATCCGGACGTGGCTCTCAAGGCCCAGCCCGAGTGACCGCGCTCGGGACTTGATCCCCCGCACGAATGGCTGCAGTCTTGGGCCATGGGGGATCGACTGACACTTCCTGATTGGGGTTCGTTGGCCAGTCATGCCGATGACACCCTGCCACTGCTGGGCACCGCGCTGCTGATCGCGCGCGACGAATACCCGCACCTGGACGCCGACCTCTACGACACCCTGCTGCAGAGCCACGCCGAACACCTGCGCCAGGAGATCGAGCAGATCGCGTCCTGGCCGCTGAAGATGGCGGCGATCAACCGCCACCTGTTCGAGGAACTCGGCTACGCCGGGGACCACGACGAGTACTACGATCCGCGCAACAGCTACCTCAACGAGGTCTTCGAACGCCGGCTCGGCAACCCGATCTCGCTGGCGATGGTGCAGATCGAGGTCGCCCGGCGGCTGGGCGTGCCGCTGGACGGCGTGTCCTTCCCCGGGCATTTCCTGGTCCGCCTGCCGGTGGACGATGGACTCCTGGTGATGGATCCGTTCAACGGCGGTCGGCCGCTGGGGGCCGATGAACTGCGCGAGCGCGCCAAACCGCATCTGGGCGGCGACGTACCCGACGACAACGTCCTGCTGCAGATCCTCGACCCGGCGCCGCACCGGGCGATCCTGGTGCGCGTGCTACGCAATCTGCACGGCGTGTATGCCGAACGCGCCGAATGGGACCGCGCGGCGCGCTGCGCGGACCGGGTGCTCAAGCTGGTGCCCGACCAGCCCGAAGCGCTGCGCGACCGCGGCATGGCTTATCTCAACCTGGACTACCGCAAGGGGGCGCAGGCCGACCTGACCCGCTACCTGAATCTGGTCCCCAAGGCGCCCGACGCCCAGGCCCTGCGCGATCAGCTCATCGACCTGCACGCGGGCCGTTCCCGCACCCACTGACGCCGCCAACACCGCTCAGGGCGCCGCGCGCAGGTCCGAGGCCACCATCTCCAGGGTGCGACCCAACGCGCCGCGGCCGCGTTCGACCAGCAGCCGCCCGGCCTGGACCATCTGCTCGCGGCGTTCCGGCTCGGCTAGCAGGGCCAGGATCAGGTCACCGACTTCACGCGCGTTGCGCCCCACTTCCAGCGCGCCGGCCTCGGACAGGCGGCGTGAGATCTCCACGAAGTTGTGCAGATGCGGGCCGGTGACCATCGCGGTGCCGACCGCGGCTGGCTCCAGCAGGTTGTGCCCGCCGATGGCCTGCAGGCTGCCGCCGACGAAGGCGACCTGCGCGCAGGCATAGAAGCCCATGAGCTCACCCAGCGAATCGAGCACGAACACCGCATCGCCAGCCGCCGGCCAGCGCCCCACGCTGCGGCGGCCGACCTGCCAGCCGGCGTCCTGGGCCAGTTCCACCGCACGGCCGAAACGCTCGGGATGACGCGGAGCCCACAGCAGCAGCAGGTCGGGGAAGCGCGCCAGCAGCTGGCGATGGATGGCGATCACCGCGGCTTCCTCGTCCGGGTGCGTGCTAGCGGCGATCCACACCGGGCGCCCGCCCACGTGCTCGCGGAAGCTGCCCACCAGCGACTCCAGGCCGGCGGGAATGGCGATGTCGAACTTGAGGTTGCCGGTCTCCACGATCGCCTCGGGCGCCGCGCCCAGGTGGACGAACCGCTTGCCATCGGCCACCGACTGCGCGCCGATGCGGTGCACGCTGGCCACCACGCGCCGGATCAGCGGGGCCAGCACGCGATAGCCGCGCAGCGAGCGCGCCGACAGTCGCGCGTTGAGGATGTAGGTGCGGATCCCCCTGCCCTTGCAGCCCAGCAGCAGGTTGGGCCACAGCTCGGTTTCCATCACCAGGGCCACGCCGGGCTCGAAGTGCCGCAGGAAGCGCCCCACTGCGCCGGGCAGATCGTAAGGCGCGTAGACGTGGAGCACCTCGTCACCCCACAACGCGCGCACCCGGTCCGATCCGGTCGGGGTGATGGTGGTGACCAGCAGCCGCAGATGCGGATAGTGACGCCGCAACGCATCGACCACCGGCGCGGCGGCATTGACCTCGCCGACCGACACCGCATGCACCCACACATCCACCGGATGCGGCGGCCCGCTCCAGGCGGCATAACGCTCCCCCCAGCGCTGGAAATAGCCGGGGACGCGGAAGCCGCGCCAGATCAGGTGGTAGACCGTGGCCGGCGTCAGCACGTAGAGCACGGCCGAATACAGGGCACGCAACCATGTTTCGGTCAGGTCACGACGCATCGGGGGGCAAGGATACGTAAAAGGCGCCCGGCTACAATGACCGCATGACACAGCGCCCCGCCGACGCGCCTGCGCGCCAGGCCACTCCATTCGATCCCGGACCGCCACCCCTGCAGCCCTCGACCTGGCCGACCTGGCTCGGCGTAGGCGTTTCGGCGCTGGTCGCGCGCCTGCCCTGGGGCCTGCAGCGCGCGCTCGGCCGTCCGTTGGGCGCGCTGCTGAAGCTCGCCCTGGCCTCTCGCCGCAAGGTGGCCGCGCGCAACCTGGAGCTGTGCTTTCCGGACGCGGACGCCGCGACCCGCGCGCGTCTGCTGGACGAGGTCTTCACCGCGCTGGGCGTGGGAATGTTCGAATTCGCCCGCGCCTGGTGGGGGGATGTGGCGCCGATGCGCAAGAACCTGCGCGTGGAAGGCCTGGAGCACCTCGAGGCCGCGCAGGCGGGCGGGCGCGGGGTGATCGTGATCTCCGGGCACTTCACCACGCTCGAATTGTCCGCGCGGCTGATGTGCGACTACGCGCCGCTGGCCGGCATGTACCG